>PHAT01000004.1:0-300000 GCA_002840435.1 Deltaproteobacteria bacterium HGW-Deltaproteobacteria-6
CCATTGCGCAATATTCCTCACTGCTGCCTCCCGTAGGAGTCTGGACCGTGTCTCAGTTCCAGTGTGGCTGATCATCCTCTCAGACCAGCTAACCATCGTAGCCTTGGTAGGCCATTACCCTACCAACTAGCTAATGGTACGCGGACTCATCTTTCAGCAAAAGCTTGTAAACAGAGGCCTTCTTTGACTAAGCAACAGTAGTCACTCAGTATTATCCGGTATTAGCGCACCTTTCGGTACGTTATTCCCAACTAAAAGGCAGATTATCCACGCGTTACTCACCCGTGCGCCACTTTACTCATCAGCCGAAGCCAACTTTCTCGTACGACTTGCATGTGTTAGGCACGCCGCCAGCGTTAGTTCTGAGCCAGGATCAAACTCTCCAGTTTTAATCCTGTAAAGGAAGATTGCTCTTCCTTATTAAACTCGCTTGACATTTCAATAAATTAATAGGACCCACAAATTCATTTTCCCACTATTCAATTTCCAAAGAGCCTTCTTGAAACGAGCCATGACATTTAAATCAATTTGATTTTCTTGTCAAGCTTAATTTTCAATTTTTTTATTTCGTCAGTAACCAGGAATCATCCGACAACTAAGAGTAAAACCATCGGTGAACATGTTGAAAACTTCAACTACCTTCAAGCACATCTCTGACGAACAGAAGTGAGCTTCTACTCCCTATGGCAAAAACTGTCAAGAAATAATTTTAATTATTTTATAATTATTTTACAAAAAATTATATACGCAATTATAACAAATACTTATATAATAAATATTTATCAAACAAATCTGGAACAATTTTAAAATTCAGAACGATTTGGCCCAGGCTTCAAACCTGTCATACCAAACAATTTTAATCAACCTAAATAATTAATAATAAAAGTAAGTTATCGCTGAAAATACCCTGCAGCCGCCATTGCTTTTTATCATAAAAAAAGCCCCTGAATCAATGAACATTCAGGGGCTTTGCAAATCTCTTCACGGCCTGAAAATATCCAGGACCTATCATAAAATCATACTCTTAAATTACTGAGCCAGAGCGCCGGTAAACATTTCTTCAAAACACCCGTTAACTGCAGCCGGTTCACCTGCCGTAATATAGTCCAGATAGCCGGTAAGATGCTTCAATTCCGTCCCCAGATAGAACTTGTCCGACACGATTTTACCGTAATAGAAGGCAGCCTCGGCGTTTTCCCGGGCCTTGGCAACAACCGCCTCTCCTTCGATACCGCCGGCAATAGCCTGGAGCTTAGGAATAGCAATAGACATGGACCACAAATGCATCCAGGCGTGCGCTACCATTCTCATCGCCTGCTGCAGAGGCTGGGCAACCGCCAGAATATCGAGTATCTTCTTCTGGTCACGCAATGCAGCCAGATGCTGCACGGTTGCATCCATTTTTTCAACGGCGGATTTCATGGCCGTGATGTATTTTTCATCAACAACACCCTGGGCTTTTTCACAGGTCTCTGCGATTCTCTTTTTGAAGACCTTGAAGTTAAACATATCCGGATTCATGAGCAGCTTTCTCATCGTCAAATCCATCGACTGAATGCCGTTGGTGCCTTCATAAATGGCCAGAATCTTACAATCGCGCGCCAGTTGCTCGACGGGATATTCCGAACAGTAACCATAACCGCCGTAAATCTGCATGGCTTCTGATGTCACCAGCCACGCCAGATCGGAATTGCCCGCTTTGCACAGCGGAATTAGAAATTCCAGCAGTGCGGAAGCTTCCTTGGCCACATCGCCCTTGTCCGCATGAGCCACATCGGCGGAATAAGCGGCAAGCAGGGTCAGCATTCTCATGGCTTCCACCTGCGACTTCATCCACAGAAGCATCCTGCGGACATCGGGATGTTTAATGATCGGCACAGAGGTAAAATCGCCCTTTTTGGCCGGATCCGCACCCTGAATTCTGTTTTTTGCGTACGTGACGGCATGCATATACGCCGAGCTGGCGGTCCCCAATGCCTGCTGAGAAACGTCCAGACGCGCTTCGTTCATCATCTGGAACATGATCTTCATACCCTGACGTTCCTGCCCTAATAACCAACCGACACATTGATCATTGTCGCCGAAAGAGAGTGAACACGTGGCCGACCCTTTGATGCCCATTTTGTGCTCAATGCCCGTTGTCGACATATCATTAGGCTTGCCGACACTGCCGTCGGGGTTCACAAAGAATTTAGGAACAACGAAAATGGAAATGCCGGGCGTTCCGGGAGGATCACCGTCAATTCTTGCCAGTACGGGATGGATGATGTTTTCATACAGATCATTGTCACCGGCGGTGATGAAGATTTTCTGGCCGGTGATTCTGTAAGTTCCATCCGCCTGTTTGACGGCCCGGGTTTTCAGCGCGCCGACATCGGAACCGGCACCCGGTTCGGTCAGACACATCGTGCCGCCCCAGATACCCGCGACCATTTTCTCTACATAGATCTTTTTGAGTTCATCGGAACCGTGGTTGATGATCAGATTGCAGGCGCCGACTTTCAGTGTATCATAAGAACTGAAGGCCACACCGGCTGCGCAGAAATATTCCATGACAGCGCGGTAGATCGTCTCGGGCATGCCCGTCCCACCAAATTCGGGGCCGTTGCTCAAGCCCGAAAATCCCGATTCGGTGTAGCTTTTCATGGCTTTATGGAATCCCTCGGGGATTTTGACGGTTTTAGTCGCCGGATCATACTGAGCGCCCGTTTTATCGGCTTCAGCGTTGGCCGGATAAACCTGTTCGACCGCAATCTGTTCGGCCAGCTCCAGGGTTGCCTCATAGGTATCCTTGTCAAAGTCAGCAAATTTTTCATACTGATTGAGCTTGTCTGCATCGAGTGCCTCAAACAAGACAAACCTTAAGTCTCTTGAATCAAGTAACGGATTTAATGCCATAATTTTACTCCTCATTTTAGTTATTTTTTTCAGGCGATGCCCGCTGCCCTACCCTTATTCACACAGGATATTAGCAATGGTTCCCACCTGGTTCATAAAATTTTTTTTGTTGCTTAGCACAGTTAAAATGAAAAGTCATCATATCTCTGACTGATAGTATTACAAAAATTATCTTGTCGAAAGTCCAATCAGATTTAAGCTCTGCGCAGCAAGCAGAACGGTTTTACCCTTACTGCGAATTCGACATCGGCGGCTATATTGAAAACCCTGTTTTGCCGATGACATTTTCATTGATTCTTTTTTTATACTGTTTTAAGCAATGAGCATCAGTTAGATCTGCACGGATAATCACGATATATGGCAATATTTCAGCCGCGATCGCTTTTTCCAATAAAAATGAAGCAACGGAGGTAATCCATGAAATTTTTCAGGCATCCGCTCAGCAAGTCTGTCGCGCTTTTTGTTCCAGCCCTTATCATCGTCTTTTCCCTGAGTATGGACTGCGCCGCTTTCAATTTTCCCGCGACCGGCTGGCACCGGGGCGACGCGGCATTCGCCCAGGAAAACTCCCGAGCCGCTCTGGAAAAAGCGCTCGGTTCCACCAACCCGAATATCGAACTGGACATCATTGATTTTGTCGATTCTAAAGGCAATCGGGTCGGTCTGGTTTCACATGATTATTTAATGAAGAGGGCTACCGGCCTTGACGGTGCGTTTGGCGAAAAATACAACGACGTGTCCCGGCTGCCGCAAAATGCCGCCAACCCTGACTTAAAACCGCAGCCGTTCATGACGGTCGTGGAGTTATTCGACCTTATCAAAGAAAGAAAAGCCCGGGGCGTCACACCGATCGTGTCGCTGGATATGAAGGACGAAAGCAGGAATGCCGAAGCTTTCGCCAAATGGATAGGTGGAATGATCAGACAATATGGATTTCAGGATCATGTTTTTGCCTCTTCTTTTTTCTTAAACAACATCGCTCCTCTCAAAGCAGCTTGTCCGGAATGCCTGGTGGGAGGACTGGTTTTCAATGATCACTGGGGACTCCAATTCCTCAGTTATAAATATACCTCCCTTGATATAACCCCGATCAGCAAGGCAACTTTCTTTCTCGGTTTTCTGGGCAAGAAAGAATACCCTCATGATTTCGTATTAATTCAGGACGACATCTTCTTTGAGCAACCCGACCTGGTCGATTACTGGAAAAACACGCGCAAAGTGAAATTTGTCGGCGTCTTTGTTCATAATAAGACCCGCTCTTATGATGTGGCGCAATGGAATCTCTTAAAAAAAGTGGATTGGATTGAACTGGATCCGCCGCAGATGAGAGATTATCTTGAGATGAAAGCTAAAAAAGTATTTTAATTGATTATCGGAATAGGAGCTTTTAATATCATTTTCAAAATGAGACGGCAGATTTCTCATACCTATGCCGAACCACTTTA
This sequence comes from Deltaproteobacteria bacterium HGW-Deltaproteobacteria-6, assembly GCA_002840435.1. Lineage (NCBI taxonomy): Bacteria > Deltaproteobacteria > Deltaproteobacteria bacterium HGW-Deltaproteobacteria-6. The sequence continues at coordinate 4,344 of PHAT01000004.1, forward strand.
ACCTTGACAAATGGATATGACTGTGGTTTACGCATTGCCTTATTACTTTTAGGGGTTTAAACATGAAAAAGACATTAACGAATAAATCAAATACCAAGAGAAAAAAATCACACGGATTTCTGGTCCGCATGGCATCCAAAACCGGCAGGCAGGTTTTAAGCCGCAGAAGAGCTAAGGGCAGAAAGAGCTTAACCGTATAACGTCGTGACTTTATCTTTTTACAGGAAGGGTGGGTTGCTATGCTGTGTATGAAGGCGCAATCTTTCCGAAGAGCAGAAAAAGTCACCAACAAAAGCAGGTATCGGATTATTTACGATCAGGGGGTCTGGAGAAGTTCGCGATTCTTTACCATGATAACATGCGGCAACTCGAATGGCGCCAAACGCCTGGGAATCACCGTCACGAAAAAAACGGGCAACGCCGTTTTCCGCAACCGGACGAAACGGCTGATTCGGGAATTCTTCCGCCGCAACAAAAACTTGTTTCCAGCGGAACATGACGTTGTGGTCATGGCCAAAAAAAACATGCCGCCTCTTACCTATCAGGAAACAGAGAGAGAATTGACCGAACTCTTCACACGGAAGGCCGGCAGATAAAAAATGCTCAGAAAAACGTTGGTAAACTTCTTTATTTTCATTATTCGTTTATACCAAGCCTGTATTTCACCATTCTTTTTTGCGCCAGCTTGCCGTTTTCACCCGTCCTGTTCGCAATATGCCATTGACGCGATTAAATTGCACGGACCGGTGAAGGGGGCCTTTATGGGCGCGAAAAGAATTCTGCGTTGCAATCCCCTCAATCCCGGCGGTTATGATCCCGTCAAGTAAACAAAAAAATTGGAGGTACTCTCATGGACAAAAGGACCATTCTAGCCGTCGCTTTGTCACTGGCCGTTCTTTTAGGCTATCAGTTATTTATTGCCAAACCGCCTGTTCCTAAAAATGCCGCAGCACCGCAACAGTCTGCTGATCAAATCAAGAAGGACAAAGCCGCATCAACGGTATCCGCTGCAACGGCAATAGCCACCGCGGCCAAACCCGCTGAAAGGACAAAGGCTGTCAAACCGGAAGCGCCGGCCCGCGACGTAACAGTGGAAACGCCCAATTATACGGCCATTTTCTCAACACGAGGCGCTGCCCTGAAATCCCTGAAACTCAAAAAATATTATCAGGATTGCTACGAGTGCACCGATGACATTTGGCCGAAAGTAAAAGGGATTTTCACAAACACAAAGGAAGCCGTCAAACCCAAAACAAAGGATTTTGTTGAACTGGTTGATGTTCGCGACGGCATGCCCTATCCGCTGGCCGTGACATTCCCGGACTCCAGCGCCGATGTCGCCCCGGATGCCGTTTTTGATACAACAGCGGGCAAACTGGATTTAATCAATTCCAAAGAAAAGCAGCAGCTTGTTTTTTCAAAATCTTATGACAACATCAAAATAGAAAAGGTTTTCACAATTGACCCGAAAGGCTATGTCATCGGGCTGGAAGTCAAGGTTTACAATCTGACGGGATCGCCCATCACGCAAATTCCCAGAATTAACTGGTACCAGCATGTCGATCCTCAGAAAATTGATGACGAATACGGACATGAAGGTCCCGCCGTCTCAGTCGGGGGCAGCATTGAAAGGCAGGAAGTCAAGAAGCTTGAAAACGAAAGCATTCTGGGTCCCAACGTATTATGGGGCGCATTTGAAAGCAAATACTTTATCGCCTCATTCATACCGGAAAAACCATCCGTGACCAGCGTCGCAATGACCCGCGATGCAAACAATATGATTGCCGTTGGAATGAAGGGCGGCAAGGAACTCATTCCCGGCGGACAAAACAGTGTTTTCTCTTACTCGCTCTATCTGGGCCCCAAGCAATATGATCTGCTGAAGACTCTGGGTGTCGGCCTGGAAAGCGCAATCGATTTCGGCTGGTTCTGGTGGCTGGCCATCCCCGCGATATGGATACTCAACTTCCTGTATGGTTTTGTCCTGAACTACGGCATTGCGATCATTATCCTGACCACGATCATTAAAATTATTTTCTGGCCGCTCGGAAATTTAAGCTACAAATCCATGAACGAGATGAAAAAGCTTCAGCCGAAAATCGAAGCGCTGAAGGAAAAATATAAAAACGACCAGTCCAAAATCGGGCAGGAAACGATGGCGCTCTATCGCGAGCATAAAGTCAATCCGTTTTCCGGCTGTCTGCCGATGCTGATTCAGATTCCCGTATTTTTCGGCCTGTATAAAGCACTGATGTATTCCATCGAACTTCGTCATTCGCCGCTGTTTTTCTGGATACAGGATTTGTCGGCTAAAGACCCCTATTACATCACCCCGATCATCATGGGCGCCACACAATTCATTACCCAGAAAATGACGCCCGCTATGGGCGACCCGATGCAGCAGAAAATCATGCTGTTTATGCCGGTCATTTTTACTTTCTTTTTCTTAAATTTCCCGTCGGGGCTGGTTATTTACTGGCTGTTCAACAATATTTTACAAATCGGTCAGCAATACTACATCAATAAAAAGCTGGCGGCATGATACCAGATGCATGGAGTTAACATGAGTTCAAAAACCTTAGAGATAGAAGAGAAAACCATTGACGGTGCTATTGAAAAAGCCTGCCGTGATTTTGACGTCCCTCGAGAAAAATTAAATATTGAGATTATTTCCGAAGGCTCCAGCGGATTTCTGGGCCTGATGTCCAAGAAGGCCAAAATACGAGCTTCCCTGCTTTCGTTCGATATGGATTTTTCTTTAGACGACTCTCACCGGCCCGCCAAACATGAAACCAGACGGGAAGAAAAAGCCGATTTCAGACCGGAAAAAAAGCCGGATAGCAAGCCCGGTATGGAGCGGGAAACAAAACAGGACAGGAAACCTGAAACCAAACGTGAAACAAAGCCGGAAGTCAGACGCAAAGCTGAGCAGCGGACCGCAAGGCCTGCCCCCAAAACACCCAAACCGCACGTTGCCAGACCAGCGCCCGCCGTGATCACACCGGCTGATCCTGCCGTCGTTCCCGAAAAATCTCCCGCGCTTGCCATCCCGGAAATCCTGGCGGTTCCCGCAACCACCCCCGCGGCTCTGAAGGCCCAGGACCTGCTTGCCGGCATATTAAGCAAAATGACCTTTGAGTGCCAGGTGACAGCCGCTGAAACGGACGACACGGTTATCCTCAGCATCGCAGGCGACGACAGCGGTCTTTTAATCGGCCGGCGCGGACAGAATCTGGACGCACTTCAGTACATCTTAAACAAAGCCGTCAACAAAGCCGATACGGACCGCAAGATGATCGTTGTGGATTCGGAAGAATATCGCAAAAGAAGAGAAGAATCTCTGCTCGGCATGGCCGAACGGATTCGGGAAAAAGTCAAAAAATCGCAAAAACCCCTGTCGCTTTCCCATATGAACGCTCATGACCGCCGCATCATTCACCTTGCATTGCAGGAAGATGAAACGATTGTCACCAAGAGCCGCGGTGAAGGCGAGTATCGAAAAGTCATCGTTCTGCCGGCCAGAAAAGGCAATAACGGCGGCAGAAGCAGAAGCCGGGAATAGACCGGACTTGCGCCACACCGTGAATATGAAGGGAAAGTGCGAGAAAAGTGGAAACACCGGACACCATCGCAGCCATCGCCACACCTTTCGGCACGGCGGGACTGGGCATCATCCGAGTCAGCGGCCCCATGGCCTCTGAACTGGGACGGCTGCTTTTCCGCCCCGCACATCAAACCTGCAATTGGCAAAGCCATCATTCATATTACGGCGACATCGTTAGCGCATGCGGCACAACCATCCTTGATGAAGTTCTGGTAACCCTGATGTGCAGCCCGCACTCCTTCACCGGCGAGGATGTGCTGGAGATTTCCTGTCATGGCAACCCGCTGATCCTTCAGACCATCCTTGAACAATTAATGACTCTGGGCTGCCGCCCGGCAAGGCCCGGAGAATTCACCGAACGCGCCTATCTCAACGGCCGGATGGATTTGTCACAGGCGGAGGCCCTGGCCGCCGTAATTTCCGCCCAGTCGGAAAAAGCCCGGCAAATCGGGCTGGCCCAGTTGAAAGGATCGCTGGGCCGTAAAATTGGCGACCTGCGGACGTTGCTGATTGACGCCCTGGCCGGGCTGGAAGCGGCCATCGACTTTACCGATGACGTTCATGAAGACGAAACACCGTCCCTGCCCCCGCAGATCCATGAGGCCATCGCCGGGATTGAACTGCTTTTATCCACCTACCGGCAGGCCCGGTTATTCACTTGCGGCATCAACGTTATTATTACCGGCAAACCCAATGTAGGCAAATCCAGCCTGCTCAACAGCCTTGCCGGCAGGAAAAAGGCGATTGTTACCGACATCCCCGGCACCACCCGGGACTTGATCCACCAGACCATTACCCTGAACGGCCTTGCTGTTCACCTGACGGACACAGCCGGTATCCGGAAACCCCAGGATGCCATTGAAAAAGAAGGCATCGATCTGGTTTGGGAACACCTGGAACAAGCCGACATCATCATCATCCTGCTCGACGGCAGCAAACCATTGACACCTGAAGACCGGCATGTTCTGGAACAAAACAAAAACCGCGACTGCAAAATTATCACGGCCATCAATAAATCCGATCTGCCCGCAGCCTGGAACCCTGATCTGCTCCTTGATTATCCCCTGCAGGGCCTCAATATTTTAAAAATATCGGCCAAATTCGGCGATGGGCTCGATGCACTGAAAAAAGCTGTGACCGATTTAACCGGTTCAAACAATTTCACAAGCGACGGAGGCATGATCACCCAGCTGCGCCATAAACTGGCTCTGGAAAAAGCGCTTGCCAGCCTTGCGGCAGCCCATGAAGCCGTCACATCCGGCCGCTCGCCGGAATTCGGCGCGTTCGAACTGCGCTGCGCCCTGGATGCTCTCGATGAAATCACCGGCAAAAAAATCCACGACGACATTCTTCACAAAATTTTTTCCAGTTTCTGCATCGGCAAGTAATTTGAAAATCGACCCGCTTTGTGTTAGAGTTTTGCAGGCTTCAACAATTTTAGACGTTGTTGATGACCACCGTAGCGCCAGAAATCCATAAGATGCTTGAATGACCGGATTCCCTCCCAAGAGGCTGTTTCGCCGGTGAACACAATAAAACGGTTATGAGGTGGAACCATGAAAATACAGTCCTGTTTGCTTGCCCTGATTCTATTGTCCTGCTTTGCCGTCCCCGACGCATTCTCGCAGATAAAATGCATCAATGCCGGCGGTGAAGCGGCGATTGTCAACCAGGACGTACCGTCAGCCAAGCTGGAAGCCGTCGCCCGCGCCAAATGGACGGCGATTGAACAGGTCGTCGGCACGGAGGTGAAGGCCGGCAGTCTGGTGCAGAACTTCACCCTGGTCGAAGATGTGATTAAAACCAAAGCAGGCGGCATGGTGAAGAGCTATAAAGTCATCGGTGAAAACGTCAAGGACGATATCCTGAATGTTAAAATCAACGCCTGCGTGGAACCATCCCAGGCCAGGGATGCCGTCTCGCAACTGGGATTAAACAACTCCATCGCCCTTTTCATTCCGGCGCGCAGACCGGGCCACCGGGGCGATGTGTTTGAAGAAACCAATATTTTATCCGAAACACTCATCGGCAAACTGATCGAACAGAATTACACGGTCGTTGATGTCGCTCCGACGCAGGCTATTGACGCCAGAGAAATAGAAAAAGCCATCCGGTCCAACAGCACACTGTCCTTGCGCAGCATGATGTACAAATTCCTGTCCAACCTGATTATCATCGGTAAAGTGGATTACACCATTTCCACCAAAAAAGGCGAAGATATCGGCTACGGCCTTTCCATGCCTTTCAACAACGTCACCGTAAGGCTTACTTACCGGATCATTGCCAAAAACAACAAGACCGGAAGCATGGAAATTCTGGCAAACGGCGTGGAACAGGCCAAGGGACTGGCCAACAACGTTGAAGATGCCACTGCGGAAGCCATGAAGGAACTGGCACAGAATCTGGCGCCCGATATTCTGGACAAAGTGTCTCAATACATTAAAAACAACACGAAGAAAGTGGCCGTTCAGATCAAAGGGGTTGATGACATCGATAAAGTCCTGGAGGTCAAGCAAATCCTGCAAAGCATTGTCTGGGTATCCGAAGTGCAGGAAAAACAGATGGGCGATTTTATGGTCAGCTATCCCGAAAACACCCTGTATCTGGCTAACAGCATCAAGCAAAAAGGAAATTTCAAAATTACAAACTTCTCAAATTATTCCCTGACGCTGGAGTATCTGAGATAACAAAAAAAGGTTCTTTGTTTCAGAAAGGGAACCACCCAATAAGACGAATAAAAATCAGGAGGGAAACATGTTCATTTTGCGCGGAAAGCCCCGTCATTTTAAGTATTTTATTTTACCGGTTGTGTGTGTCGCTCTGCTTGCCTTCTCCGGATGCGCCACAAAAATCAAAGTTAACATGCTCCAGCCCGCGCAATATCACGAAGCATCGCTCACCAAAGCCGTAGCCGTTCTGCCTTTTTCAGGCCCCGGCGGACAGGAATTTGCCGCCGAAATCGAAGGGGTACTGGCCGGAATCGGCATTGATGACAAACAGTATTTCACGCTGGTTGACCGCGCCTCCGTCGACAAAACCATCAGCGAAATGAAATTTTCGCAAAGCGGCCTGGTTGATTCGAGAACAGCCGTCAAACTCGGCAAGATGATCGGCGCTCAGGGAATCTATACGGGCGTCGTCACGCAAAACAACTATGATGACAGCCCCTATTCTGAAAGACGTCAAACCTGCACACGATATGAGCAGAAAAGAGACGACAAGGGAAGAACTTACCAGGGCGCCTGCCTTCATTGGCGCTATTATAACGTCAATTGCACAAGACGCGTCGCTAATTTTGCAGTCTCCCCGAAACTGGTCGATGTAACAACCGGCCGGGTCCTGTACTCCCGCAATCTCTCCTCGACAAAAGATTCATCCGGCTGCGAGGACACATCGCCTGCGGAAAGCGAAATGATTCTTCTGGATAAAGCAAAAAATCAGGTTAAGCAGGAATTCCGCCGCGATGTCGCGCCTTACTATGTGACCCGGGAAATCCGGCTGATGGATGCAACCGACGGCATCGAATCGAAGGAAGCCATTGACAAACTCAAACGCGGCATGGAATACGCGGACAAAAACCGCATGGACAGCGCCTGCGAACTCTGGGGACAAGCGCACAATATCGCCGCAGGCTCTTATGCCCTGCTTTACAATCTGGGCGTCTGCGCGGAAAGCCGAGGCGATCTGGACGCAGCCCTGTCTCTTTACAGGCAGTCCGATCGGATCCTTGGCAAACCGAACGACGATATTTCCCTGGCGCTTTCCCGTGTCGGCGAAGCCATTAAGAATCGCAGCAAGATAAAAGAAGCGCTGGGTAAAAAATAGAGCAGCAAAACCAAGACACAACCACCGGATGGCCTGGTGGTTGCGAAAGACCGTAAAAGGCGGCCGAGGTCATGCGCAGCAACCGGCGCGTAACCTGGCCGCCTTTTGTATGATTGGTTGGGCGGAAGCGGGATCTTTCCGCACATCAGTTCGGCGCGCAAAATCAAAAATGAAGAGGGACCGCGTTTATCATCACCCTGCCGGCTGATTCATAACAACACCTCCCGGAAACCTGTTGCCTTATTCCTTTTTTTCATCTGCGCTTTCCTCTTTGTCTTTGATATCCTGATTTTCCTCTTTCTTCTCTTCTTTTTTCCCCTCCGTCTTTTCCTCTTTCTTTTCAACCGGTTTTTTTAAAGGCGGCTCTTTTACGGGCGTTTCGGGTTTAAACGCGTCTCTGGCCATCGCCTCCAGATACCTCCGGCAGGCAATCAGAGCAGCCGATGCTCGGGTATGATCAATTTTTTCATAATACTTTAAAATCCGGTCGCCGATTTCCCTGACGCTGAAGGGTTTGACAATGTATCCCTGAATGCCCTGTTTCATCATCAGGGTCACATCATCTTTTTTGTTCAGACTGGTGGACATGATGATTGTCGTGGACTTGTCATTGAATTTGCTTCTGATTTCTTTCAGGACGGAATAGCCGGTCATCACGGGCAGCATGATGTCCAAAATGATGATATCCGGTTGCCACTCATTATAGCAGACCAGCGCGTCATGGCCGTTTGCGGCAAAGCGTTTTTCAAAAATACTGTCGGGCAAACCGCGATTATAGAGCAAATTGATATTCGGGCTGTCTTCGACAATCAATATTTTTATCTTGTTTCCTGTAAAATTCCCGTCCGATCCGATCAGAGCATTTATTTCATCATTACTCAGCATAAACAACCTTCACTTGATTCAGATAATTGGTCAGAGCATTCACACATTCACTGACGGCGGAAAGATTATTCGAAAGCGCCGCCCCCTCAATGGCCTTGCCCGTCTTACTGATATCGTCAAAACCATAACCGCTGCCATAGCTTTTCATACTGTGGCCTATCCTGCGAACGGTTCCTAGATCATTTTCAGAGAGGGCTTTAACAATCGCATCGATATCCTTTCTGGTATTCTCCATAAACTGGGGGATGAGGTCTTCCAGCTCCGGATCGATTTTTACGATGATGGCATTTTTTTTATCCGTCGTCATTTTAGTTTCTCCTGATGGGTTTGCTCCAGAATTGCCGCCACCAGCTCATCTTTCCGGATGGGTTTGGTCAGATGCGCATTGCAGCCCGCGGCCAGGCTTTTTTCAACATCTTCTTTGAAAACATGGGCGGTCAGCGCCAGTACGGGGGTCGGCCCCGCTCCCGTTTCTTCTTCCCACTTGCGGATTTCGCGGGTTGCCGTATAACCGTCCATCACCGGCATCTGCATATCCATGAGAACCACATCATAAACACCCGCCTGAAATTTGGCGAGCGCAACCTGGCCGTTCTCAGCTTCATCGATCATAAAGGGCGTTTTCTTCAAATAGGAGCGAATGAGCATTCTGTTGTTTTCGGCATCCTCCACCAGCAGGATTTTAAGCGGCGCCAGTTGATCAAACGGCTGAACCGGTGTTTCCATTTTGACGACAACCCCTTGAAGCCCCAGGGTCTTCATGATAATTTCCTTCAAATCGGATTTTTTTACCGGTTTGACCAGATAACCGGAAATACCTGATTTATGAACCCGGGCCATGTCAATATTGAAGGAATCCGACGTCATCATGATCATTTTGGAGTCGTTCAATCTGGGGTCGTTTCGGATAAACTCCGCAAGCTCAAAGCCGTCCATGCCCGGCATATGACGGTCCACGATAATCAAATCGTAAGGAAAGCTCCGGGATCGCATCTGCCGTCTGAGTTCCTTCATCGCATCCTTCGCGTCAAAGGCCTCGGTCACGATCGCGCCCCAGGGTGAAATCATTCGATTGACGATCAGACGGTTCGTGGCGTTATCATCGACTACCAGCACCCTCAAACCCTTCATATCGATCGCAGGCTCCTGCGTCTTGAGACCTGTATCTTTCTGCCGCCCAAACTTCAGCGTGAAGAAGAAACGACTACCACGGCCATCCTCGCTTTCCACGGATAGTTTCCCTCCCATCAGCTCCACCAGCTTCTGGGAAATAGCCAGACCCAGTCCCGTTCCGCCGAATTTGCGGGTCACGGAAGAGTCTGCCTGGGAGAACCGCTCAAAAATGATCGGCAGTTTCTCGGCGGGTATGCCGATCCCTGTATCCCGGATGGAAAAACGGATAGCGCATTCTCCGGGAGACGATTCTTCGTGAACCGCCTCAATCGAGACCGTGACCTCTCCCTGTTCCGTAAATTTTATAGCATTGCCGATCAGATTCATCAATACCTGCCGGAGGCGCTGCTGGTCTCCCACCAGGGCGGACGGCACATGATGAGGAATATCGATGATCAGTTCGATGCGTTTCTTGTGAGCCTGCAGCGCCAGAATCGCGGATATTTTTTCGATCACATCCACCAGATCAAATCCGGCATATTCCATTTCAACTTTGCCCGCCTCAATTTTAGAATAATCCAGAATATTGTTGATAATGCCAAGCAACGATTCTCCCGCATTATGGAAGGTCCGGACGTAGTTTTGCTGGTCGTCGTCGAGTCTTGTTTCCGCCAGCAGATCGGACATGCCGATAATGGCGTTGAGCGGCGTGCGGATCTCATGACTCATAATGGATAGAAACTCGCTTTTCGCCCGGTTCGCTTCTTCGGCCTTTTCCTTCTCCGCGCGCAGTTCTTCCTCCGCCTGCTTCTGATCGGTAATATCCGTAATCAGACCCAATGTCGCAGGCCTCCCCTCCCAGTCGATCAGGACGGAATTGTTCAGCGTCCATCTGGTTTGACCGCTCTTGTTCAGGGATCGGTATATGTAATTGGTGGGAGTCGCATCTCCGCCGATCTTCTGAAGATATCTCTCCATTACCAGTTTACGGTCATCCGGATGAACGAGGTCGAAAGCGGGAATCGACAGAAATTCCTGCTCCGAAAAGCCCGAAGACTCTATGGCCTTCTGGTTTGCGAATTTTACCATCCCATCCTGCACCACCATAATGATTTCGTTGGCGGTTTCCACGAGAAGACGGTATCTTTGTTCACTCAGGTGAAGCGCATCCTCCGCTTGTTTGCGTTGGGTGATATCCTGATGCGTACCGGACATCAGGAGCGGCCTGCCGTCTGCATCCCAACTGGCTACACTCCCGCGGTCAAGCACCCAAATCCAGCGGCCGTCTTTATGTCTCATCCGGCATTCGTATTCATAGTAAGCCAACTCGCCCCGGAAGTGCCTCTCGAGCAGATGATTGCTTGCCGCAAAGTCTTCGGGATGTGCAAATTTCATCCAGGTTTTAATGGAGATCGGGGACAACTCGCTCAGCGTATAACCGATAATTTCCGCCCAGCGTTCGTTAAAAACCGCTTCGCCTGTCTGGACATTCCATTCCCAGGTTCCGACATTGGTGCCCCGGATGATGCTGCCCAGACGCTGTCGCTCTTCTTTCAGGTCCGTTTCAACCTTCTTGCGGTCCGTAATATCCACCAGCGTGCCTTCGAGATACTGGATATCACCCGCTTCATCGTATACCGCGTAGATGTTGATGGACCCCCAGAAGCTGCTTTTATCCTTGCGGATCAATTCCACCTCATAGCCTTCCAATCTGCCCGCGCGTCTGATCGTCTGCAGCAGATATTCCCGGTCGGATGGATTCGCATAAAGTTCAAGGCCGATGTTTTTGATATTCTCGATCATTTCCTGCGGCGATGCGTACCCGAACATCTCAGCCACAGCGGAATTCAAACTGATGGATTTTCCGTCCATCGTATTCTGAAAAATCCCGTTGACGGAATTCTCAAATATCGAGCGGTACTTCTCTTCACTTTTTTTAAGCTCCTGCTCCATGTGCTTGTGTTCGGTCACATCACGCGAAACACCGACCACGGAGACAACGCTGCCATCCGGACCCACAACGGGCGTGGCGTTCGCCGCGTGCCAATGCCACGTGCCGTCGGCATGCCGGACCCGATATTCCGGACTCGGTAAAACAGCGGCGTCCTGAACCATGGAGTGAAGATATTTCAGGCAGACGGCAAGGTCATCCGGATGCACGATCAGCTGAAACGACGTATTGACCAGGGATGAAGGCAGGTGCCCGGTGATCCGCTCCCACGACGGTGAAAGATACGTGAAGATGCCTTCCACCGTCAGGTTCCAGATCAGGTCGGAGGAGTGATCGACCAGCAGGCGGTACTTCGACTCGCTTTCCTGAAGGGCCGATTCCGTCTGCTTGCGTATCAGCGCCTCCCCGATATGGTTGGCAAGGCTCTCCAGAGCGTTGATCGTATCGAGGCTGAACTGATTTTTCCGGCGGTCGTTGAGCTGCAGCAGACCGATAATCTGCTGACTGGCCCGGATGGGCACGAGTGCGATGGAAGCATAACCATAATGCATGCATTCGTTGCGGGGTTGGTGCCTGGGATCCTCTTTTGCGGGAAGATCAAGAAGCGGATAAGAATCGTTGGTCCAGAAGCTTCCACCCGGCGTAAAGAGCGGATGAGACGGATCGGTCTTTCCCGAGATGACCAGACCGCAGGTGCATTCCAGCATCACACTGCCGTCCGACCATCGGCAGGCGCAACCATTGTGGTCGCGGACGACCAGCGAATTTTCCTTCATCAGAAAATCGGCAGGGAAACCGGTCTGGTCATAATAAGGGTAATCCTCGCCGTTTTGCAGCCTTATTCCCACAGCATCGTGACCGGTTGCCGCTTTTATGGCGGAAAGAATATGGCGGATGGAATCATGATAATTGGATGATTCGTTGAGAATCGACAACACTTCGGTGGAAAGGCTGCGGTAACGTTCCGCCTGCTTGCGTTCAGCAATATCGCTCAAGGTCCCGATCATCCGCAAAACTTTCCCGTCCGCATCCCACTCAACCGCTTTGCCACGCGTAGACACCCAGGAGTACCTGCCGGATTTCATTTTCATCCGCAATTCAATATTAAAACTCTCACTGTTGCTGACGCTCCTGCTCAATTCCTGCTCGACGCGGTCAACATCTTCCGGATGCACCAACTCACGCCACTTCAAATATGACGATTCAAAGTCTCCATTCTGATAACCAAGCATGGTGTAATAGGAAGGGCTGAAATACGCGCGGCCGCTCGGAACATGCCAGTCCCAAATCCCGTCATTCACGGCGGTAAGCGCTTCGGAATAGCGGGCCTCGCTCGCCACGAGAGCCGCTTCGGCGCGTTTTCGCTGGGCGACTTCCCAGGCGACGTCGGCAAAGAAAGAAACCAGCGCCACATCTTCTTCCGTATAGTCTGCCGGTTTGTTCCCGATGCCCAGAATGGAAACGATCTTCCCGCCGCGCAGAATGGGCACAACCAGCTCCCGGATGACGGGGGCGTGGCCTTCCGGTAATCCTCTGCGGTGCGGCAGAGAGGCAAAATCATTATGAATGACCGGTTTTCCGGTATGTACGCAATCCGCCCAGACACCGGCCTCTTCAATCGGATAATGCAGGCCGTAACCCTCGGCCTTGCAGAATTCCCTCACCGTCCGGGTGGACCAGGCCTGCAATGAAAGCATTTTCTGATCACTTTCCACAAAATGATAGAAACCGATTGGACTGTCCGTTAACTTGCCGACCTCATCGAGCGCTCTTTGCAGGACGTCGCCCAGCGCGTGCGAAGCGGCAAATTCCAGCAGGTCGAGGCGCGCACGCAGCAAATCCTCATTACGTCTGCGCTCGGTGATATCGCGCAGTGACCCCTCAATACCGGCGGGTTTTCCATTGGCGTCAAAATAAAAGTGGGAGTTGGTGGAGGTAATAATGACGCGGCCGTCTTTGGCTTTGAGCCTGAGCTCATAATCGGTTACTTCTCCCTGCTCCATGATTGTTCTGACCAGTTCAGCTCTATCCTGAGAATCGCAATAGATGGTTTCCACCGGTTTCCCGATCAGGTCTTCCGGTCTGAAGCCCGCATATTTTTCAATCGAAGGGCTTAATTCGACAATAATGCCATCCTGATCGGTCTGGTAAAACACATCCTGAACGTTTTCGAAAATTTTTCTGAATTTGCCCTCGCTTTCGCGAAGCGCCTCTTCCATCTGCTTGCGCTTGGTAATATCCCGGGAGATGCCCAGAATGCCGATCAGTTCTCCTTGGGTGTTGCGCATACCGGTGATTGTTGCCTCCGTCCACACGGTCTTGCCGTTTTTGCAGGGCACTTCCCATTCACCGCGATATGCCTGCATGGTCGCTTCGCTTTGCACGGCGGCCAGACTGGATTTGGCAATGACCGCCGACTGCGGCGTCAGCGCCTCATCAATCGACAGTTGCATAGCCTCGTCAACCGTATAGCCGGACAACTTCTCCACGGATGGACTGACATAAGTATAACGGCCCTCAAAGTTCATGGTCCAGATCACATCCGAAACATTCTCCGCCAGCCGGCGATACCGTTCCTCACTGCTGCGCAGGGCTTCCTCCGTCTGCATGCGCTCGGTAAGATTGGTGAGGAAATTCAAGGTTCCGGGAGAGCCTTCCCATTCGATGATGACGGCATTGATTTCAAACCAGCAGACACTTCCGCCTTTGGTAACCGCTCTGAACTTGTATACCGATGAATCGGCCATGTCGCCCGCAAGACGCTTTTGATAATGCTGCACCACCATATCCCGATCGTCAGGGTAGATGAATTCCACAAACGGCCGGGTATAGATATCCTCCAGCGAATAGCCCATCATCCTGGAAAGGATCGGATTGGCATATTGGATCATGCCGTTCTGGACAACGAGAATCGACTGACCTGCGTTCTCGATCAGTTTTCTGTAGTGTGATTCGCTTTGCCGCAGTTCCTGCTCCGCGCGTTTGCGGTCGGCAATGTCACTTTCCAGATCGTTGATCAACCCGCGATTGAGCGCCAGAAAAAGCGCCAGAGTCATGGTAATCATCAGCATTTGGTAGATCATGATGACGGCCGTGTCGTATATGCCGGACAAAAACAGGTCGCTTCCGGAAGGCGTCGTCAGATCAATGAAGATACGGGCAACGCTGGCCGCACCGTATGCCGCAAGAACAATAGCCGCCGGCTTGATGACGCGTTCCTTGTCCGCATCCCTCAGGCGTATGATCCGCCAGATGTGCTGGGAGCAGATGAATAAGAGCGCTATGGATACGTTGAGCTTGCGCGCCAGAAGGCTGGGCTCGGCATAGGTGAAATAACCCTGAACCAGAATGAAAGCCGCAAGCAGAATGTAATTGAGATACTGTCTGCCTTTGATGTTCGCATAGCGCTCCACACCGATGCAGACCAGAAGGATCGCCGCCGGAATCAGAGCATTCCCGATAACAATGGAAAAAAAATCCGGAATAAGGCCGCGCAGGACAAGCAATAAAATTGCCAGGAAGTGTACCGCAAAGCTGGCCGGCCAGAACCCGATTGCCGAAAAGCGCCTGCGGTTCTGCGTCCACAGCGAAATCATGATCATGGTGCAAATCGCGTTGCTGATGACATAGCTGAAAAGAACCGTTTTCATGTCCAGAATGTTCATATCAACTCACTATTGCAAACAGGCAAATATTTTGTTCATGACGGATGCAAAGGCTTGATCAATCAATCTTTTTTTCCAAAAAACCCGGATAATGTTTTTTCGCGCATTCGGGACATATTCCGTGGCTGAATTCCGCTTCCGAATGATCACCGATGTATTTTTCCAGCCGCTCCCAGCTTTTTTGATCATTGCGTATTTTGTGGCAGAATGAGCAGATGGGGATAATGCCGCGCAAGGTATGGATCTGAGCAATGGCATCCTGGAGTTCTTTAATTCTTTGTGCCAGCGCATTTTGCAGCCGGACATATCTTTCGCCCACGCGGATTCTCGCATGAAACTCATCTTTATCAAAGGGCTTGGTGACGTAGTCATCAGCCCCCGCGTCCAGGCCTTCGATGATCGCGCCCTTCTCATCACGGACGGTGAAAAGGATAATATAAGGGGGACTGGAAGATTTCATCTGCCGTACATTTCTGATGACTTCGATGCCGTCCATACCGGGCATCAACCAGTCCAGAATTATGATTTCAGGCGAGTTTTCACCCTTGATGATTTCGAGGGCCTCCAGACCGTTGCCGGCGGTAACGACATCGTAGTTCCATTGCGTCAGGTATTTGCGCAAAAGATTGATGGTATTCGCATCGTCATCCGCTATTAACAGCCGCATTCTCTGCCTCCGTCTGTTTAAGCAACCGTGGCAAAGTATATACTGGTTCAGTGCTGAATTCAATCAGGAAGAACAAGCGGCAAAGTCACCCTGTTTTTCAAAGCAGGATGCCGGCGTAAATTTTCATAACGGCTTTTTTGACTGTTTGAGGTTGGGCTGCCTCGTGCAAACGGGGCATGTGTGCATCCTCCGGACCGAACATGGCAAACAGTCCCGGCGTCATCAGGAGGCTGGCGGAAGCCGATGGCGGTTTTACATAGCCTGTTTCATCCGCCACGGCATCATAAGGTTTGTCCACGGTCAATGACGAAGCCGGGTACCAGTCAATCCGCTCCGAGTTGACGATGGACGTATGAATGTCGAAATAAAGCCGGTGCGATTCCGGATAAACCTGTTTATCGCGGGGATCAAGCGTCTGATAACTGAAGACCTTCAGAATAATATCATCCCCGCAAATCTTTTTCTCCGTCTCCGGTGTGCTTTCATTCAGGGCTTTCAATTCGGCAAAGATGGTTTCCCAAACCGGATTTGCCAGATATTTCTTCCAATGAATCAGTTGATCAACAATCATGAAACTTCTCCGGATATTTTAATAATGGTCGTCCGTCCTGGCCTTCCCCTTAAATAGACGGTGAACAAAGATGGTATAGCCTGCGACTATCGGCATGCCGATAAGCGCAATGACGGCCATCACCTGCAATGTGTAGAGTCCGGTCGAACTGTTATAGATCGTCAGGCTGAAATTCGGGTTATTGGACGCGGTAATCAGACGGGGAAACTGAAGAGCGCCCGCGGCCAGAAACAGGCCGGTAAAGGATAAGGACGATTCCCAAAACGGGGCTGCTTCATGTTTTCTGCCGAGTGAATAATACAATCCGATAAGCCCGGCAAATGTGAACTCTACCGCCACATAAAATAAAATATTCGCCCACAGGCGATGAAATGCCGCCGCCAGCACAACAAAATAAATCACCGCTGCGACGGCATTGATCCACAGCAAAATCTTCACGGCTTTAAAGGAGCGCTCCTGCAACTCCCCTTCTGTTTTCATCACGGCCCAGGAGGCTCCCTGCAGCAATACCGCGGCCAGACCGGTCAGGCCGAACAAGAGCGGCACAGGCCTGAGCAGCGTAAAAAAGCTTCCGGCATATTCCATTTTCCCGGTCAGGGGCACGCCGTAAATCACATTGCCCAGAGCCACGCCAAACAACAAAGCGGCCAGAGCGCTTCCGCCAACGAAAGCCTTTTCCCACAGCCCCGCGCGCTCCGGATCATTGGCGCGAAATTCCATCGAGACCGCCCGGAAGATCAGCGCGAGCAATACCAGCATCATCGCCAGATAAAAACCGGAAAACGCGGTGGCATACGCATGGGGAAAGGCCGCAAACAGCGCGCCCCCTCCCGTAATCAGCCACACTTCGTTGCCGTCCCAGAAGGGGCCGATGGATGCGATCAACGTGTCTTTCTCTTCTTTTGTTTTTCCCAGAAACGGCAGCAGGACCGCCACGCCAAGATCAAATCCATCCAAAAGCGCGTACCCGAGCAGCAGCATGAAAATCAGCACAAACCACAGGATTTGAAAATTCTGGATATTTTCCATCTCGCCTCTCTCCTATTTTTCATAACCATAATTTTTTTGAATTCGTGCCGACAGGCATAAGTCCCCGTTACCGCAAGCAGGCACTAGATTGCCGGCCCCTGCCTGACAATTTTCACAAACAGCATGATAAACATCACAAACAAAAGCAGGTATACGGCGGAAAACATCAGCAGACTGAAGATCAATTCACCCGCGGACACTACAACCGACGCGCCGGCGGCGGTTTTCATCAAGCCCTGAATAACCCAGGGCTGGCGGCCAACCTCCGCGGTAATCCAGCCTGTTTCGTGGGCCAGATGCGGCAGCGGAATCAGGAAGGGAAGCCCCGCCAGATACCACGTCGCGGTATAAAGCTTTCCCGTCCACAAAAGCCACGCGCCCAGAAGCCCCAGGATGATGAAAATCATGCCCAGTGTAACCATGATATGATAGGACTGAAATACCAGATTCACCGGCGGCCAGTTTTCCGCAGGTGTTTCCTTCAGGCCCTTTATTTCCGAGTTTAAATCGAAGTTATACAAAAAGCTCAGCCCCCTGGGAATATAAATACCGTAGGTTTTTTCATTCTCCTCGTCAACAAATCCCATGACGTAGATATTCGCGCCGCGGGTCGTATGAAAGTGGCCTTCCATCGCCGCCGCCTTTACCGGCTGCGTATTGATGACCTGAATCGCATGGCCGTGCGCAGCGCCCAGCTGCAAAAGCGGCGTAATTGCAAAAAGAATAATGCCGAGTTTCAACATGGTCCGGGCGGTCTCGCCGTGCAGGCCTTTGTGAACATAGTAGCCGGCAATGCCGCAAACCATGACGGCGCTTACAACCCAGGTGGCAAGGACGGTGTGAAGAAAACGGGCAACAGTGGACGGGTTAAAAACGGCGGCGGAAAAACTGGTCAGGACAATCTTCCCGGCGGGGCTGATCTCGTATCCGGCAGGGGTCTGCATCCAGGAATTGGCCACCACAATCCAGAACGCGGAAAGATGCCCGCCGATAAAGACCAGAAGCGCCGCCACCCAATAGACCCCGGGCGACACTCTGTTCCTGCCGAAAATCAGCACCCCGATAAAAACGGATTCCAGAAAAAAAGCAATGACGCCTTCAGCGGCCAGAATCGGTCCGAAAATATCCCCCACCGCGCGGGAATACTGCGACCAGTTGGTGCCGAAAGAAAATTCCATGACAATGCCGGTGGCCGCGCCGACCACAAAGATCAGGCCCAGTAATCTCGCCAGAAAATCCGTGATCCGGCGATAGGTGTCGTCTTTTTTGACCAGATAAAGCGTCTCGGAGATCAGAATAACCAGGGCGGTGCCCAGAGTCATGGCCGGAAAGAGAAAATGGAATCCGATGGTAAAGGCAAATTGCATGCGGGCGAGAAGTAACGCGTCCATAGCGACCTCCATGATGTAAGTGACGGCAGAATATAGAATAACATTGCTTTTTTCAACCTTATTTTACTTTTCTTATTGTCATTTGTCGCGTGAATGTATATTCTATGACCTTATTAAGCAAATAAGGAGAAATGTCATGGAGAATCTGGTCAGATGCAAAGCTTGCGGTTATGTCACCGATCAATCCAATGTCCGGGATGTCTGCCCCGCCTGTGGCGTTCCGGCCAAGATGTTGGAGCCTTACACGCATCCCGTGTCCCTCAAGAGGAGAAGGATTCTGGATCTGCACACCCACCCGGTGATGGTTCATTTTCCGCAGGCTTTCTCTTTAACGCTGTGCATGCTCTCCTTCTTCGCTTTTTTTGTTCCACAGGCCCTCATGGAAACTCTGTCCTCCACGATAAAAGTCTTGTCGGTCATGCTGCCGTTCTTTTTGATCCTGGCGATAGCCACCGGTCTGACGGACGGTAAGTTAAGATTTCGGAAAATCACGACGCCCCTGCTAAAAAAGAAAATCATCCTGAGTCTGGTTTTTTTCATCACATCCATCGCTCTGGCCGCCATTGCCTTATCCGGACAGCTTTTAACATCTCCGGCACATATCATCTTTTTCCTGTTGACCATCTTCGTTTCACTGTGCGGCGCCCTGCTGGGTCTCATTGGCGGCGGGCTTTTAGATGCAAAATTCCCCGGTTGATTCTACCGGCCGGTCAATAACTGAAAAATGGCAAGGCAACGCCATCAAATTTCATCAGGAGAATGAATCATGAAAAAGTATTTCTCAAGTCTCATGCTTGTTTACGCAGGGCTCTTGTTAACCTGCCTGTCAGTGCCTCACTATGCCTGTGCCGACGCACCGCGGGATATGGCATTGAATTATGATATGCTGACACAAACGCTGACGGTGACCATCACGCATAAATCATTTTTCACCGGCACGCATTACGTCAAACAGGTTGACATCAGGAAAAACAACGAGCCTGCCGGCAAGAACGATTATACATCGCAACCCGGCAAAACAAGCTTTGTTTACACCTACAGGATTCCGACTGCGGCAAATGATGTTCTGGAGGTCACCGCATTTTGCAATATCCAGGGCAAAAAAACGGCAACGCTGAAGGTTGGCGAACAGAAGAATTAAGAGGCGCCCTTTTTTTTCAAGAGCGTGCATCATCCCAGCTGCATTTCCGGTTCCAAATACCCTGATGGCCTGACCACCTGATAACCTGAAGGTCGCATGGGGGTATCTGGAAATGGAACAACATCTTCTTGCATTACCCCGTAACATACCTTAAACTTCGGGAAACCCGGTGCCGGACGCTTACGGCGGGAAACAAGGTCAATGGCAAATGAATAAATTAAGCAGGCCTGCCAGGCATATCAGCAGATGGATGCAAAGGCCGTTTTTTCATCCCGCTTATGCGGAACGAGCGTTGATTCGCCGCGGCTTGCTGCGACATAAACGCGTTTATTGCATACTACGGCTGGTTGCTTCGCGGTGGTTGATTAAAATGATCTCCGTAAAAAGGATGGACGGCAGGCCGGCCGCTTCCAACCCCTTGCGGAAGCGGCTGTTGAATTGCGTCATTCTCATAACCTGCCTGCTTTGGGGACCGGCGCTTGCCGCCGCCGCTGACAGCGTCGAAGCCGTCAAAAGTACTGCGCAGGGCGTTGAGGCAAGTGTGCGAAAAAATGTTCTGAAAGCAATTGAACTGCCCTCCGCGCTGGTCAAAGACGCAGCCCGGCCGGTTGAAATTGTCGTGGAAGGCGTAACCGGAGACGCGCGTAAAAATGTTCTGACGGCGCTTGAACTTCCCTACGGTCTGGTAAAAGATGGAAAAGCGGACAGAATCTGGGTGGAACGTTTTGCCGATCAAGCCCGCCAGAAAGTGCCCGCGGCTCTTGAACCGTTCGGTTACTATTCCGCCCAGGTTAATATCAATATTGAAACACCCGAAGCAGACACCTATCGGATACAGGTAAAAGTCGCAACCGGACCGCCCGCGATCGTGACGGACGTCCATGTTGCCATCACCGGCTCCGGCGCGTCCGAATCGTCGCTCCTGGCGCTTGCTTCCGCCTTTCCGCTGCAAAAGGGCGCCGTGCTTCTGCATCAACCCTACGAGCAGGGCAGGCAGACGATTCAGGCCAGAGCGCAGGAGCTGGGATATCTGGACGCCGAATATACCGTCCACGAAATCCGCATTGATGAAACCGGCCGGCAAGCCCGCATTACGCTCATTCTGCAAACCGGTGAGCGGTATTATTTTTCCGATATTACCCTGAAAGGCGCCCCCAATTATCCCGACGCCTTCTTGCGGCGCTATCTGACCTTCACGCCGGGCAACGTGTTTTCTTATACCAAACTGGCCGAATCTCAACTCCAGTTGAACAATTCGGAACGGTTCCGCGAAGTGACGGTTCTGGCGGAAAAAGAACAGGCCAAAGATTACAGAATACCGGTAAGTGTTCTGCTGAAACCCGCGCCGCCGAAAAGCCTGAGACCCGGCGTCGGATACGGAACGGACACGGGCGCGAGATTTGCCCTGCGTTACCGCGATCTCAACATGCTGCATAAAGGCCATGAGCTGAATTCCCAGCTATACATTTCAGAGCGGCTGCAGGGGATTACGACCAACTACATCATTCCGAGCGACAAAGACATCCGGTCCTATACGTCGGCTCAGGTCAATCTGCAAAAAGAAGATATTACAACCTACAGGAGTCAACTCATTTCTCTGGAACTGGCCAGGACGACCAGCTTCGGCAATCAGAAACAGGGCACGGCTTATGTCAGGTTTCAACAGGAGGAATTCACCATCGGCATTCAGGATTCATGGTCGCGGTATGTGCTGCCGGGCGTCCGGTTTTCCGACAATCATTATGACAGTCTGATCAGGCCTCGCCGCGGTTTCCGCTATGCCTTTGATCTGCGCGGTACAGACGAAGTGATGGGCTCGACTACGCAATTGCTGCAGCTGCTCGCCGAAGCCAGTCATGTCCTGCCGCTGCCCTGGCGTCTGGCTCTTGCCACCAGCGCCAAAACGGCGGTTACTTTTTTTTCGGACCCGATCAGCGATCTCCCGCCGTCTCTGCGCTTCTTTGCGGGCGGTGATCAAAGCGTCCGCGGTTACGCCTATCAGTCGCTCGGTCCCCGTGATGCTTCAGGAAATGTGGTGGGCGGCAAGCACCTTTTAACCGGATGCGTTGAACTGCAGCGCGCCCTGTTGGAGGACTGGGCTGTTTCGGCATTTTATAACGCCGGCAACGCCTTTGATAATTTCGACAAGCTGACGCTGTATCAGGCCGCGGGTGTGGGCATCCATTACTTCACGCCGGTCGGCGCCCTGAATTTGTCCGTCGCGCGGCAGATCCGTGTGGATGATCCGGGGATTCGCGTCCATTTTACGGTGGGGTTTGAATTTTGAAACGTGTGCTGAAATATCTGATCATCGCACTGATTCCGACGGCGCTGTTGGCCTGCTTTGCCGCTGCTGTCTGGCTTTTCGGCACCGAGGCAGGCGCGCACCGTCTGCTGGATCTGGTTTCCCGTCAGACGGGCCTGAAGATTTCGGCGGAAAAAATCGAAGGAAAGCTGGCCTCCACGCTGCGCCTGGAAAACATGGATATCCAATGGCTGCAGGGCAGGATCAGGATAGGACATCTGACGCTGACGTCCGCCCCGCTTGATCTGCTGGCGGGTCAGATCGGCATTCAAAATCTTTCGTTGCGGGACGTATCGATTGCAGACCAAACGCCCGATGCGCCGCCCACACTTGTCTGGCCCCGGGCATCCGGTCTGATCGCGTGGGCAAGCGGCAGCATTGAACGTCTGGAAATCAGCAATGTCGCTTATCGCCATCGGGACAAACAGCCTCTGCAGATTCAAACGCTGACCGCTTCCGTGGCTTTTCGACGGGCACGCTTGTCCATCGGCAATCTTCAGATGGCTTCCGGCCCGGGCGCCGCGCGCGGAAATATACTGGCCGGATTCAACCGCCCTCTGCTCGAAGCGGATCTCACCGCGGTCCTTTCGCAGCGGCTGGCCGGCATGGAATCCTTCCGGATCGGAGCAAAATTCGGACCGGGAAAACAATCGGGTGAGCTGGCGGGGACCCTTCATCTCACGGGCCATCAGAACAAACGCCCCCTCTGGAATCTTTCGGCGGACGCCGGTATGACATCCAAAGGATTCCCCCTGGGCAATATTCGTCTGCATCGTCCCGGCAAGCCGGGGCTGATCAAAGCAGACGGCATGCTGACCATGAACCAGCCTTTGCCTTTCCTGGATCTGCAAGCCTCGGCATCGGAGATGGATCTTGCACCGGAATTTAAAATCCCGACGAATCTCTCCGGAACATTAACATTCGCCGGCAGCGTCAACCAGTACCGCGGGCGCATCGCCCTTTCCAATAAGGGAAAAGGCTGGCAATCCGTCCGGATGGCAGGCAATTACTCGGGAAACGATAAACGTGCGGCCTTAAGCGCATTACAGGGAACGGTACTGGGCGGCACTCTCGGCGGACACCTGACCATCGACTGGCAAAACGATCTTGCCGTAAAAGGTGTCCTTACCGGCCGCAATCTCAATCCGAAAGGCATTGACCAGGACTGGGCGGGCATTATTAATTTCGATCTGGAAGGCGGGGTATCGCTGCCCCACGGGAAAACGATGAGCGGCGAAGTCATCGGCACGCTGCGGCAAAGCCGTCTCCATGGACAGCAACTGACCGGAGATGTGCGCGCAATCTTTGCGGACGACGATGTCCGGATTGCCCGCCTGTCGTTGCAGGGAAAGGGCTTCCAACTTACCGCCCGGGGAGCTATCGGAAACAAACTGGACTTTAGCGCCCGAATCAGCGATCTTTCCCGGCTTGTTCCCAGGACCACAGGCAAGATAGCGGCTGAAGGCTTTCTGCGCTGGCATAACGGCAGACCAAGCGGCGTCATTTCCGCCGTAGCCAGTGGTTTAACCGCAGGCGGTCTGGAGATCGCGCAGGCTAACCTTGCCGCCGCCATGGAGGATCAGGAGAAATCTCCTCTCTCCATAAACGCGACGATAAACGCGCTTCGCTACCGGAGTTTTAAAGCCGACTCACTGACGTTTCAGGCCAAAGGAACCGCCACGTCGCACACACTTACGGCTGCGGCGCGCCGCAGCCGCCATGAAATGCATCTGGTCCTGTCCGGAGCTTATCGTCAGGGCAGCTGGCAGGGGAATGTGCTGCGCTTCGACGGCCTGGACGGCGTCGGGCCCTTTCGGCTTGTTCAGCAGGCCTCCCTGTCCATCTCGTCGAGCAGCCTCTCTATTGAACCATTGAGATTCACGGGCCGCGCTCAGGAAACACTCGGACTATCCGCGAAGCTTGCCGGGAAACCGCTGACCGGTTCCCTTGACCTGACCTGGAATGAGCTGAATCCGGCCAGAGCCGGCGCCTGGATGGATCAGGAACCCGTCACCGGCAAAAGCAGCGGGACCCTCCATTTAAACCTTCTGCCCCGGAATCAGATAGCACTCACGGGAAAACTTTCTCTGTCGGGAACACTTAAATCGCAGGGACAATCCGTTAATATCCGGCAAAGCGAGCTGACCCTGAAAGCCAATGAACAAGGCATACGGGCCGGACTGAATATATCTCTGGCGCAGGGCGGAAGCCTTCAAGGCGCTTTTTCCTCTTCGTCGCCCGCGCGGCTTTCACTGCCGGATGAGGGAGATTTAAACCTGCGCTGGCAGGGATTTGATCTGACGCCGTTTTCGGCATGGGTGCCCGGCCGCCCCGTATTGAAGGGCGAGATGGCAGGCGAGGTGAGCGGCAGACTCCTGCCGAACCATCGTTTTTCCCTGACGGGTCATACGGCACTCACTCCGTCCAGAATTACCTGGCACGGACCCAAAGGCGATGTGAGTGTTGATCTGCGAGGCGCATCCCTCGACTGGGTCTGGCGGGAAGAAGCGCTGAGCGGCGAGATCACCATGACCACGGAATACGGAAAACTTCAGGGCAATTTCCGAATGCCTTTTGCAGCGCGTCTTCCGGTTTCCGTAAATGCGGGAGGAAGCCTTCAGGCATCGCTTACCGGACAACTCCGTGAAAAAGGAGCCCTCAGTATTTTGTTCCCCGGACTGATCCGCGAAAGCCGCGGCAATCTTGATCTGGATTTAAAAATGGGCGGCAGCTGGTCCCAGCCGCAGGCATTCGGAACGGTTCATTTATCAAAGGCGGAAGGCTATCTGCCCGAAGCCGGCATTGCCATTAAAGATGCGCAGATGACAGCGCGTCTCGACAGGAATGCCGTGTATATCGATTCCTTCCGGGCGGTTTCCGGCCCCGGCTACATTGAGGGGTCGGCGCTTGTCCGGATGAAAGGAATGCAGGTTGAAAGTTATGAAGGGCAAGTGAGCGGAGAGCGGTTTCAAACCGTTTACTTCCCGGAACTTCAGGTGCAAAGCTCGCCCAGGCTTACTTTCACGGGAACAACCGGGAAAATATCCGTCCGGGGGGAAATACTGCTGCCGGACGTTCAGATTATCGGGCCGCAATCGCAGGGCTCCGTCGCGTCGAGCCCCGATGTGATCAGGGAGGGAAAAACAAAACCGGCGGCCCAAAAGCTGCCGATCCATCTGGATATTCAGGTGAAGATGGTTCTGGGTAAATCCGTTCAGTTTAAAGCGTCCGGAATCGATGCGCAACTGGGCGGTCAAATCGATCTGCAATTTCAGGATCCGGCTAAAATATCCGGTCGGGGCGAAATCCGCGTTATCAAAGGCCGGTACCGGACTTACGGCGTCAATCTGGATATAGTCCGCGGGCGTCTTTTCTACTCGGGCGGCCGGATCAACCAGCCATCACTGGATATTCTGGCCTGGCGCAAAGTGGGCGATGTTCGCGCCGGCGTCGCGATCAGCGGCACCCTTCCGAACCCCCTGGTGAAATTGTACTCGGAACCCTTCATGCAGGATACGGACATTCTGGCTTACATCGTCCTCGGGCGCCCGCTGGGTTCGAGCACCGAGCAGGCCAATCTCCTGGCCACGGCAGCCGGCGCGCTTTTAACCTCAAGCCAGTCCGAGAGTCTGCTCAGTCAACTGAAAAACCGACTGGGGCTCAGCACCTTTGACATCTCGGCGGATACCGTGGCGCAAAACGGCCAGATGGGATATAAACGCATCAACATGGCCCCCGCGGGAACGCAGGCGGGAAGCGTTTCGGAAACCATGCTGGTCGTGGGCAAATATCTGACGCCGGAATTGTATATCAGTTACGGACGCTCATTGTTTTCCGGTGGCAATTTATTTTTTCTTCGCTATGATATTTCCAAAAGCTGGCAGGTTGAAACACAGACCGGGCAGACAAGCGGCGTCGATATCTACTACAAGCTGGAATTCAACTGACGGAAAGTGAAGCAATCATGCAAACAGATCATTTCGATATGATTATTCAAGGTGGGACGCTGCTGACCATGTCCGCGAACATGGACAAGATTGAAAACGCCGTCGTCGGCATCAGGGACGGCCGCATTGCCCTGGTGGATAAAAACCGCAGCCTTCCGGCCGGCAAAATCGTTGATGCGGAAGGTTGTCTTATTCTACCCGGACTGGTCAACACGCATACCCATCTGCCGATGGTCTGCTTCCGGGGACTGGCGGACGATCTGCCGCTCATGGACTGGCTCACGCATCATATTTTTCCCATGGAGGCGCGCTTCGTCAACAAAAAAATGGTTTATGACGGCTCGCTGCTTGCCATGGCCGAAATGATCCTGTCCGGCACGACAACATTTTGCGACGGATATTTTTTTGAGAATCAAATTGCCGAAGCCGTGCGGACCTGCGGCATGCGCGCGGTGGTTTCCCAGGGCTTTGCCGATTTCGCCACGCCGGACAATCCCCGGTTCGGGAAAATGATGGAGGCGGCGGACCGGTTTGTCAAACGCTGGCTGCCTTGTGCGCCGATGATCACGCCGGCCTTCTTTTGTCATTCCCCCTATACCTGTTCCCCGCAAACACTGGTGAATGTGAAGGCGGCGGCCCGCGAATCCGGGATTCTGTACCTGACCCACCTGCTGGAGAACAAAGACGAGACCGACACGATTGAAAAACGCTACGGCAAGAAACCGGTGCGGCATCTTCTCGATCTGGGTGTGCTCGACCATCGGACCATTGCCGTGCATTGCAACTGGCTGACCGGCGAAGACATGGCCATCTTCGCCGATCTGGGGGTCAGTGTGTCCCATAATCCGGTCAGTTCCATGAAACTGGCTTCCGGGGTCGCGCCTGTTCCGCAAATGCTCGCCTGCGGCATAGCGGTCGGTCTGGGCACGGACGGCTCCGCCAGCAACAACGCCCTGGACATGTTCCGGGAAATGGACACGTCGGCAAAAATTCATAAAGTGACCACGCTCGATCCCACGGTTATGAGCGCCGAAACCGTTGTCCGCATGGCGACCATCGGCGGCGCCCGCGTCCTGGGAATGGATCACCTGATCGGCTCCATCGAAGTGGGCAAAAAGGCAGACATCATCATGGTGGATATGAATAAGCCCCACCTGACGCCGCTTTACAACCCATACTCCCAGCTGGTCTATGCGGCGCGCGGCGCGGATGTGAAGACCAGCATCATCGATGGAAAAATCGTTATGGACAATCGACAGCTGTCGACGATTGATCTGTCAGCCGTCATGAACAATGTCCGCGAGATTGCCGCCCCTATTGCGGCGGAGCATCCCTCCAAAATCTAGTCGCCACCAGTTGATCCTGTCTTATGGCCGCGCGTATTTCGCAGGGGCATGAACCTCTCAGTTTCCCAACCGTCCCACTTCCAGACGTTGCCGCCGAACTGTGCGGCTGCATACGCCCCATATCTCCGCCGCTTCATCCAGCACCTCCATCGGGTAACTTATGAACCGGACAGTTTATGTGCTACTAAACCGGACATATTATTTGCTTCCTACAAGTTATCCAAATTTCGTTGACAGGATAGGGTATATTTTATATCATGTGATAGAATTGTGTGGGTGTTTTTTATGGCTTTAGCCTTACCCCGAATTATATATAATTTTAAACCGCTAACTCGAAAAACTCCATTTTCAAAATGGAGCCGTTTTTTTGGGCAAGATCAACGTCTCTCCAATCATCCAAACCATCTTTAGTTCAGTAAAGTAAATGCGGTCCCGGGATTAGTTATAAGTAAACTTTATTATTCCTAAAAAATGGAGGGAAACGTAATGAAAAGCATGTCTTTAAAATTGAAGTTGATTCTGGGTGGAACGCTGATTGTCGTTATCCCGCTTCTGGTGGTTGGAATCATTTCTTTTACGAAGTCAGCTTCATCTCTTGAGGAATTAGCCAAGCAGCAGGCGGTCCAGGTTGCGAAGGATCTGGCGGGGATGGTTCAGATTGCCTTCTCCCAGGAAGTAAAAATGATCAACGGGCTTTCGGTTGATCCGGTAATTGTTGATGCGGTGATGTCGGGAAATATGGATCAGGCCTCCAATAAACTGAGGCAAATGATGAAAAAAATCGGCAGCGATTATGAATCGATCATCTTGATAGATAAAAAAGGGGTGGTTTGTGCGGACGGGATTGGCGGTAAGTCCGTGGGCATTAATCTTGCCGAGCGTGATTACATGATTGAGGCCAAAACAGGGAAGGAGAGTTTCGGTAAGCCCGTAAAATCCAAATTATCCGGAACACCTATTGCTCCGATCGCAACCCCCATTCAAGGTCCCGGAGGTGAGATCGCCGGGTATGTTGCCGCTATTCTCAAAATTGATTTCCTTGTTGACAGAGTCGCATCCATTAAAATGGGGAAATCGGGATATGCCTATATGATCGATCGGAGCGGAATTACGATTGCCCACCCGAAAAAGGAATTTATCCTGGAATTGAATGCGGCAAAAATACCAGGAATGGAGGAAATCGGCAGGAAAATGCTTGAACATCAAGCGGGAACGGAAGGTTATACCTACAAGGGAATAAAGAAGATCGCCGGGTACGCCCCAGTTGAACTGACCGGATGGAGTATCGCGGTGACTCAGGACAGAGATGAACTTCTGGCTTCGGCAAATGCTATCCGGAACTACATATTAATCATTGGATTTGTCTTCTTGGTTATCACGATTGCCGCCGTGATGTATTTTTCCAATAATATCAGTGCGCCAATCTACTGTGCTGTTACTGAGTTGAAGGATGCGGCCAGCCAAATCACAGCGGCATCGACGCAGGTATCAGCAGCTAGCCAGTCTCTGGCGGAAGGGGCCAGCGAACAGGCGGCCGGAGTTGAAGAAACATCTGCTTCTCTGGAAGAACTATCCTTCAGGACGCGGAAAAATGCGGATAATGCGAGGCATGCCAACACTCTGATGGAAGACAGCAAAACGGTTGTCAATCGAGCAAACAACTCCATGGATACCCTGACTCATGCAATGAATGATATATCAGCGGCAAGTGTGCAGACGTCAAAAATCGTAAAGACTATTGATGAGATTGCGTTTCAGACAAATCTTCTGGCGCTGAACGCAGCGGTGGAAGCGGCGCGGGCAGGTGAAGCAGGGGCGGGATTTGCCGTTGTGGCGGAGGAAGTCCGCAATCTTGCTATCAGGTCGGCAGAAGCAGCAAAGAATACATCTCTCCTGATTGCGGAAACAGTCAATAAAATAAAAGAAGGGACTTTGATTGTAACGACAACAAATCAGGATTTTGCAAAAGTTGCGGAAAGTTCGCTCAAGGTAGCGGAATTGGTCGGTGAAATTTCTAAGGACTCCGGAGAACAGGCCCAGGGAATAGATCAGATCAGTAAGGCCGTTGTAGAAATGAATTCCGTGGTCCAGCGCAATGCCGCCAGTGCGGAAGAAACAGCCAGCGCCTCCGAAGAAATGAATGCGCAGGCCATGCAGATGAAAAGCAGCGTAGAGAGCCTGACGGCTGTTATCAGTGGAGTATCAGAAAGTAGTGCCCGTGACTAAGATGAAAAGCATCTCTTTACGATCAAAAATGGTGATTGGTGGAATATCAATGGTGCTTGTCCCGCTGGTAATTGTGGGGGCCGTTACCTTTATAAAATCGTCTCAAACTCTGGAAGAAATATCGAAAGCAAGATCTGCGCAAATTGCCCAAGGTTTGGCCGGCATGATCCAGATTAACCTTTCCAGAGAACTGAAAATCGTCAGCGCTTTGGCTGAGGATCGTCAGATTGTTGAAAGTGTATCCCGTGGGAAATATAGCCTTATAGATAGAAAGCTGAGGGACTTGTTCCTAAAGATCGGTACAGAGTATGAGGGCTTGGCCGTTTTAGATAAGGATGGCAATGTCCGTTCTGAGGGTGTCGATAAAAAACGTATCGGCATCAATCTTATCGAGAGAGATTACTTTCAAGCGGCAAAAAAGGGCAAAACTTATATTGGTACACCCGTTTTCTCCAAGGCGTCAGGCCAGCCAATTATTGGTGTGTGTGCACCGGTCCGGTCAAACAATGGCAAGTTCATTGGCGCTGCGCTTGCCGTGGTAAAGATTGATTTTCTGATAAACCAAATGACCTACAACAAGGTGGGGAAAACAGGTTATCCCTTCATGATCGATGCCCGAGGGATCGTTATCGCTCATCCTGATAAGGAATACGTCCTGAAAATTGATATGCATGACGAAGAGGGGCTGGAGGCCATCACTAAGAAGATGCTCCGACAGGAAACGGGTTCGGAAGAATATATCTTCCGGGGGAAAAAGAAGCTGGCAGGGTTCGCTCCCGTTGAAATGACTGGCTGGAGTGTTGGGGTAACACAAGATATGGATGAAATCATGACCCTCGCCTACGTCAATCTCAATTTTATTTTCATCATCAGTTGCACGTTTCTGGGAATAACAATATTAGCTGTCTTTTTTTTCTCACGGACCATCAGCAGTCCGATACAGAAAACGCTGACTACACTGAATCAGGCAATTGAGCAGGCGATGGAAGCTATCGTTATTATAGGACTCGACCATAAGGTGCAGTTTGTCAACCCTGCTATGGCGACGATTGTCGGTCAATCCATACCGGCTCTCATCGGCAGTGAACCGCTTCTCAACAACACAAAACAAGTAGAAGCCGAGGAAATATGGAAAACTCTTGAGCAGGGGAAAATATGGACCGGTTGCCTTACCGACAATAAACAAGATGGGGTTAGTTTCTTCATGGATGTGAATATCACGCCTGTGCGGGGTGAGACCGGCAAGATCAGTTGTTTCCTGGCTATAGGGCGCGATATTACACGGGAATTAAAAATGGAAACGCAAATGCGCCAAGGTCAAAAGCTGGAGTCTATCGGAACTCTTGCGGGTGGGATTGCCCACGATTTCAACAATATTCTCAGTGCAGTATTCGGTTATACGGAGTTAGCGATTAGTTCTCTGGGAGACCGGGCAAAATCGCTGCATTATCTGAAAGAAATTATAACTGCCGCCGAGCGTGCCCGCGATCTTGTAAGTCAGATCATGACCTTCAGTCGCCAGAAAGATCAGGAAAAGCAACCGTTGATGCCCCAAATTATCATTAAAGAAGTATTGAAGCTAATTCGTGCTTCACTTCCGGCAACAATAGAAATTCAGCAAACAATCGTCAGCGATGAATTAGTATTGGGCGATCCCACCCAGATACATCAGGTGATTATGAATCTTTGCACGAATGCCGGTTACGCCATGAGGGACAATGGCGGTGTGCTTAATGTGAGATTGGATGACATCGATATCGATGATGATTTCGCTGTTCTTCATCCGGGGATAAAACCCGGTAGGCATATTCGTTTGACGGTTTCCGATTCCGGCTGCGGTATCCCTCCGGAAGTAATGGACCGTATTTTTGATCCTTTTTTTACCAGCAAACCGCCAGGCGAAGGAACAGGGCTTGGTCTTTCCGTTGTTCATGGCATTGTGAAAAGTTTAGATGGCAGTATTTCCGTATACAGCGAAGAGGGTAAAGGTACGACATTTACAATATTCATACCGGTTATTCGGATAAAGACACCACTCACAACCGAGCAGATGCCCAAAGACATACCGGTCGGTAAGGGAATGATATTGCTCGTGGACGATGAAGAGGTAATTGTTGATGTAGGAAAAGCCTTACTGGATAATCTCGGGTATAAAGTGCAGGGATTTACCCAGCCCCTTTTGGCATTGAATGCATTCCGGCAGGTTCCGAACGATTTTGATGCAGTTATCACGGATTATACGATGCCCCAGATGACTGGGTATGAATTGGCAAAAAAATTAAGAGAAATCAGATCGGATATTCCGATCATCCTTTGCTCCGGCTATATTGATCAAGCAATGGAAGAAAAAGCGCAAGAAGCCAACGTAAACGAGTTTATCAGAAAACCAATAACTCGACAGGATATTGCTTTTACCTTACGGAGGATCCTTGCCAAATCAAACGCGATACAATAATTGATCCAGATTTTTTGAAGCGGCACAGGAAATTCTCAATCCCGCAAGGCCTCGTTTTTCTTTTCCCGGCGGGATTGCCGGGCCACGCATTCATAGTAGGTGCCAATGGCATAAATGGCGTCCTGAATTTTGGTATAAACGGGAAAGCCCGCCTTGCGCAGCGCGGCAAAGAAGGCCAAAAGCGTCGATGTTATTGATGCTGCCATCCAGGAAAATGTCCGAAACGTCTACAAGGAAATCTTGACAAAAAGCCCGATTCTGAAAGAGCTGATCCATGACGGGAAACTAAAGGTCGTCCTCGCCTTGTACTATCTCGATTCCGGGGCGGTCAAATTCCTGAACAGCGCGGGAAACCATTCCAGCAGCCACTGATGCGTATCGTTATGCGCAATCCGCGAGTCAACATTCGCAGTCTGACCGGAGATGGACAGACTGCGAACCATTCCATGCATTCTCCAACATCCGGATTCCTTACCGGCCCCGCTCTCCGAAAAATAAAGATGGTATCGACACGCTTGAAAAAAACTATCGCAAAAACCGGTTGAAACCGGAGCGGATTTATGCGAGAAACGGCATAAATCAAGTAAATCAAAATGGCGGATAATAACATGATCGTTAACGCCCTGCTGAATGTATTCCCCACCGTTAAGAGTTTTTATGACTTCAAGGAAAACGATCGGGAGATTTCCCGCCGCGCCATGCCCGGCGTTATCAAATACGCCTTCAACCGCGGCATTATTGAAACCAATACCGAAGCGGCCTTTGTGGCGTTTCTGGAAAAAAACTGCAAACCCGACGACGAACGTAAACTTCCTGTGGGTTTAACCTTTTCGGATGTTCTGGAAAAAATGGCGGGGAATTTATCCGTCAACGCCCTGATCGCACAGCTGGAAGTCACCGCAAGAGAGCTTTCCCTGCCTGAAATTCAGGCCCCCATGATCACTCGGCTCAAGCAAAGATTCCTGATCAATACGCCTAAAAAGCGCGCGCTGCTGAGGATTCTGGCCTTCAAGCTGGCGCAGAAACATCCGGATTTAAACTGGCATTACGAACTGCTTTTACAGCTGCCGGAAAGTTCGGAGAACATAGCTGAAAACCATCAGGAAACAGCCGGGGTAACCATCACCTTCCATTTGCAGGGCCAGGGAGACATTATCGTCCCCGCGGACGTGGCCTGGCTGAAAAATGAACTTTCCGATTGCATCGAATATCTGCGTCTGGAAAACCATCTGCATAAAAAAGTTATTGAAACGATCGGCGCGACGACCTTTAATTTAAGGACGCCCAAGAAACCGGGGGCGCTGGATGAACCCAGGCTCTATAACGAGGCCATCCGTAATGTCATCGCCATCGCCCATCAGATGGCCGCCCGCTGGCTGCTTTACGCCGCAAGCAGCCCCCAGAAGAAACTGATCATCATCATTTACACGGGCCTGATGGCGGATTCCAATCCAACCATCCAGCGGATTCTGGAAATCCGCCTGAACGCCGAATCCGGCATTTATCTGACCGATTTTGCCCATCTGTGCGCTCTTTTCGCGTCGGTCAAGGCCGGCTTTGAACTCTATTCGAAAAATACCCACCGGGCAACGGATTACAACGGCGACATCTGGTCCATCAATCATTTTTTATCTTACGGCTATTATGATTATATCCCGTGTCTGCTCACGGAAAAAATGCTGCCCCGATCCACAACAGAATCTTCTTATGATGATTTCAAACGGGTGCTGTATTTCCCGGAGCATGCGGGCCATAGCTCTTTTGGCGCCATTACGGCCATGCATCGCTTCCCGCAAAGCGCTCTTCTGTTGACCGAAATCGCCAAAGTCCTGCACGCCCGGCAAATGCCTTTTGAAGCGGACAAAGTACTGGCCAATCTGCTGCTTTCCACGCCGTTCAACCTGTCGGCCAGATTAATGCGCATGCTGATCAACTCGAACATTGCTCAACGGCAGTCCGATTTTCTTTCCATGCAGATGGCCTTCGAACGCGCAGAAGCCGAAGGAGATTTCATTGTAAGTTATTGCAAACCGGAAAGTGATATCTGGCATGAAATCGGCGTGCTTCATTTCATCAGAGCCATGGAATATTTAAAATACCTTCGCGGAAACAATCCGGCGGTAAAAGCAAACAGGCGGGAGACGGACCTGACGGCTCAACTGGTAAAAGCCAAAGAGGCTTTTCTGAAAAGCATGACCGTTTCGGCGACGGGCAGAGCCCTGAATTCCCTTTACATGTTCGCTTACACCCTTTGTCTGATGGAATTGCTGCAGGCGGAGACAAAACCGGCCGGCAAAAACAAAAAAACGCCGAAAGCCGGAGTCCGCACCATCTTCAAAGACATCAGCATGCGGGTATTCCGCAACATCGGCTGGTTGAGGGATGAGCCGCAGATGGCTGACCATCCACCGGAAGAAGCCTTTCAATCCTTATTGCTCACGCTCAATCTGCTCATCGCCCACTATGAAAACCTGGTGCTGTGCAGAAGCAACATCCCTTTCATGAAATACATGTTCGCTCTCATTATGTGGGATTTTGCCCCCGGCATCACACCGCAAATCTGCCGGTTGGCGCTGGACTGGTTAAAGAAAGCCCGCAAGGATGCCGAAAAGCTCATCGCCGACAATATTTCCGTTTATCACGTGGCCTGCGGCAATATCAGCGCGGACAAGTTCCTGCTGCATCTTCAGGACACCATCGATATGATTTACCGGCGCGTCACGGATGACGACTTAAAGCAGGGAAATCATTCTCCGCTTCTGCAGAAAAAACTCAAAGAATTATCCGGCATCAAACTCATGCTGCTGGAATTGGACCGCACTCATCACACATCGATCACGTGATGCCCCTGAAAAATAAAAAAGCGGCGCCTCCCGCCTTTCGAATGGGAAGCGCCGTCCGATCTTCATCATGTTTTTTATTTCTTCTTTTTGGCGTCCGCTTTCTTATCGGCTTTCACATCCACCGTCACCGCCGTCATCGTGTATTCAATGGTAACCTTGGAACCGACTTTTAAATCACCGGTGACCTTCGTTGCGGCACTCTTGGCCACTTCCCATTTGTCCTTGCCTTTCTCGACCACAATCACATCCCCTTTAATCTCCAGAACCGGTCCGGTTACCTGGTAGGTTTTGGGTCCCGCGGCAAAGGCCATGGTGGCAACAAACATAAACGCACATACTAAAATCAAAACTTTTTTCATAAATACAATCCTCCCTTTCAGTTTAGAGTTCACAACATTCAGGGGCCGTTAAAAAGCAACTGTTACATGCTGCCTGTTTCGTTCCGGCCCCTTATGCCGGTTATGACATTAAAATGTCACAGTTATTAATTGAATAACTGCTTATTTAACAACGATAAAGTCTTTGATAGCATCAAAAGTCTTGCCTTTGACGCCTTTGACTTTCATAACATCTTCAACGGTCTTGTATGGTCTGCCGTCAATAATGGCTTTCGCCTTTACGGGGCCTATCTCGGGAAGTTTCTCGATGGTTGCCTGATCGGCCGTGTTTATATTAATTTTCGTGCCCGGGGCAAGTTTTGCCGCGGCGGCCGGTTTAGACGCCGCCTTGACCTCTTTTGCCGCCTTGGCGCTTTCCGGCGCGGCAGATGCCGCAGCGGCTGCCTTGACCGGCGTTTTCACCGCCGCCGTTGCCGCGGGAGCGGCCTGTACCTTGCCGACGGTAACAAAAGGCTTTATGCTTTCAATGGCCTTGAGTTTGAGTCCGGCTTTGGAAAGTTCATCGACGGATTTGTATGGACGGCCGGCAATGATCTTTTTTGCCGTGGCCGGACCGACGCCCTTGACATCCTCCAATTCTTTTTGAGTCGCGCTGTTGAGGTCGACCGGAGCGGCAATACTCTTTTGTGCATCAGCTTTCCTGGCAGCCGCAGCCGGAGCCGCCCACAGTCCTACAACCATGACGGCGCACATCATCAACGTAAAAGACATTAAGCCATGGTTCTTCAACAACATGAAACATGATTTTTTCGCCATAATACCTCCTTTTAATTAAAATTTTGCAGACGACGCATTACAGATGGATTTCTACCAGAGTCATCATACCTTGTCAAAGTGAATTCTGAAGAGGAAAAAGCCGCGAAACGGCTTGACTCTATTTGCTTTTCCGGATAATTTAACGCTATAAAAAAGCTGGCAGGCCATGGACAAAAAACAAAAACTTCATTTAGACTATCCGTGTTTATGGATTTATAAAATTATCGGCACGGATCAAAACGAAATGAAAAGCGCTGTTTCTGAAATTATCCGGGATCGTCAATGCAGGATATCCCTGTCGCGTCAAAGTGACACGGCCAGATATTTTTCGCTGAATGTGGAACTGACCGTGGAGAGTGAGGCCCATCGGACGGATTTATATGAAGCGTTGAAAGCCCACCGGGCCATCAAACTGGTTCTTTAACTTTGTTCATCCTGCCCTTCCGCCTGCTTGTCTTTCGCGTATTGCGTCATATTGCTTCCGTGATTAACAAAAATCAGCACAAAGGTTGCCAGAGCGCCCAGGGTGGCGGACAACGACCATTGAAAAGGCGCGGCATTTCCCACGGACAGTGTGGCCGCCATAAATAATGACGCAATAAACGGCGTTCGTTTCACCCAGTAAACGGAAACCCAGATAATAGCGGCAAGCAGTGTCGCCCAGGGGGCGACAAGCAGCGTAAATCCCAGATAGTTGGCCACGCCTTTGCCGCCGCGAAATCCATGAAAACAGGGAAAGCTGTTTCCCAAAACCAGAAAAAAAGCAGCCCAGGCCAGCCACTCGCCATGGATGAAATGCATGGCCACGGCCGCCACAGCCAGCGCCCGCCCGATATCCAG
Organism: Deltaproteobacteria bacterium HGW-Deltaproteobacteria-6; assembly: GCA_002840435.1. Classification (NCBI taxonomy): domain Bacteria; class Deltaproteobacteria; species Deltaproteobacteria bacterium HGW-Deltaproteobacteria-6. The sequence goes on from PHAT01000004.1 coordinate 41,302, forward strand.
AGTGAAAACCAGCACCGCCCACAGCATACCCGCCTGCCTGTAAACATTGGTCGTCCCGGCGTTGCCGCTGAAACTCAGGCGGGGATCAGCAAGGCCTGCAATTTTGAAAAAGAGGATCGCAAAATTGACGGACCCGGCCAGATACGCCAGTAGGCAGATCAAAAGAGCTTTTTCCATGTCCCTTCCTTCAACCACCCGGGCGGCCGCATGCGTCCATGAGTCACGTCGCGCATGCGCAAACCGCTGATGCTTTCGTGCATTATACCATTCTGGTCAAAAATCCAGGCATCAAATATCAAAGACTCGCGACAGACATCCACCGGCGCAATCCGAGCCAGATAGGACGCTCCTTTTTTTGCAGGCAGATGAATAATCCGCTGATCGATGCCGACCGGAAAAGGAACGATATTCGTAAACCGCTGCCCCCAGACACAGGCCGCATGCATCACGGCGTCCAGCACAAAGGGAGACCCCAGCAGCCGGTCGCAGGCCTCGCCGCTGCCGCCCGCAATATCCGCCAGCGCGCCATCCGGCGATACCGCAAGATCTCCGATGATGTTCTGATAGGATGGACCAAAAGGAATCAGCTCACGATAGATCGAGGCGGCGGGGACATGAATACACTCACCCGCCAGTTTCCGGGCATCCCGATAAGATAATGACGGCCCGGGCAGAACTTTCTTCTGGATAAAAGTCACCCGCGCGTGTTCCAGAGTGCGTCTCATTGCACCGTTATTTATTTTTACGGAGGTTAAAAGCGAAGCACGGATATCTTCCCCGGTAAACTCCACTTCGACTTGCGCATCCTGATGGTCGGCAGACCCGAGGGTTAACATCCGCGGAAATTTTGCCTGAGCAAGCATTCGGAGGCCGGTTTGCGGAAAATGGCTGTTCACGGCGCAAGCCAGAGTAATCATGGCCTCCACCGCGGGTAAAACGATCTTTCCTTCAAAACAATGATCCCGCAAATACGGTCTGATTTCCAGCGTAAAAGGAAAGCGGTTTTTCATATTTTGCCGGGAAAGGTTTGCCATAAATGAACCGTCTTCTTATCCACCGCCACCGGATTGCCCGACGTGTTTGCCGCGCAATGTTTGGTAAAGCCTGTGCAGACGAGGTATCCCTTTTCCGCGTGCGTGACGACATAGTCAAACTGCAGGCGTACCCGCTCCAGATTCACCGGCCGCGTGTGGATAAACATCAGGTCGTCATAATGCAGCGGTTGATAAAAGGAAATCCCCAGATCGATAATGGGATAAACATAGCCGCTTTCTTCTATTTCCTTGTAGGAGTAGGCCACATCGCGCATCAGCGAGGTGCGGCCGAATTCAAAATAACGCAGATAATTGGAATGGTAGACAACCTGCGAACGGTCGGTATCGGCATAAAGCGTGCGATAGATGGCCCGATGCCAGACGAGCCCGGTGGTTCGATCGCGAACATATTTTTCATTATCCTTATACATCTCCGGCATAAAGGGTTTCGGTTTCATATCACACTCCTCGGAAGATCACGCAGCAGTTTGTACCGCCGAAGCCAAATGCATTGGACAGCGCAATTTCATATTTTTGTCTGCGGGCGGTATTCGGCACCACATCAATATCGGCAAACTCCGGATCGGGAAAATGATTGATCGTCGGCAGAATGATGCCCTGCTTCATGCCTTCAATGGTCAGCGCCGCTTCGATGGCCGCGGTCGCTCCCAGCGTATGGCCGAGCTGGGATTTGTTCGATGATACGGGAATCTTTTCTATTCCCCTGCCGAAGACTTCGCGCAGGCACTTGACTTCCGTCCGGTCGCCTTTGGGCGTGGACGTGCCGTGGGCGTTGACATATTGAATATCGGCAGGCTTCAAGCCCGCATCTTCAATGGTTTCCCTGAGTGCCCGGATTATCGTCACCGGATTGGGGCTGGTATAATGATGGGCATCGGATGTCCATCCCACGCCCAGCACTTCGGCGCGCGGTGTCAATCCGTGCGCCTTGATCACTTCTTCGGCCGCCAGAACGACAACGCCCGCGCCTTCCGAAAGAACAAACCCTTTGCGATCGACGCTGAAAGGACGCGATGCTTGTGCATGATGGCTTGCGGCGCGGTCATCAGGATGCACCTTGATCGTGGCATTCATATTGGCAAAGCCGTGAATCAGCTCCGGCAGAATCGGCGCATCCGCCCCTCCCGCCAGGACAAAATCGCAATCCCCGTCGCGAATCATGCGCGCCCCGATGCCTATTGCGTGATTGCCGGACGCACAGGCGCCCTGCGGCGAAAAAATGGGGCCGGTAAATTTTAAAAGCATGCCCGCTTTGCCTGCGGGCAGATTGGCGCATAAATTCGGCAGCAGATAGGGACTCACTCTGAGTGGACCGCGGTGCTCCAGGTCGTGCATGGCAACCCGGTACGCATCCGATCCGTTAAGCGCCGATCCGATCAGGCACGCCATTCGCGGCGCAATTTGATCATCCATCGTGATGCCCGCGTCAGCCAGCGCGTCCTTGCAGACCGCCATCGTCAAAATCACAAAAGCCGCGTTCCAGTTATACACTTCCTTGGCGTCCGTGAAATCAAGCGTGAGTGGAAACCAGTCCGGTATCTCGCCGACGATATCACAGGCTGATTCCACCTTGCAGCGGGTGACCTTGCGAAAACCCGCCTCGCCTTTTATGGCGCGCTGCCAGGTTTTTTCGAATGTGCCACCCAGCGGGGTGGCCGTGCCGTAGCCCACAACAAATACTCTGCGGTTTTGGGGAGGTTTCATAATTTACCCTGTATCCGTTAAGCCGTCGTTCAATAATCACTGCATCATTTTGATATCATAACCGGCATCAGGGGCCGTAACATAATAAATGCAACCGTCTTGCCACCCGCATGGGTGGTTATTTCCTAACGGCCCCTAAGCGATTCGGCGCAGGATCAGACAGGAATTGCAGCCGCCGAAACCAAACGCATTTTTCAAGACAAATTCCTGTTCTAATGTCCGGGCGCCTTCCGGCACGCAATCGATCGTCAGGGCAGAGTCGGGAACATAATTGATCGTCGGCAGCAGGGTATCCCTGAGCATTCCCTCCATGGACAGAATCGTTTCAATAGCAGAAGAGGCGCCCATCGCATGCCCCAGTTGCGATTTATTAGCGGACGTCGGCGGCACGTCATTTCCGAAAATATTATGAAGGGCCTCCGCTTCCACCTTATCTCCGATTTTGGTCGATGTCGCATGGGCATTGACCGCGTCAATATCCTGCGGCTGCAACCCCGCACCCGTGATGGAAAGTTCGATGCACTTCTGCACAGTTGGAAGATTCGGCGCCACAAAATGGCTGGCATCCGATGTCATGGCCGAACCCGCCAGTTCAATTTTTGCTTCAAGGCCGTGCGCCCGGGTGAAGTCTTCCGTTGCCATGATGATACAGCCCGCCCCTTCAGACACCACAAAACCTCTGCGGTTGACGGAAAAAGGACGGCTGGTTTTTTCGGGAGACTCTTCGGGCTGCCCTTCCTTAGGACGGTACGCGCCGTTCATCGTTGCAAAACCGGCCAGAATCGGCTCAACCAGCGGAAAATCAACAGCACCGGCAATCACCACATCCGCCAGATTGAGTTTGAGCATCATGTCGCCGATAATCATGGACGTAACGCCGGTAGCGCAGGCCGTAATCGTGGAACTGATGGGGCCGGTCGCCCCGGTCAGGATGGAAACCTTGCCGCCTACCATGTTGATGCAGGAATTGGGATTGGCAAAGGGATGCGGCATTTTATTTTCGGCAATCATCTGGCGGTCCGCTTTTAAAACCGCATCCAGACCGCCGACGGCCGAACTGAAGGTAACGGCCACGCGCGGCGCAATGCCGGATGTAATTTCCAGGCCGCTTCGTTTCAGCGCCCGATGAGCCACCAGAAGCGCATGTTTAAAAATGGGAGATGTCCAGTGCGCCATCTCCCGCGGCTGCAGAAACGGATAAGGTTTGACATCGATGTCATCCACCTGACCCGCCACACGCACAGGAAAAACCGGGGACAAAGGGAAACGGGTCAGAAGCCCGACGCCGCAATCCCCGCGCACGGCGCGCCGCCACTGGGTTTCCCAATCCGTTCCTAAAGAAGAAACGGCGTCATAGCCCAATATGAGTGTTTTCCCCGACACGATCAATTCATCCCTTTCAATCCATCAGCCGTTCCACAGGCATTTTTGATGAAGCGTCATCATGCAAGAGCTTTTCAAAAATATCAATTATATTTTTTGATTATTTCCCGACAAAAAAAGCAGGGGCAAAAGATCTTTCGCCCCTGATATGTTTTATCTTTCAGCCTTGAACTTTGAACCATTGAACCGCTTGTGCCCCAAAGGGGTATGACCTTTTTTACCACGGTATCAACCGATACAACTTGGCGAACATTTCATAAACTTCAATCCAGTTCTGCATATCACGGGTTGTATTCATGTGCTCACGCTTATTGACCATGACCCAGCTCATATGCGCCGCGCCGTCTTTACAGGTGGAACACTCCCGCGTGGCGGATGTGCAGCAGCGGTGAACCGCTTTCAGATCGGCAGCCCAGCGGTAAAAATGAATCAGCCGGCGCACGGGCGGCTGCCGGTTATCCAGAGATTCCGTGACGGACGGGCATTCATTCCAGCCGAAACGCCGCCCCAACATCATACCGGTGGTGATCACTTCATGATAATACTTGCTGGAAATGATGGTTCGCGGATAATGATCCAGCATCTCATCCATCTCTGCGCGCAAGTCCGCAAGCGCTCCCGGCCGCCAGTAAAATCCGTCAACGCTTTCATCGTTGGAAAGAAGCTGCAAGTGCACTTTTAAACCGACATCGGCAATCCGTTTAATAACCGGTTCGATTTTTCCCACCTGACGGGGCGTAATGGTGTACAGATAGTAGGTGTTGGGATCGCCTTCGTAATTTTTGCTGGAAACGGCAAAGGTATCTTTCCCCCTCAGAACCTTTTCATCTTCACCGCCGCCCCACAGAGAAATGCCGACCATCATGTCGGGAAATCTGTCCCGCGGCACCTTAATCAGGCCGTTGGTCGCACAGTAAGTGGGCACCCGCTTATAGAAGGCCTCAAGCCTGTCCATGCACAGCGTCGGTTCGCCTCCGATCAGAATCGCCAGATTCACCCCGCGGGCTTTTTCCCGGTCAATGAACTGTTCCCACTTTTTAATATCCATTTCTTCCGTTACCTGATGTTCGCCGGAAGAAAAAAAGAAACATCCTTTGCAGCGTAAATTGCAGCGGTTGGTCAAATCATATATAGAACTGCGAATGTTGAGACTGGCGATCCGCCGGTAACGATCATGCCAGCCGGAATCCAACAGTGCGCTAATGGTTTTCATTCATTACTTCCTTTTTGTGCATCACCAGACTATTTTCAGCGTCAACTCAGCTTACGGCCGCACCCGGCGGACAAATGATCTCCGAGCAGAGATTTTTTCCTTTTTCGTACCCCATCACCCAAACCGCCAGATAGGTATCGACATAATCAAGCCAGGATTGAAAGGCGGCAAGAGAGGTCACGTGGCGGTAAAGTCGCGCCGTCACAACGGCGGAACCGGCCGCATAATGACGGCAATCGTCACAATCCGTATCCGGCACGCAGCAGGCCACGGACCGATCCCAGTTCAAGTCCGTCCGGTACTGGCGGAAGGAGCGCCCCAAACCGATATCCTGCGAGGCATTGCAGCGGGGATAGGAACAGCTGTACAGATCATGCAGCCCTTTTTCGCTGGTATGCGCGACAGCGTTGTAGGCCGAAAAAAGGACATGCTCCGGATATTGGTTCAAAAGTGCGATCATCGCTTTGCGTGTCCGGGCTAACGACTCACGATCATGGCGCAGCGGCCCCGCGTAACCGACCGGAGAAGAAAAAACGTTAAAAGTCAGTTTGCAGCCATTGGCTTTAAGCTCGGCAGCCACTTCGTTCACTTCATCAATGTTTTCCCTGGTAAACGTGTAGACAAAGACCGCCCGGGGATCATTCCGGTAATTTTCAATCTGTTTTTTCAAAAGATTTTTAGCTTGTCTTGTTTTGCTGCTGGTTTCATCATTTCCCCAGACCGAGATATGAATTTTATACCCGACTGATTCCGGTATTTTTTTAAAGCCGTTGGTGGCGATGCTCCCGAGCGGCATTTCTGAATAACAGACATCCAGCAAATCCGGCACCAGCGAGGGCTCCGCTCCCGCCAGAACAACATAGGTGATGCCGCGGGCCTTTTCCCCCTGCATCAGCGCTCGCCAGTCTTCGGGTGACAGATTCTCTACGGCAAACTGTTTATCACCCTCAAAATAATAGCAGCCGTCGCAACGGATATTGCAGCGATTGCTCATATCGTATGTCGATTCCCGCAGGAAAAAATATTTCCGCACTTTCTCCCAGCGCGTCCGGACGTCCGGACTGGCCAGAAGATCCGAAAATTTAGGTTTATCGGATGGAACGGATATTTTATCGTTTAGTGTCATAGAGATGTCTGGTTATTACCCCTAATGCCTCTGGGCAATCTTCTCTTCTATATAGTCACAAATAAGACGCACGGTTTTTAACTTGGGATAATCGTCTTCATCGATGGTAATTTTATACTCATCCTGCAAAACCAGCGCGATGGTTGCCAGATCCATACTGTCGATACCCAGTTCGTCCACCAGATCCATATCCGGATTGAACGTATCCGGGGTAACGTCTTCCAGCTTGAGCTCATCTATGATGATTTCGGCCACATGCCGCACAATGCCCATTGCTTCTTTACTTTCAGGCATTCCCATCCTCCTTTTCAACTTTTTTGTCTATGACATTGTTGACGGCGATCATGCCGCTGCAAACAATACTTTCCTTAACTAATATTTTAAAATTAAACAATATTTCTTCGGTCCCATCTTCGCGGGTCAGACTCAAAAGCAGCGTTTCTCCCGGCAAAACAGGGCCTGTAAATCTTACTCTTTTCAGGGAAGAAACTTTTACGGACTCCCCTCTCGCCCGGGCATCCCCCAAAATAGCTTCATAAACGGTATGGAGCAGCGCAATGCCCGGCAAAATCGGCTCGCCCGGAAAATGCCCGGCAAACCAGATGGAGTCCTTTGGCACACAAGCCCGGGCGTCAAGTGTGTTAGGCGTAATCCTTTTGACTTCATTGAGTAATTTCCATCGATCCGCCAAAACATTTCACCTTGTCATTTTCTTTTATCCTTATCATGAGTCAAGGGTTAGACCCTATATCACTGTTTGTTTTTTCAATCAAAATTTTTTTCTCCGGTCAATCCATGAACCAACCCCGCGGCATGCGACGGTCAATCAACTCAAAGAGCGTAAATTCGCTTTCGGGAACGGTTATTTATGTCTGTGATTCCAAGTTCATCAGCTTCTTTCCGATCAACTCGGACAGCGGTACAATACACAATCCCCTCTCCAAAACGCCCGTCAGAATCTTCTCAAATTCAAGCCATAAAACATCATCATCTTCAGACCTTCGCGGCGGCTTGTCATGCAGAAGAATGATATCGTCACCTTTAACTTTATCCAGAATCCGCGCGGCCATATTTTTTACGCGTAAATTACCCGCGTCCCGCGCCCGGCAACTGAAGGTTACGCAAAACAGCCCCAACTGCTTGAGAATAGAAGGAAGTTTAGGATTGATAATGCCGACCGGCGGACGAAAAGCCAGCGCATCAATACCCATTTTTTGTAAAACACGCCCGGCCTCGTCAACTTCGCAAAAAAGCGTCCGGTAACTCTTCATCATCACAAAGGGATCATGATGGTGGGAATGATTGCCGATGCTGTGGCCTCGCCGGACAATCTCAGAGATGAGATCCGGAAATTGCGCGGCATTGATGCCCGTCACAAAAAACGTCGCTTTCACGTGATGCCGGTCAAGCAAATCAAGGATCCTGACGGTTGTAAATTCAGAAGGCCCGTCGTCAAAGGTAAGGGACACCTTATTTTCCCCTGTATTACCGCGGCTGATGACCTGCCCCAGGAAATTTGTTCCCGGAAAAAAACAGGCGCCCACACATAAAACGATATAAGAAAATGCCACAGCGGCTGAAAGCAGCGGATGGATGAAAAAAGCCGCAAAGGCGGCCAGCAGCAGAATGATACCGGCGACCTCGGCCCGATTCATGTTTCGCAGCTGTATTTTCATTTAGATCAGATACTCCCACAAGGGTCCCGTATACCCCCGCTCATAGAGCCTGGGCAAAATACCGCTGGTCTTGTTTTCGCCCGCGCCGACCAGCCAGTTTTGCCGGCCGCCCGCATGCGTCTCGACTCTTTTCAGAATTTCAATACCGGAGATAAAGGGAGACCGGTAGAAAACCGGTTCGATCAGATTCTGCGAGGCGCTGATCTGGCCTTCGCGGAGCGCCGTATCATACAGATCCGTATGCGGGTAAATACGGATGCCGCAAAAAAAGAAAAACACCGCGCGGTTCAGCTGATCAACTTTGTTCAGGGTGTCTTGCAGCGTTTCTTCGTTTTCACCGGGTCCTCCCAGCAGAAAATAATGGGCGATATGCAAACCCGCCGCAAGTGCGCTTTGATGCGCCCGGAAAACGTCGGCGGAGGCAAACGGTTTTTGCAGGTTTGTCAGCATGGCGTCAGACATCGACTCCGTACCGAATTCCACATGTGTGAGTCCTGCCGCGGCCAGCTTCCGGTAATAATCATCCGGAGGAACCGTGGGAGCAAAAAACCCTCCCCAGGGTATGGTGACCGAGGATTTCCTGAAAGCCTCCGCCACTTGCAGGCTATGGTCGTAGCTGGCGTTGAAAGCGGAATCGGTCAGAAAAATGTATTTTGCACCGGCTTCCTGTAAATCGCGGGCCTGTTTTGCAATTTCAGCGGGGGCGAAAAAACGCATCCGGCGGCCTTCAATGTGGGGATAGGTGCAGTAGCTGCATCGAAACGGGCAGCCTCTTTTCGTCTGGAGATTAAGCATACCGCCGCAGGACAGATAATATTTCACATGCGCGGCATCCGGTTCAAACGCCCGGTTCATGGCGCCGTCCCACGCCCGGCAGGAAACCTTTTGTGAAAGTCCGGTCACGATACCCGGAATGGACGTGACATCGGTTTTGTTATCCAGCGCGTGGAGGAGCGCAGACAACCTCTCCCCTTCTCCGGCAATGCCGTAATCCGCATGGAGCGCACGGACAAATTCCACAGGGAAAATCGTGTAGCCGCTCCCCCCCAGAATGAGCGCGGCATCTGAATTCTGACGGATCACGGCGGCCAGATCCTGATAGTCGGATAGAAATCCCAGGCTGTTGATCGTGTCTGTATTATCAATGTTGCGAATGGAGAGGCCGATATAATCCGGCGCGTACCTGCGAATTTGTTCCCCCAGAGTTTCCAGAAAGGGAAAATCATTCATGTCCAGAATTTTTGTTTCATAGCGGGAATGGAGTGAGCCTGCCACATAATCCAGCCCCAGCGGATAGACCGGATAGGGATTTTTCATCATATTGGCGGAAATCAGCAATACTTTCTTCATGAAAACATCATGCTCCCGGCAGCCGTGACCTAACAGTTGTATCAGCAGGGAACGGTCGCGACCTTTCCCTACTTGGATGCCTTTGCCTGCAGGATAAAAGTTGCCAGGGCGCGAACCGAGGCAAATACCCTGGCGCCCAGTTCTTTGCTCTCAATCTTAACGCCGTAATCCTTTTCAATCATCATGACCAGTTCCAGCACATCAATGGAATCAATGCCCGTATCGCCGCCCACCAGCGGATCATCATCCTTAATATCTGCAGGGGTTACATCCAGCAATCCCAGTGTCGCAATGATTTTAACCTTCAGTTCATCAATGATTTCTTCTACCGTGCTCATGAAATACCTCAATATTTTAATTAAGCGGATAAACGCTTCACCCTGTATATTTTTAAAATCGGATCAGGAAATCTCCCGGATATCGTCGCCGAGAATTTTTTCCAGCACAATCCGCGTAAGCCATCGGCAAAACACCTGGAAATATTTTTCCCCCGCCATCTTGATGCCGATGAAAAAGAGAATGGTGGAAATCGCGTAGATCACGGCCCCGCCGATGACGCCCATCAGGGGTTGTCCTATCGAGACCGCATAGACGCCCAGCGCAATAACCGTCGGCATGCCGATCACATAGCTGAAGGCGACCATGACAAGGCCGACAATCATCGGAAGCGTCGGTTTTTTCCGGATGGCCGACAGATCGGCGCGGTCCTCGATGGCTGTTTTGCAATAATTCTTCCGGGCAAAATAAATAGCCGATTTTTTAATAATGTTCAAAACCTGTCCCAATCAAACAAGTTATTTAAAAAATTGGGCGATCATAGCCCCAGGCGGAAAAGATTTTCAATGTTTTTTTACCGGTTATAAAACAAAGGGAAGGCGATTTTCTTTACCTTTGCATAATCCCGCCTGTAGAATTTTTTGACCGGTTCGGATAATCGGGGTATCGGATATCCTTGAAAATACCGGTCCTGGCCTGTCCGACGGTGGCAATCAGTTCATCATCCACATAAATCCGGCCGTCGCCTATCACCATGGATGCCCCGGAATCCTTGAGCTGAGAATAACGCCGGACATCGATTTCGAAACGGATACATTTATTGAACGGCCGGATCTGGCCGTTAAAAACCACTTCACCGCATCCCAGCGCTCTACCTGTTCCCAGCGATCCGCGCCAGACGCAGAAAAAACCTAAAAGCTGCCAGATCGCGTCCACCCCCAGACATCCCGGTTGCACCGGATCGCCCAGGAAATGGCACTGAAAATACCACGCATCCAGGCGGACATCCTGTTCGGCGATAATTTTCCCGGTATTGCCGGTGCTCTCAATCAGCGTAATGCGGTCCACCATCAGGAACGGCGGCGCGGGCAAACGGGCTTCCAGCCCGGCCGGCGGGCTATCAATCAGCGTCCCGTGGGAAAAGGCAAGGATTTCTTCAAACGTAAAAGACTTCTTCTGCAAAAATTCTTGATAGGCAATCATAAAACTCTTCTCTTTCCATTTAAGGGTCCTGATCCATCAGGTTGGAATTCCAGCGCTCTAAGCCCGGCTGGAGTGGATAAAACGGCAGAATATCTAGTTTTAAAATCACTATAAGAGAAACCGCAATTTGTCAAAAGAAAAAACCCGGAAGAAATTTCATGGCACGAAAAATAAAATTCGGCTATAAGATCAACCCATGAAATTCACCCGGAAAAGAGGAAAGAACACATGAACAGAGCAGCCCTCCATCACATCAGCTACGGCGTTTATATTGTCACATCCGGTCAGGACGGCAAATTCAACGGCCAGATCGCCAATTCCATCATGCAGGCCACATCATCCCCCGCCACGCTGGCCATCTGCATTAATAAGGAAAATTTCACACATGAATTGATCAAGAGCAGCCGGAAATTTGCAGTTTCGATTATAACACAAGACGCTCCGATGACTTTCATCGGCCTGTTCGGTTTTAAAAGTGGCCGTGACATTGATAAACTCAAAGACATCAAAACAAAAACCGGCGCCACCGGCATACCCGTGGTTCTGGATTACTCCATCGGATTTATCGAAGCGGAAGTGGTGGGTGACCTGGATTGCGGCACGCACACCATCTTTTTAGGCAAGGTTGTCGATGCGGATGCTATCGGAAACGGGACGCCCATGACTTACGCCTATTACCAGAATGTTAAGGGCGGCAAATCTCCCAAAAACGCACCAACATTTGATCCGAACGGAAACTCCACCAAGCCGCAGGCACAAACCGCCGCGCGATACGTGTGCAGCGTCTGCGGTTATGTCTATGATCCTGAAAAAGGCGACCCGGACCAAGGCATCGCCCCCGGCACCCGTTTTGAGGATATTCCCGATTCCTGGACCTGCCCGGTCTGCGGCGCGGAAAAATCGATGTTTGAGATTGAGAAGTAGGGGCAAGGCTGAAGACTGAAGACTGAAGACTGAAGACTGAAGACTGAAGACTGAAGGCTGAAGGCCAACCACCTGATAACCTGAAGGTCAACGAGATGGCGAGGCACAGAGGCACAAAGGCACAAAGGAAAATAAAGCGGTCATCGATCGCAATGACCTATGCTCATCATCATTTGAAGCTTTACACTGATCCATTCAGTGCTTTTTTGCCGATGACCAGACACCTCTCCTGAGAAACCAAAGAAAATCCGGATTGCGGAAAATGCCGGATAATGGTATTAGCCAGCAACAAAATCATAAATCACCAGTACATAGAACTACCAGCCGTGTTGCCGACATTACTGAATCCGAGGGTGAGATGCCTATGCGATCCGAACAAGAACGTGACCAGTGTATCGATGTGCTTATTGCGAAGGTTAAAAGTCTTGAAGATGAAATAGCAAAGTTAAAAAACGTCCCTCCTGCCATGCAAAGGATGCCGGCACAGCAAAATAAAGGGGATGATTCATCACGGGGCATTTTCATTCCCGAACCGGAATCCAAAAAAGAAACAAAAAAATCGATTGACCCTTCACTGGAAAACGTAATCGGCACACGCTGGATCGGCCGTATCGGGGTATTGGCAATTCTTTTCGGAATTGCCTTCTTTCTTAAATATTCATTTGACAATAAACTGATCGGCGAAACGGGTCGTGTCATTCTGGGGATCATTTGGGGGGCCGTGTTTATTGGCGCGGGGGAATATCTGCAAAAGAAGAAAAACCTCGGACTGTATGGACAGATGTTAAGCGGAGGCGGCCTGGCGGTGCTTTACCTTTCATTATACGCAGCCTTTGCTCTCTATCATCTGATCCCCGCACCACTCGCAATAGCCTGCATGCTGGCGGTTACAACCACCGGGATGACGCTTTCCGTCCGATATTCGACTTTTTCCCTGGCCGCCATTGCCCTCACGGGCGGCTTTCTCACCCCGATCATGCTGTCCACCGGACAAAACCAGCCTTTTACGCTGTTCGGATACATTCTGCTTCTGGATGCGGGCACCCTGCTGCTCTCTCGTTTCCGTCCCTGGCCGTCACTGGCGGCAGCATCCCTTTGCGGCACAGTATTGATTTATCTCGGCTGGCATGCGGAATATTACACGGATGCCCAACGCTTGCTTGCCTTTGGCGTTATAGCTGTTTTTTTCATCTTCTATAATGGTTACATTCTGCTGGCCCGCCTTTATTCAAAAAATGATGCTTCCACCTTTGACCAATTCATTATTTTCGGCTCGGCAGCTTTTTTCTTTCTGGCTTTTTTCTTCCAATATCATTTTTTACTGGTCTGGCCGGTAAAGATTTTTACCTTAATCCTGGCCGCCATTGAGATTATCCTTGCCCTGATCATCAGGCGAGGTGCCCCCGCAGCTCAAACAACCACAGTTGCCTATGCCATCGCTTCGGTGATCATGACCGTTGCCGCAACATTTATTATTCTTGAGCAACACTGGATTATGCCCGCACTGGCAGCCGAGATGGCCGCTCTGGGATGGATCGGCCTCAAAATGGATTTGCCGATATTGAGGCGTGCGGCATATCTGATCGGTTTTGCAGTACTGTTCCGCTTCATGCAGGATGTCAGCATTCATTTTGAACCGTTCCAGAATTTCATGCCAATCCTGAATGGCCGATTTCTTGTTTGCGCGGCAGCGATAACGGGTTTTTATATTTTGATGTACGCCCTCTGGTATTATAAAGCCAAGCTCAACCGGGACGAAGAGCCCGTCCTGAAATGCGTTTTCATCATCACTCAGGCCCTGTCGCTTGTCCTGTTGTCCGTCGAAGTCCACGATTTCTTCCGCTTCCAGTCTCCCCGGCATGTTCTGGACTGGGCGGACTCCCATTATGCCTATCAGCTTTCACTCTCCGTCCTCTGGGCGCTGTATGCTTCTATTTTGATCGGCGTGGGTATTTTTAAACAGCTGCGCGGAGCGCGCCTGCTGGGCATCCTGCTGCTGGGCGCGACGGCGTTGAAAGTCTTCATGCTTGATCTTTCCTCACTCAGAACCTTCTATCGCATCATTTCATTTATTGTGCTGGGCCTGCTTTTGCTGATCGTTGCGTATGGCTATAATCGTTTCAAACATATTATTTTCGGAGAAGATGAATCATGACGAGATTTTTTTCCTGCATTCTTTTTTGTATCGTTCTTGTTTTGCTTTCCGCAGCAACCGGATTCTGTGCTCCCTTTGATGAACGGCTCTGGGAAAAGTACGCCGAAATTCAGACGCCGCAGGACAATGGCACAGGCAGCCTGGTCAAACTTCATCTGTATCCGAATCTATTAGGTGACATGCCCGGTAAAACGGCTTTTGCCGATTTACGGGTGGTAACAAACCGGAAGGAGGACGTTGCCTGGCAGATCGCGACCAGAAGGCCGGAAAAAATTCAGGAAGAAATACCCCACCGGATGCAGAATCTTTCGCTCACGGAAAAAGGTGAAACCTCACTGGAACTGCTGATTGACAAACCAGCCACAAGCATAAATGCCGTGGACATCGTCACGCCCGACACCGACTTTGTCCGTCAGGTACAGGTGCTGGGCAGCGTTGATGGAAAGAAATGGAATGTTATTCGTAAAGACGGCATTATTTTTGATATTCCCAGGAGGGAAATGCTCCGGCATACCCGTATAACTTTTCCGCAAACCAATTTTCATCAACTGATGCTTATAATTAATAACAATAATGGACAGCCCTTAACCATTGATGACGTCAAAGTGCTGCGCGAAACCGTTTCACGGGAGCAAATCTATGCTGTCCCCGGAAAAATCGAAAAGTCGGAGATCAATGCCTCCCGGAAGGAAAACAGCGCTATTGTCCGAATGAACACGATTTTTCCGATTGATCGATTAATCATTACAACGCCGGAACGTAACTTTCAACGCACCGTAGATGTGCAGATCAAAAGGGAGACGGGCGAGTGGCAACACTGGGCACAGGGAACCATCTACAGCTTCGATACACCCGCCATGCATGAATCGAAATTAGCCATAGACATTCCGGAAATTGCCGCTCAGGAATTTCGCCTGATTTTCAAAAACCTGGACAGCCAGCCTCTCTCCGTTACCGGCGTATCCGGCAACGGCTATCAACGCCTGCTTGTTTTTAAGCAGTCTGATCAGAAAATGTATCTTTTCTGGGGCAATCCGCTGGCCGGACGACCTCAGTATGATTTAGCCGGAATGGTTACAAAGCAGAATTTAGATGCGCTGCCGCTAGCCGCTCTCGGTAAAGCACACACCAACCTTGAATTTGCCGGGAACCG
Organism: Deltaproteobacteria bacterium HGW-Deltaproteobacteria-6; assembly: GCA_002840435.1. NCBI lineage: Bacteria > Deltaproteobacteria > Deltaproteobacteria bacterium HGW-Deltaproteobacteria-6. Next base: position 56,520 of record PHAT01000004.1, read on the forward strand.
TGCAAGATTGCCTTTCACCGAACGTTACAAATATCTGCTCTATATTTTAGTGATCATGGGAATAGCCGGACTTATTTTTCTTCAATACCGTGTCTTCCGGCAGACGAAACCGTAACTAACGGATCATCTTCTACCGGGCAACAGCATCGCTTGCGGTACTCGCTTGGGGACATGCCCGATTCATGGACCTGCCCGGCCTGTGGCGTGGAAAAAGCGATAAGGTTCAAGACAGAAGACACAAAACTATACGCCTCGTCGTCTCCTCCTAGTCGTCGCGATATCATCGTTGATTTAAAGTTGGTATCCGAGCCACAGTTCCAGGGTATTTGAGCGAAGGCATACCCCGGTTCACCTGCGTTCCTTTTTGCTTGCTTCACCAAACAAAAGGGCGGGAAAATCCCGCCCCTGCATGCTACTCGTCAATGTTACCAGTCACTATTTCCCTTATTCTTGAACCTTGCTCCTTGAACCTTCGCCCTTCCCCCAAACCCTTCTCAGTCTGAGCGAATTGCTGACGACTGAAACGGAACTGAAGGCCATGGCGGCGGCGGCAAATTCCGGATTGAGCAGGATGCCGAAAAAGGGATAAAGCACACCCGCGGCAATCGGAATCCCGATGATGTTGTAGATAAACGCCCAGAAAAGATTCTGCCTGATGACCCGCATGGTGGCAAACGAAAGCGCTATCGCCTCCGGTACGGCCTTCAAATCATCGCGGATCAGGGTAATATCGGCGGCTTCAATTGCCACATCGGTTCCCGCGCCGATGGCTATGCCCACATCGGCTGCCGCCAGCGCCGGGGCATCGTTGATGCCGTCGCCCACCATCGCCACGACTTCACCTTCCGCCTGCAATTTTCTGATTTCATCCGCTTTGCTTCCCGGCAACACCTCCGCCATCACCCTTTCAATGCCCAGTTGAGCGGCAATACTTGCGGCCGTGCCTTTATTATCTCCGGTCACCATTGCCACTTTCAAACCTCTGTGCTTCAGGCTTTTCACAGCCTGCCCGGCGGACGCTTTCGGCACATCGGCCAGCGCAATGAGGCCGATTATTTTTTTCTCCGATGCGACATAAACGACGGTCTTCCCCTCACCTTCCAGTCCGGCCGCCGCACTGTCCGGGAGATCAATCGAAATCCCCTGATCGCTCATTAACAGCCGATTGCCGATCAAACAAAGCTTGCCGTCCACAAAACCTCTGGCCCCCATGCCGGAGAGCGCGAGAAATTGTTCCGCCGGACCCGATACGGTCTGACGGGTCTGCGCCCGCCGTAAAATGGCCCGGGCCAGCGGATGCTCCGATGTTTTCTCCAGCGCGGCGGCCACGGCCAGCACAAAGCCTTCATCAAAGCCTGCGGCGGCGACAACATCGGTGACTTCCGGTTCGCCGCGCGTCAGCGTCCCGGTTTTATCAAAAACAATAACGGTGAGCTGATGGATTTTTTCGAGGGCTTCGCCGCCCTTGATCAAAATACCGCTTTGCGCGCCCAGACCCGTGCCGACCATAATGGCCGTCGGTGTGGCCAGCCCCAGCGCGCAGGGGCAGGCAATCACCAGCACCGAAACAAAATTGATTAAAGCGCGGCTGAATCCGGCATCGGCTGGAAGAAAATACCAGAGGGCAAATGTCACAAAAGCGATCACAAATACAATCGGCACAAAAATGGAGGCCACTTTGTCCGCCAGACGTTGAATCGGCGCTTTAGAGCCCTGCGCCTCTTCCACCATCCGGATAATATGGGCCAGCATGGTCTCCGAACCCACACCGGTTGCGCGAAACGTAAAGCTGCCGGTTTTATTCATCGTGGCGGCAAATACCTTTTGACCGGTTTCTTTCGCGACCGGCATGCTTTCACCGGTCAGCATGGATTCATCGAGCGTTGATTGACCGGATAAAACCACGCCGTCTACGGGAACTTTCTCGCCCGGCTTAACCAGGACAATATCACCCATCTGCAACGCATCCACGGGAATCTCCATTTCATCCCCGTCCCGCAAAACATGCGCGGTTTTAGGTTTGAGCCCCATGAGCTTCTTGATCGCGCCGGAGGTCTTGCCTTTGGCCCGGGCTTCCAAAAGCCTGCCCAGAAGAATCAGGGTGATAATCATGGCCGCGCCGTCATAATAGACGTGAGGCGCCACACCGGCGCTTTCGAAGAAATGCGGAAAAAAAGTTGCCGCCGCTGAATAGACATACGCTGATAAAGCTCCAACGGCGACGAGGGTATTCATATCCGATGTTTTTTGTTTTGCGGCTTTCCAAGCGCCGACAAAAAAACGGCTCCCGACCCAGAACACGGCGGGTGCAGTCAAAACAAACATTGATAGAAGCATAACCTGATGGGGAATAAAATGCAGAAAACCAAACCAGTGCTGCATGGAACCGAAGAAGATGATCACGCTCAATATCGCGCCGCAGACGACTTTTAAGGTCAGTTCCTTCAGTTCCCGTGCGCGGGCTTTCTCAATAGGATCATCAAAGGAATCTGTAAGTTCGCCCAGAAATTCATAACCCTGTTCCGTTACGGCCCGGGCCAGCGCCTGCACCCCCGCCCACCTTGCCTCATGAAGGACGGTGGCGCGCGCGGTCGCCAGGTTGACGTTGACATCCAGGACACCCTCAACTTCCCGGAGGGCATTTTCCACGCGCCTTACGCAGGCGGCGCAAGTCATGCCGCCGACTGAAATCGTTGTTTTTTGCTGCCGGAGGCCTGCGGTATCGACAAAAGCTTCATAACCCAGGTCCAGCACCTTGCGTTGCAGAGCAGCGGCGTCGGTAATATCTTTGTCATATTCCACCTGCGCTTTTTCCGTTGCAAAATTCACCACGGCGGAAAGGACACCGGGCATCTGGCGCAAGCCTTCCTCCACGCGCCTTACACAGGTGGCGCAGGTCATTCCCTGAATATGCAGCTGGATTCTATCCGACAACGTCGTAACCCGCTTTCTTTACCGCCTCGGCAACCACCTGCGCATCCACCGGCTTTACTTCCTCGTAGGTTGCCACGCCTGTTTTCAAATCGACCCGAACATCTTTGATTCCGTCCAAGGCGCCAAGCGCCCGGGTAACCGCCATGACACAATGCTGACAACTCATGCCTTTTATTTTGATGCTTTTCATGGATAGCCTCCTGTTGAAAATTATATTGCTTTAAGATAAGAGTCTTTTAATTAATTGCAAGTTTTAATTTTTTTTATGACATCGTACTTGATAAAAAATAAATATTCTGTATGATTATCCTACAAAGGGAGAGCTATGATCATACGCTGCTGGGGTGCTAGAGGATCCATACCTGTTTCCGGGAATAATTATTTGCGCTACGGCGGCAACACCACCTGTCTGGAAATCAGAAACAACCGTGATGATATTTTGCTGATTGACGCCGGATCGGGAATCCGCGAAGCGGGCAATGCCTTCTTGGCGGAAAAACGCCGGGATTTAATTCTGCTCCTGACACACGCCCACTGGGACCATATCACAGGATTCCCTTTTTTTAAGCCGCTTTACCGGCAGGATACCAATATTACCGTCTGGGGCTGCGCTTTCGCTCAGGACTCCATTAAGGAAATGCTGGCGCGCGTCATGTCCGCTCCCTACTTCCCGATTGACTATGATGCCATTCACGCCAATGTCTCTTATGCGAATATCTGTGGAGACACTTATCAGATGGGGGACATGGCCATCTCGCCTATTGCGCTCTCCCATCCCAATCAGGGAAACGGTTATAAATTTTCAGAGGCCGGCAAAAACTTTATTTTTCTGACCGACAACGAACTGGGATTCCGGCATGAAGGCGGGCTTGCGTATGACGACTATCGTGAATTCTGCCAAGGCGCCGATCTGCTGATTCATGACGCCGAATACCGGGACGAAGAATACCCGAAGCGATGCGGCTGGGGGCATTCCACCATCGAGCAGGCGGTAAATCTCGCGCTGAACGCCGGCGTCAAGCAGCTGGGGCTTTTCCATCACAATCAGGACCGTTTCGATGCCGACATTGACGATATGGTCGCCGCATGCCGCCGCATCATCTCTGAAAAGAATTCTCCGCTGGAATGTTTTGCCGTCCATCAGGGAATGGAACTGGCCCTGTAGCATTCGTCGCAAACCTTCTGACTGAAAGATTACCGGGAGAATACACCATGCTGATCATTGTTCACCTGTCTCTGATGATCGCCGCTTTGTTGTGCGTCGCGGCGGGCATCGGCCTGGCCATGTTCGGGCGAAAAAAGAAATTCTGGTTGAAATGGCACAGACGCTTCAATACAGCCGGTTTTTGCCTGCTCGCCTCCGGCGCCGCGATGGCTTTCACCCATGTTGCGATATCCGGCGACGAGCATCTGGAGGGGCCTCATCAATGGATCGGCCTGATCACTTTCGTTCTGACTGCTGTGACGCTGTATCTCGGATTCTCCCTGTTGAAAACCGCAAACAAACCCGATGTCCGCATGGCGCACCGGTGGACGGGACGGATCTCCATGCTCGCCATGGGTACCGCGCTGGCTCTGGGTTTAAGAATGATCGGTGTCCTTTAAAATGTTTCTTCCGACCACTCCTCAAGAATTAAAAAAAAGAGCCTGGAACGGGCTTGATGTCATTTTGGTCACAGGCGACGCCTATATCGACAGTCCCCATATCGGTGTGGCCGTCATCGGCCGGGTGTTGGCCAATGAGGGTTATCGCGTCGGGATTATCGCACAGCCGGATATCAAAAGCGCCGCCGATATCAGTCGGCTGGGTGAGCCGCGCCTCTTCTGGGGCATCACCGGCGGCTGCATGGATTCCATGGTGGCCAATTACACGGCCGCAAAAAAAAGAAGGCATGAAGATGACCTGACCCCCGGCGGCAAGAACAACCGCCGTCCCGACCGGGCTTCCGTCGTCTATGCCAATCTCATCCGGCAATATTTTAAAAACACAAAACCCCTTGTTTTGGGAGGCATTGAGGCAAGCCTCCGCCGCATCGCCCATTATGATTACTGGTCGGATGCCGTGCGCCGCTCGATTCTGTTTGACGCGCGCGCCGATATTCTGGCCTACGGCATGGCGGAGCGGGCCGTGGTTGAAATCGCCGGAAGGCTGGCGGCTGGAATGGATATCAGGAACATTCCAGGCACCTGCACGATTGAAAGCGAGCAGCCTGTGGGCTACCGGGAGCTTCCTTCCTTCGAAAATGCCGCCGCTTCTAAAAAAACATTCGCGGACATGTTTAATATTTTTGCCTCCAACAATGATCCGGTCACCGCTTGCGGCCTTTATCAGCAGCATGGCAACCGCTATCTGGCGCATCATCCGCCCGCCCGGCATCTTTCCGTCAGTGAACTGGACACGGTTTACGGCCTGAATTTTTCACGCAGCGTCCATCCCTTTTACCGGGCACAGGGCCACGTCCGCGCGATGGATACCATCGCTTTTTCTCTGACCACGCACCGGGGCTGCTTCGGCGAATGTCATTTCTGCTCCATCGCCCTGCACGAAGGCCGGACGATTCTCAGCCGCAGCGAAGCATCCATCATGGCTGAAGCCCGGAAAATAGCGGCGCTGCCTGATTTTAAAGGCTACCTTTTGGATGTGGGCGGAGCGACGGCCAACATGTATGGCATCGACTGCTCCCGCAAACAGGAGCGGGGCGCCTGTCCCGACAAACGATGCCTGTATCCTCAGGCCTGTCCCTCTCTGAAAGCCGATCACGGGAGACAAATTCATCTGTTGAAAAATCTTCGCACCATTGACGGCATCAAAAAAATATTTGTCGCGTCCGGCATCCGGCACGATCTGGTGCTGGCGGATAAAAGACATGGCGCGTCTTATCTGCGCGAGCTCACTAAACATCACATCTCCGGACAATTGAAGATCGCCCCGGAGCATGCCACACCCGCTGTGCTGGCGCTCATGGGCAAACCGAATCCACAGACGCTGGTCGGGTTTAAAAATCTTTTCGAAAAGATGAATGCGGAAGCGGGACTCAAACAATTTCTGACTTACTATTTTATCGCCGCTCATCCGGGCTGCACCGAAGAAGATATGCGGGACTTGAAATCCTTCGCCTCACGTGAACTACATACCACACCGCAGCAGGTGCAGATTTTCACGCCCCTTCCCTCCACCACCTCGGCGCTCATGTACTGGACGGGCATCAATCCGGCAACCGGCAAAAAGATTTATGTGGAAAAAGACACGGCAAAAAAGCAGCAGCAGAAGGATATTGCAACAGCAGGCGGGACAAGGCGCCACGCCTGAGGCTGTCAGGTTGGCCGGGCGCACTGCACTTATTACGTTTCTGCTGATGGACTACAGCCTGTTCTTCACGCTCTTCCGTACTGATCTTCCAGCCGCTCGATATCATCTTCACCGAAGTACGTGCCTGTTTGCACCTCGATGATGACCAGATTTACGCTGGAAATATTTTCGAGGCGATGCGTCGCACCCTGCGGGATATCCACGGCGCAACCGGCGCGCAGCGTTTGCTCACGGCTGTCGATGATGGCGAGTCCTTCGCCGGCAATGCCATACCAGTGTTCGGAACGCAACCGATGGCGCTGCAGGCTTAATTTGCCGCCCGGCTCGACCACAATCCTTTTGACTTTATGATCCGGAGCGTCGGACAAGACCTGATAATAGCCCCAGGGACGTTTGTTGATGTTTTCCATTGAACTCCCGCACAAATTTTAAACGACCCTACCATATTTACAGGTTATTGAAAAGCCGTCCTTGTCCCCTTTTCCCGTCTCGCTTTTATGGAAATGATATGATAAATCGTTCCCGGATCATGATTATGGACATCAAATATTCACTCAAACGCAGCAGAAAAAGAAAGAAAACGATTTCACTGCAAATCGGCAATAACTCGGAAGTAACGATTCACGCGCCGTACTTTACGCCGGTTAAAGAAATCACCCGCTTTGTGGAAGAAAAACAAAGCTGGATTGATAAGGCCATCCGCAGGCAGGCCGCGCAGCAGGCATCGCATCAGGAAAAAGCCTTTGTGACCGGTGAAAACTTTTATTATCTGGGGCAGGCCTATCCTTTGGAAGCTTATTTTGAACCACTGGAAAACGCAGGCGTTATTTTCTGGAATAACCGCTTTTTTCTGAACTGCCCCGTAAATACGGAAATGAGAAAACATTACTTTATGTCCTGGTACAGGAAAAAAGCACTGCAATATTTAAGTGAGCGGGTTGATTTCTATGGCGGCATGCTTAATTTGATTTCCGGCGGTGTTCGGATATCGGCAGCCGAGAGGCGGTGGGGGTCCTGTTCGGAAGATAATCATTTATCCTTCAGCTTCCGCCTGATGATGGCGCCGCCCGAGGTCGTTGATTATGTGGTGGTGCATGAGCTGATGCACATCCGGGAGAAAAATCATTCTTCAAAATTCTGGGACTTGGTGGTAGAAGTGCTCCCGGATTACAAAGCGCACCGGCGCTGGCTTCGCGAACATCAGCATTATTTTAATCTTTAAACGCATGACCAAGAAAGGCTTTAGACATTTTTTATATGGATATTATCGAAACCATTGACCTCCCGCACCAGCCTTTTCTTTCCTGCCGTTTCCGGCAAATGCATTTGAATATTTCCGACTATACGTTTGCCAATGTCTATTTATTCCGCAATGTCAGCCGTTATACAATCCTGACGAAAGACTGCGGCACGTTCATTTCGGCATACAACCGGCAGAACCAGAATTACATCATGCCGCTCGATACCCCGCAGACCTGTTCGCCGGACACACTCAAACATTTATTGAACGGCAGCAATTTTTTCTTTCCCATCGCGGAAGAATGGCTGCCTTTTTTCCCCGCCGATATTTTTTGCATATCATCGGACGACAGTGAATCGGATTACATTTATCTGACTAAAAACATGGCGTCATTCGCCGGCAAACAATATACACGCCACCGCAATCACCTGAATCAGTTTGTTGGCGCTTACCATCCGCTGGATATTCCTCTGGGCGCGGATAATCTGCAGGATGCCATGACCGTTCTGGAGGCCTGGCAGGAAGAATCCATCACGGCCGCAGGCAAAACCGATTTTGCGGTATGCAAGGAAGCTTTACAAAAATTCCCGGAGCTTGCGTTGTGGGGAACCCTGTATTATATTGAGAACAAACCGGCTGGATTTATCATCGGCGAGGCGCTCAACGACGATATGTTTTGTCTGCATTTTGCCAAAGCGTCCAAAGCATATCATGGCATTTATGAGTTTATGTTTAACGACACGGCCGTTAAGTTGCAGCCGCAGTACCGCTATTTGAATCTGGAAGAAGACATGGGCAACAAAAATCTGCGCAAAACAAAAAGTTCTTACGGCCCGGAACAAATTTTAAAAAAATATCGCGTCAGTCTGGCCCGTTGACGCCCGAAAGATAGGAAACATGGCACCTCCGGATATCATAACCAGTTTACGCGAAGGCGATCAGGGAATTATTCATGCCATTGACGGCGGTTCCGCCCTGACCAGCCATCTGGCCGGCATGGGCATTGTCGCGGGCGCCAGATTCAGGATTGCTCAGGTCAGCGGCGGGCTGATCGTTGTTCAGGTGTCCGGCACCCGCATCGCCCTGGGGCAGGGAGAAGCCTCAAAGATTTCGGTTTATAAAATCGATCCGGCGGACGCGGTCTGTGAACCTCCCGTTGAAAAGGAAATCACGGTCGCGCTGATCGGACAGCCGAATGTCGGCAAGTCCACCATTTTCAATATTCTGACTGGTCTGTCGCAGCATGTCGGAAACTGGCCCGGCAAAACCGTGGAAAAAAAAGAGGGCGAACACCGCGCGGACAATCTCCTGATCCGGATTATCGATCTGCCCGGCACCTACAGTCTGACTTCGTTTTCCGAAGAGGAACGGGTCGCCCGCGATTTCATCATCCGGGAAAAGCCTGATCTCGTTATCCTGGTGCTGAATGCCGCAGCACTCGAAAGAAGTCTTTACCTGCTTTCCGAAGTGCTGCTGCTTAACCGTCCGGTCATCGCCGCCATCAACATGCTCGATGTCGCCTCCGGACAGGGCATCCAGATCAACATGAAAACTCTGCAGGACGAACTGGCCATTCCCGTTATCCCCATGGTCGCGAAGCGAAACAGCGGCATCAAGGAACTGGTGGATCAGATCTCCGCTTTTGCCGTGGGCGGCGTTAAAATTCAGCCGGATGGGCCGGAAGTCTCCGCGGATCACCTCCAGATTTACCAGGAGATTTTACGGACAGTCCGTCCCCTGATTCCCGAACCTTATACAGCCGAATGGACTGCCGTTAAAATCATGGAAGGCGACCCGGAAGCCACGGGGCTGGTCGAAAAACTTGCCGACAAAACCGCGTGGAAACATGTCCAGTCCCTCTTGAGCAAACATGAAGACGCGCTGCACGCGGTTGTCAACGGCCGCTATGACTGGATTGAAAAAGTCACCCGCGCATCCATGTCGCGCTTTAAGATGGGCGAAGTTGTCCTGACCGACCGAATCGATCATATCCTGACGCGTCCGGTTTTCGGTATTCCGATTCTGCTGGCCATTATGGCCTTTGTCTTTTTCCTGACCTATTCCATCGGCGTGCCCCTGCAAACCCGTCTGGCCGATTTAATCCAGCAATTTATTGCTTTTTGCACACCCGCCACCAGCGGCTGGCCCGCCTGGCTTCAGGGAATGCTGTTCAACGGCGTTATCGGCGGCGCGGGTTCCGTCCTGACTTTTCTACCGGTGTTGTTAATATTTTTTGCCATTATGGCCCTGCTGGAAGACATCGGCTATATGGCGCGCGCCGCTTTTGTGATGGATAGAATTATGCATCTGGTCGGCCTGCACGGCAAAAGTTTTATTCCGATGTTCCTGGGCTTCGGCTGCAATGTTCCCGCAGTGCTCGGCGCCCGCATCATCGAAACGCGCAAAGCCCGGATGATTACCCTGCTGCTGATTCCTTTTGTCCCCTGCACCGCCAGGCTTGCCGTCCTGACGCTGGTCTCGGCGGCTATTTTCAGGGAAAACGCCGCTTATGTGTCGTGGAGCATCCTGGCGTTAAATATCTTGGTGCTGGGTATTGCCGGGGCTTTTGTCAATAAGACTCTCTGGAAGCAGGACGCGCCGTTCATCATGGAACTGCCGATTTATCACCGCCCCGCTTTAAAAACGATTCTGATGGTCATCTGGGCAAGAACCATTTCGTTTGTCCGCAAGGCGGGAACGGTTATCCTGGGTGTTTCGCTTCTGATCTGGCTTTTATCGTATTTTCCAACAGGGCAAGTTGACGAAAGCTTCCTGGCTTATTTCGGCCGGTTGCTTCAACCCCTGGGTGTACCACTGGGATTGGACTGGAAGATGATCACCGCACTTTTGACCGGACTTGTCGCGAAGGAAAACGTCGTGGCCACACTGGGCGTGCTTTATTCCGTGGGCAAGGATGGACTGGTCGCCGTTCTTCCGACGGTGATGAGCCATCCGTCGGCCGCCGCTTTTCTGGTTGTGATGATGCTCTTTATCCCCTGTGTGGCTACCATCGCCGTCCTGCGCCAGGAGATGAACAGTAATAAGTGGTTTTACGCAACGATCGTCATGACGCTGATGGTTTCCTATCTGGGCGGCATGGCAGCGTACCAGTTGGTCAGGTACCTGGGACTCTAAAATCGGCACGAACCGGTTTTATTTATACACGCCCCTCTTGAAGGTAACGTTTCCTTTCTCATCCCATTCGATTTCGCCCTCGTAGGTGATGACACCGTAGCTTTGCGGGTATTTTCCACCGACCTCCTGCCTTTTCTTGGCTCCGGATTCATAATAATAACGCCAGACGCCGGTTTTGTTGGCCCTGTTGTTTTCGGTTTTGTATTCGCCTTCTTCCAAGAGCTTGCCGTTTTTATAATATCTTCGGAAGATACCGCTGGGGTTGCCGTCCATGTAAGTTTCCTCCCGCTGGAGGGCGCCGTTCTCCTGGTACTCCTTGAACGTTCCGTGCTTCACGCTGTTGTAATACCCCTCGGGATGCCGGATGAGCTTGTAGAATCCCGTCGAGGCCTGGTTGCCGTTTTCCCACCAGGCGGCGTATTTTCCTGATTGCTGGTCGGCTTCATACCCGTTCTCGTTCATCTTCCTGCCGGAAGGATAGTAAGATTCCTGTAAACCGTGTTTTTTCCCGTCCCTGGTTCGCACAACGGATTTTAACTGCCGTGAGTCGTAATAGTCATACCGCACAACCGTCTTCGCCTCGTTGTCCGTGATGTTGGTCGGCTTGCCATCCTCGTCGAAACTCTCTGCCAGCCCCACCGGCTGATCATCACGGTACTGGCCCCGGAAGGCCAGCTGGCCGTTGGAACAGTGATAGGTCATGTACTTTCCGTGCAGCATTTCTTTGCCGTCTTTTTTATAGTATCCGTATTCCCGCTCGATCCGGGTTTTATTGTTGTAGCAATACTGGCGGCTGACATTGGCCGCCTTGTCGTCTTTTTCAATTTTGACACTCCCCGTCGCCTTGTCGATCACGGCGCCTGTTTTGGCGTCCGTCATCGTGACCGTGATCTGGTAATCGCCTTTGGCATAGGCGTGGGTCACGGTTTTCTGATCGGTTTTTTCGATCACCGCGCCGTCTCCGAAATCCCACCGGAAAACAGGCTGATCCGGAGGATGGGTCACCTTGACCGTAAAGGGCAGAAGCGCGTTGGGCTCGCCGATGGTGATGGTCGTCTCCAGGAATATGCCGGGAATCACGACAACGGCCTCAGCCGAAAGCTTGGGATCGGTCTTTCCCCTGGCAAGGATTGTAAACGTCCCGCCGCCCTCCGGGGGTTTGTACAGGCCGTCGGCCGCAATCGACCCTCCCGTGCTGCCCTGCTTGACGCTCCACACCACGTCGCTTATCTCCCGGCCCTGGTAGAGCGCCTTGAACGGCAGCTGGGTTCCCTTGGTCAACGTCGCTTTGCCGGGCTTGATCATGAGGGAGGGAGCATCCACCGTCTGAACCGCCGCATACTGCAGGTCCGGAATAGGGGAATCGGCAATGGCCTCAAGCGTAAACCGGCACTCTCCTTCGCCTTTTTTGATGCGCCATTCGTCTGTTTCTTTCGCACTTCCGGCAATCAGCGCGTCAAAGCGCTGGTTTTTTAATTCCTTCTCCGGTTGGCAACCGTCGGCTTTCAAACGGATCTCCACATTTTTCATCTCCGCGCTCCCCCGGTTGGTCACTTTGCCGGTTACGATGAGGATGCCGCTTTCCTCTTTCACGTTGAGCTCCGGCTTCAGTGCCGAAAAGGACGATCGCCAGAGAGTGTAGACGCCGCGGATGGCCTCGTTGACGGCGGATTGGGGATAGTCAAACAGGTATTCCCGCTGTGCGTACGTCTGGCCCGCCGCTCTCCTCGCCAGCGCGGTCACCTGATCAGAGCGGGTATCCAGGGCTCCCTCAAACGAACGTCGTCCGTTTTCCCAGCCCGGGGCAAACCCCTTAAGATCGTACGGCGATGGATTGATGATGGTTTCCCAGGCGATATGGCTGGACATATTGGACATCATGGCTTCCGTATTGCCGTTGAAATACCAGGGGTCAAACCAGTCTTCGCTTGTTTTGAGAAAGCGGATGAGCTCTGTATGGAAATTATTGGAATACCCCTTGACGGGCGTCAGGTAACTGAGTTTGACTGAACCCTTGATATCGTCGCCCAGCGTGACAATTTTATCGGTGGACAAGCCTCCCAGCTGCTCTTTGTAAATAGCTTCGGCCGTCGCCCGGCTCACGCCGTTCACGTGATAAATGCAATACATGTCGGCCAGGAAATGCGCGCCCCAGGCCGCGGACTTGGGCAGCGCTTCCTTTTTGGACGCGGCCATGCCCGCCGCCAGGTACCGGTAAAACTTCTTCACGGCGTCGGGCGCGCCTCCTTCTTTCCTGACCGGGTTGTAGTAATGCCAGGAGAAGGGGGAATTGCCCTTGCTGTCGGGGCCGGGACCTTCAATCTTGCTGACGTCGAGCCCCGTGGTCCCTTCGCCCGTAAACTCGATATTGGCCCAGTATACTCCTTCGTGGGACAAGATGGCGTCCAGGGAGGGAAACGTCGCGGCGTCAAAAGCCGGATCGGACTTCAGCAGATCATACGCCCCGCGAGCAATATGCTGATGGATGGTTGCCGGAGCCATGACGCCCCAGCTGAAGGCGTTTTGCACCATGGTCAGGCCGATCATCACCACGATCAGGCTAATGACGGAGAAACAAGAAACTCCTGCATGTTCAGACTTTTTTTTCATATAGCGCCCCCGGAAAAAGTTTCCTTGCAGAAAAAAACAAACTTAATTTGATCAGAACATCATCTGGTGGATAAGCATAAGAAACGAAAACTTGGATGTCAAGAAAATATCAACCAGCAAAATACCGGCAGGCTCAGGACCGTTTCATTTTTGCCGCTATTGGTCGTCATGAAGCGAATGGTTTCCTGTCTGGGCGGGGCGTATCAACCGGTCAGGTGGTTGGGGATTTAGACTGAAGATTGAAGGTTCATGGTTCAGATTATCAATACCGGCAGCACCTTTCCCGCCGTCCAACCTGATTCGATGGATACCTTCAATGTTTAACCGTAAACGTTAAACCGTGAACCGTTGAACCCTTACTCCCCCATTTTTTCCAGTTCCAGAATTTTTGCTCTTAAAGCGTCGGGAATATTTACTTTTTTGTTGTTTTTATAATCATAGGTCACCACAACGCCTTCGCCGTCGGCGGCGATTCTTTTGTGCTTTGTGCTGAAGACTTCATAGCCCATTACAAACCGGTCTTCTTCCATGCTCAGTATTTTGGCTCCGACAATAATGGTATCGGGATATTGCAGGGGCATCTTGAAGCGGCATTCCGTAGAAGCCAGAATCGGCCCGATGCCCGATTCGCGCTGATAACCCATCATGTCCAGACGGTTGAAGTACTCGATTCTCACGGTTTCAAAATAGCGAAAATAGATAATGTTGTTGACATGCCCCATGGCGTCCATTTCGCCCCAGGCCACGGGAATATTCATCGTCACCGTACAAGCTGATAAGACATCTTCCATATTTCCTCCCTGCTTCGTGTTTTATTTTTAAAAATTGAAAACATAACCGCCACGAATCGTTATCAATATAATATCCGGTTATTCAAAAAGCAATGCGGGATATCCTGAATTGACTTTTATCCGGACATATGACAATTTTACAGCAACACATGGGATGCGCAGACACGCCCGGGGTAAGTTTCCCGGCGGATACTGGAGGATATATCTTTTGAAAATTATTTATATCGCTGACATTCATGGCGCTTTTGACCGTGTCAAACAGCTGTTGTCCGAAACGGTGGCCGATGTTTATATCATTGCCGGCGATCTGATCGATATCCCCTTCTACAACATGAACACCGCGATTAATTATCATGAACTTCAATCTTATTTTCATGGTCTGCGCGTCAGGATGCATAAAGAATCCATGACCGTCGAAGATTTCGTGGATGAATTGCTCGACATGCCGAACACGTCGCCCGAAATTGAAGAACACGGGACAAAGTATCAGCAATATACCATCCGCGCCCGCCGGGTCCTTCAGCAAAAATACAAAGTCCTGGAAAACATTCTTTCCATCAAACAGAAAGCACAGATGTTCGCCCTGCCCGGCAATTATGACATGGACCTGAAATACACATCCCTGCATGAGCGGGACCTCCATCTCCACTGGCATAACATGAAAAATCTTAAAATCGCCGGTTACGGCGGCGCGGATATCTGGACACCGGGAATCCCGGAACGCTACGTCGTAAACTATCAGGGAAGCGTGCCGCTGGAAAGCGGCCGCAACGAAATGTATAATTTCTTCAAGGCCGTGAAACCGGACATCATTGTCAGTCATCAACCCGCGCACGGCATTCATGACCGGGTGAATCAATTTGGAACATCGGGATCGCCGGCGCTGCGGTATTATTGCGACAACAACCCGGTATTGATGTGTCTGACCGGCCATGTCCACATGGACTGGGGATTTCAGATGACCGAAAACACGATTTATCTTAACCCCTCCAATTTCGGAGAAGTCACGACGCTTTCCGGCGGTGTCGCGGAAGGCGGTTTTTTCTTTGACATTGAAATGAACGGCAGGCGGATAGAGAAAATCATCTTTAGAAAGCTCGTTTTAGACCGGATTCATGACATTGCCGATTATTATCCCCAAAACGGCCAATGGCGTGAATCACTGGTCGACGCCGAGCGGTACGCGGCACTCAAAGAAGGCCGTAATTTCGATGCTCAGGAAGTAAAATATTCGCATATTCCGGAAGTCCGGCTTTATAATGAGATTAAACAATTTTACCGCACGTTCCAGACCGAAGAAACGGAAGAGCGCCTGGAAAAGCTCGAACAGATTGCCCGGCTGATTGAAGAGAATGTTCACGGCGATATCGCCATGGATGTTATGGGTTCGACCAACATGGGGCTTTGTGAAAATACATCGGACATCGACTTTGTGGTTTACGTCCGCTGCGACCCCGGTTTTACGGGAGAGATTAATTCCTGTTCACAGTACAAGGACGCCGAAAAGATTATCGAGGATGTCTTGAGGCCCCAGTACGCTTTTCAGATCATGGACACCATCGATCTGAACCTTGTTGAAAAAGCTATCCGGGAAAAGGATTATGAAAACGAAATGGCCATGCGTTTTGTAGCCTATCGCGCCATCTGCCGGCCGATCAACTACCGGTTCATCGCCCCCGTTGAGGATCTGCTCAATCAGGATATGGAATACCGTTCAGAACTGGAAGGCAGTATTCGTTCCTATTTCAGAATCTTCATCAATACGTCGGAGCATACCCGTTCATTCAAAAAGTATGAGCGCCGGATCAAAGAAATAGGCATCAATCTGCCTGACTCAGTCCGAATGAAGATTAAGGCTTATTTTCAGCAGGACCCTGATCAAAAGGATTGTATAATTGATTCACCGGATGATCCGCCGAAGCGTTAAGAAACGTTCATGCCCATCAATCTGACGGAATCACTGAATAACACGGATATGCTTTTGTCCGTGACAACTTTCTCGACAAAACCCACCCCGAATACCGGATGATTGATGACATTATTAACTTTGAAAATTTCTCTGATGGAATAATTCCGTATGGACGTTTCCGGCGGCATGTTACGGCTTTTCAGATCCCACTGCAGGGGCGCGTCATTAACCACCGCCTTTGCCGCGGCAGGCTTCTTTGTCCGAGCAACACCGGGAGCGCGCACGGCGGCGGCCTTTTTGGCGGCAGGCCCCGTTCCCCGGTATTTGTGTTCGGCGCCGCAGGTTTTACATTTTACACGATTCACCGCTTCATCAACTTTGAACAATATGACATGAGCCAAAACCAGCTTACATTTCAGACAATAAGCATCAATATTTTCACCAACAGCAAGCACAATATTCTCCTTTTTATGTTTATATGGAAGACAGCTATATCAGATTGCCCGAAGATGTCCTAATGAATAATTGACCGTAAGTGTTAATATGAATAAGATTACAGGGATGAGGCCAAAACAGCCGCGCCGATCGCGCCGTTGACCTGCGCATAGGAAGACACTTCTATCGTTACGCCAAGTTTTTTCGTGAGCGCGTCCACAACGCCTTTGTTCCGCGCCACGCCACCGGTGATCATCACCGGCTCGGCAACCCCGACGCGCGCGAGCATGGCTGAAACGCGGGCAGCGATGGATTCATGGATCCCGGCAATGATATCGGGCCTTTTTTCACCCCGGGCAATCAGCGAGATCACTTCCGACTCCGCGAAAACCGTACACAAACTGCTGATTTTTGAGGGCCGTTCCGATTGCAGCGACATCGCGCCGAACTCATCCAGATTGACTTCCAGCGCCCGCGCCATCACTTCCAGAAAACGGCCCGTTCCCGCGGCGCATTTGTCGTTCATGACAAAATTCTTAACCTTGCCCTTTTCATCGAGCGCCATGGCTTTCGAGTCCTGCCCGCCGATATCGATAATCGTCCGGATCTTCGGATTCAGTGAATAGGCCCCGGCGGCATGGGCCATAATTTCCGTAAAGGTCTTGTCGGCAAACTTAACCGAATTACGGCCGTAGCCGGTGGCAACAATCTTATCGATGGCGGACGTGTCCAGACCGGTTTCGGCAAGCAACTCCTCATAAACCCTGACACCCGCCGCCTCCGCGTTATAACCGGTAAAAACAATTTTCGTCCCGATAATCTTCCCGTTTTCCACAACGGCTGCCTTCGCCGTAATTGAACCGATATCAATCCCCGCTGTTTTCATTCGTATCTCGCATCTCGTCGTTCGCTTGCCACCCGCAGTGTGGTATCTCGTAGCTCGTCGTTCGTCTCACGCTTCACGCTTCACGACCCACGCTTCACGTCTTTTTTCTTTCTTTAATAATTTCCATAAACGCGTCGATCCGGGTTGAAATCTGGCTTTCGGAAAAACTCCGGTCATCAACCATATCCGCTTCGATCATCAGGCATGGAATCCCTCTTTCCTTTTCCACGATCCGCTGAATGTCCAGTTGCCCGAACGAATAAGGTTTGCAGCTGCGGTTGGAATGCAGCACGAACCCATCAACGTCATACTTGTCGATCATCTCAATAACCATTCTCGCCATTTCATCAACGCCGATATTCAGATAAATCCGGGTATAGGCTTCCGCCATCGAATCGAGGAACTTGCTTTCGTCAATATACTTCATTGCCCCGCACCAGGCCGACGTGTAGGTGTCCGCGACCAGGCAGGCATTGTGTGAAGCAAACTTCTTGGAGAGCCAGCGCGTCCGGGGCCAGATGGGAATGTTGTCCCACAAAAGACGGTATTTTTCATTCGGCACCACGCTGATGCCGCGGGCGACCCGGTCCTGCATGCCGGCCAGCAGCTGCTTGTAATAATTCACCGCCTCCTTCGTGCCCCTGAGCGTCACAATCAGCGCCAGATGATAAAAAGCGTCAAAAGCGCTCATGGGCGCGGGCCGGTGCGCGGCCGTCTCCAGCACCGCCTGCCAGAGCTGCTGCCCTTCATAAGACAGATGCCCGACCTCTCTCAGCCTTTCAAAATCATATTTTTTCTTGCAGGCTTCTTCGATAAAAAGAATGTATTCGTCAATTTGAGCCCGGACATAACGGGCCGCCTCCGGCGAATAACCCGTATGGCAGAAAGGCGTGTCCAGAATAAACAGCGGCACATCGAAATAGCGCGCCTGCACCTCATACCATTTGAGCACCGTCCCGCAGATATTGTTGCAGCAAACCAGCATATCGGGGCGCGGCAGTCCGCCGATGGGTCCGCCGTTGACGGTTGCGCAGGCAATGTCCGAGCGGGCGTAAGAGCACAGATCATTGGAATAGCCCATGGCTTCCGCTTTTTCGCAAAGCCCCGCGCCCATCTTGGATGCGCCGATCATCGCGCCGTGGTTTTCCGGATAGACGGGAATAATATCCATCGCAATCAGCGGCTCCACCGGACCGCCGCTGGTGATCCAGGCCACTTTCTTACCGGTGAGTCTTGCCGACTTGGCCTCGCTGTAATAGACCATCATCAGCTCTTTCATGGTCGGCGCTTTCTTGAACTTCAGAGAAAACTTTTTCGCCTGCCCAAACAGATAAATGCCGAGCATTTTCAGAAAATCAGAGTTGTCATTATTCATATCGCCGCCTCTGTCTTTTGGTTCAAATTCATGGAAAGCTGTTTCACCCGGTATCCGAAATTGCGTTAAAGTTCGTTATGATGTCATAACCTTTCAGGTCACTCGTTTCGAAGCATAGCGAAAAATATTGTTTTTTAAGATTGCCACGCCGCCTGAGAGGCGTCTCGCAATGACATTCTTTCATAACACGTGCATTATAAAATTTGAATGAACGTCTCTAACCGCGTTTGCAACTGCCCGCCCGCCCCGGTCTGCTCCTCCACCTCTAAAAGCAGAGAAGGAATTTTTTCCCGATCCAGCATTTCCTTGAGGTAAGGATAATCAAAAGCGTGGGGATCACAGAATTTGAGCAGCATAAAAACGACGCCGTCCGCCTTGCAGTCTTTAGCCATCCTGACCAGGCTCTCACCACGCCGGGTCAGCCCCGCATGCTTGGCCGGGCAGCTCCCGCGTTCGGCATATCGGTGGGCAATGGCTGTAAGCGGCGGAAGATTTTCATTGATAACGCCTTCAAAATACCGGGACCCCGTGCATAAATCATCTCCGGCCACAACGCCCCCGGCAGACTCAATCGCGTCGTAAATATCCGGATGATTGCAAATCCCGCCGGAGAGCACCAGCCTTCGGGCGCCGGATGCTTTTTTCCCAGGCGCGGTTTTCGTAAGTTCCGCGACAATGGCGCTGAGCGTTTCCAGGAAAGCTTCGCGTTCCATGATCATCGCCGCCCGCACGATGGTGTGAAAATCCTGCCCCTTGATGATTTGCGGGTTTTCACAACGCAGCTGATAAAGACGCGTCATCTGCGCGCGGATCGCGTTATAGATTTTAACGGCATGGATCAGGCCCGCTTCCGTAATTTCCCGAGAGAGTCCGCGCTCCAGATCTGTTTTGAATTTTGCCAGAACATCGATCAGATACTGTCTGGCGCTGGGCGTGGTCAGTTTGACTGGCAGGACAACATCCGCATGAAAAGGTTTCACCAGATTCAGCCGCCAGACATCCGAGAGCCGCTGAATGGAATCACAGGTATGCGGAAAAACCATTCCATCCAGAAGATCCAGTCTTCCGGAGAGGGCTTCTTCCAGAATGCCGCGCACCAGCGAACAGCAGTAGGATTGCAGATGGAGATCGGCGCGATGAATACCCGAATCGGAGCCAAACAGTCTGACGGGCAAAGCGCCTGCCGCAAAGATCAATTCTTCAGGCGCGTAGGAACAGACCGTGCCCACAATTTTTTTGCCAGTTTTGTCTTTAAGTTGTTGCAGATAAAAATAAGGATTTTCAACGATTGTCAAAAGCTCAGCGATTCTGTCCATAGCGCTTCCTTCCCCGCCGGAATATAGTATTTAATGCTTCGCCATTTTGTATCGGCAAGCTAGCATATTTGAAGTCAAAAGTGGAATGCTTATTAACAGGCTGCACGTCGGACAGACTAAAATCCAGCAGTTTTGAGTCTTTATCTTTCCCCGGGGCGTTTTTTTCCATCGGATATAAAAAAAGTGACTTGCTTTCCGAAAGCGGGGGACGCAGGTTTTAACAGACATCCAGGCTTTCAAACTGTAACCATTGATCTTCCTTCCCGAGTATGTGATACTTAAATCAGTGAGGGGTTGGGATAAATCGAAATGCTGTTACAACGTCAGGGCAGCCAGGTATCCGTAAAAAACAACCCGCAATCTAAAGTACCGGCGGAAAATGGGCGGCCGGACTAATAACATTGCGCTGCGAAGGATCTGATCCATGTTGTATATCAGCAGTCCGATCAATGCCCTGCTGGAAGGGCTTTACCGGGATGACATCACGATCGAAACGCTTAAAGAGAAGGGCGATTTCGGCATCGGCACGTTCAATAACCTCGACGGCGAAATGATTGCCCTGAACGGTTCTTTCTTCCACCTCGATCTTAACGGCGATGCCTATCCGGCGGCCAGCGGAATGAAAACCCCGTTCGCTACGGTGTGCCATTTCCAACCCGCATTGACGGAGGAAATAGCCGCACCGCTGTCTTATGCGGAATTCGGCGAACATCTGAAACGGATGCTGCCGTCGGATAACATGTTTTACGCCATTCATATGGAGGGCCGCTTTCAGGCGGTCGAAACACGCTCGGTGCCGCGGACCGAGAACTACCGGCCGCTTTCGGAAGCGACGGATCATCAGAAAATCCGCCATTTCAAGGAAATCGAGGGGCATCTGGTCGGGTTTTACACACCATCCTTCATGCCGTCGGTCAACGTACCGGGATACCACTTCCACTTTATCGATAAAACGCTTTCCGCGGGCGGACACCTGCTTTGCTGTCAACCGGAACGTCTGGACATCCGGTTGCAGATTTTCTTCAGCATGGAGCTGACGTTGCCCAAAACGCTTGATTACCTGACGGTCTCTTTCACACGAGATGCGAAGAAGGATCTGGAAAAGGCCGAGACCTGAATCAAAATGAGTTCATGACGACGGTCGCCAATCTTTACAAAATATTCCTGACAAAAGTTCATTCGAATGCATTAACAATCGCGATTCCAGTGCCCGATGCATCAGAGATTTTCGTCCCCGGTTGTCTGCTCCTTCGTTAATGGACATGATTTGTTTTTAAAAAATTCATAATACATCAGGGGGATAATGACGAGGGTAAGCATGGTCGAAGCGACGGCTCCAAACATCATGGCAATGGCCAACCCCTGGAAGATGGGGTCGAAAAGCATCACGAAAGAACCGACAACGACTGCGGCAGCCGTGAGTACAATCGGCCGGAAACGGACGGCGCCCGCGTTAATCAGCGCCTGACGCAGGTCTTCCTTGTCGCGCCATTCCATCTGGATAAAATCCACAAGCAGAATAGAATTTCGCACGACGATTCCCGCCAGGGCAATGAACCCGATCATGGATGTGGCCGTGAAAAAAGCGCCGAAAATCCAGTGGCCGGGCAATATGCCCACGAGGGTCAGAGGAATGGGGGCCATAATGACCAGAGGCGTTACAAAGCTCTTAAACCAGGCCACAACCAGGATATAGATGATGATCAGCACCGCGGCAAAGGCAATGCCCAGATCCCGGAAAACCTCATAGGTAATATGCCATTCCCCATCCCACTTCATGGAATAACGGTTTTCCAGCCAGGGTTGCGTTGTGTAGAACTGCTGCAATTCATACCCTTCGGCAAGTTTTAACTTCCCGATGTCCGACTTCATTTTCAGAATGGCATAAACGGGGCTCTCTTCGGTCCCCGCCACATCACCTGTCACATAGGTCACTCTTTTCAAATTCTTATGGTAAATTGTTTTATTTTCAATTCCCTCTCTGGTCTTAACTAACTCTGCAAGAGGGATGAGCTTACCCGATGGGGCGGGAATGGTCACGGACTGAAGCGAGGCCGGACTGGACCGCAACTCCTGCGGCAGACGCAGAAAAATCATGACGGGCTCCTTCTCGCTGTCCATGTGCACAAGGCCGGCAGACGCACCCGATAACGCAATGCGAAGACTCCCGGCAATTGCTTCTGTGCTGATGCCATTGTCCGCCGCCTTTTTCTGGTCGACCTCAAACATAATTTTACGTTGATCAGCTTCCACAAGCCAGTCGGCATCAACGACACCGTCGGTTTTTTCAAAAATACCGCGCACCTTTTCAGCGATTTCGATCTGGCGCGATGTTTCCGGACCATAGATTTCCGCAACAAGGGTGCTCAAAACCGGTGGCCCCGGAGGAAGCTCCGCTACTTTAATCCGGGCGTCATAGCGATCGGCAATACGCTTCAATCCAGGCCGTATGCGTTTGGCAATATCGTGACTCTGGGCTTTTCGCTCGTCTCTGGACACAAAATTAACCTGAATATCGGCGACATTGCTACCGGAGCGGAGAAAATAATGGCGCACCAGTCCGTTGAAGTTATAAGGCGCTGCCGTCCCCACATAAGCCTGATAATCCGTCACTTCCGGCACGGTCTTCAGATATTCGGACAATTCGCGGGTCAGGGCGGCCGTTTCTTCCAGAGTCCTTCCTTCGGGCATGTCGATGATCACCTGCAACTCGCTTTTGTTGTCGAAAGGCAGCATTTTCATGGTGACCTGCTTTAACGGCACAAGGACAAAGGCCAGCCCAAGCAGCGCGCCGATTACGGCAAAAGCGATGAGGCGCTTTTTCCGGATATCCACCAGAGGACCGAGCAGTTTCTCATACAGTTTGGCCAGTCCCCTTTTTTCTTCTCCATGGTCAAGGCCGTGGCGGACGTTTTTCAGGACGATGTAAGCCAGCCAAGGACTGACGATAAATGCAACCAGGAGGGAAAAAATCATGGCGGCCGACGCGCCCACGGGAATAGGCTGCATGTAGGGTCCCATCAGGCCGGAGACAAACGCCATGGGCATCAGCGCTGCAATCACCGTAAAAGTCGCCAGAATGGTGGGATTGCCCACCTCGTCCACCGCATAGACTGCCGTCAGCGGTTGAATCTTGTGCATGCGGAAATGGCGGTTGATATTTTCCACGACAACAATGGCGTCATCGACCAGGATGCCAATGGAAAAAATCAGGGCGAAAAGCGTAACGCGGTTCAGCGTATATCCGTACAAGTAGTTGATCAGAAGAGTCAGGGCCAGCGTGACCGGTACGGCAACGGCTACCACAACGGCTTCCCGTAAACCGAGAAACACGGCAACCAGAACGATTACAGAGAGGGTGGCCAGCAGCATGTGATACAAAAGTTCATCAGATTTATCCCTGGCTGTTGCCCCGTAGTTGCGGGTAACGGTCACCTGAACATCTTTAGGAATCAGGGGCCCTTTCAACGCCTCCACTTTTCTCAGAGCCTCATCGGCAACGATGCTCGCGTTGGCTCCTTTCTTTTTGGAGACGGCAATCGTTACGGCTTCATACTGTCCTGCCGTGTCTCCCGCCATTCCTTTTTTGACAGCCGCAGCCCCCAGGCCCATGAAGACATAGTTTGCCGCTTCCTCCGGCCTGTCGGCAATTTGCGCCACATCCTTAAGATAAACGGGGCGGCTGTTCGATACATGAACGACCAGATTGCCCACATCCTCTGCATTGTTCAGAAAACGGCCCGTCTCCACGATCGTTTCGCGGTTGCCGGACGAAAAAGCGCCGGAAGAAACAACCACATTGGCTTTCTCCAGGCGGTCCATGATTTGGAAAGCCGACAGGTGATAGGCCCGCAGACGCTGGGGATCAATCGTTACTCTGATCTGGCGGCGCTGGCCTCCGATGACGGAAAATTCCGACACATTGGCGTCTTTCTTGAGTTCGCCGCATAATCCGGTGGCAATCCTTCTCAGCTCGTAGCCCGTGTATTGTGGTTCTTTGCTCCAGAGGGTGAGGGCCAGAACGGGGACATCATCGATGGACTTGGGTTTAACCATGGGTCGGGAGACGCCGGGAGGAATAAGGTCGTAATTGGACATCAGCTTGTTGTGGAGCTTCACCAGACTCTCTTCCATATTTTCGCCGACGTAGAAGCGGACTATGGTCATATTGGAGCCGGGTTTGACGGTGGAATAGACGTACTCAACCCCTTTGATCTCCCAAAGGAGTTTCTCCATCGGGATCGTGACCCGTTCTTCCACCTCTTTGGGGGATGCCCCGGGGTAGCTTACAAACACATCAATCATCGGAACAACGATCTGGGGTTCCTCTTCCCTGGGTGTCACGATGACGGCAAAGACGCCGAGGAGAAGGGCTGCGATAATGAGGAGGGGTGTCAGCTTTGAACTGATAAAATACCTGGCAATCTTCCCGGAAATCCCGATTCCTGTCATTTCGGTTTGCCTCCCGCCAGTTTATCTCCGTCCATCACCCGTTCCATGCCGGACATGATGACACGGTCATGAACGGTCAGACCGGACAGGATCTCCGTTCCATGGGGAGTGATGCTTCCTGCGCGGACCAGACGATAAATGACGATATTGTTGTCGTCAACAACATAAACACCCGTCAGTTGTCCCTTTTGGACAATAGCCTGATTCGGAACAAGGATGGCTTGCTTTCTGCCGACGGGAATCCGTACGCGGGCAAACAAACCGCTTCTGGGCCGGGCATCCTTCAGACTCACCTTAATCGTAAAGGTCCGGGACTGGGGATCAACGGCGGGGAATACTTCGCGGACCATTCCCGAAAGGGGCTGGCTGATCGTTTCAACCACCGCCTCAACCATCATCCCGGTTTTTACCTTGTTTCCGAGACCGGCATCGACGGATGCTTCGATAAAAGAGCCGCCGCCGCTTTCGATGACCAGAAGGGGCAAGCCGGGACTGGCCATACTGCCGGCATCAATGCGTTTCTCCGTCACTCGTCCGGAGACAGGAGCCGTAACCCGGCCGAAAGACAAATAGGTTCGGGCTTCCCTTGCCATGGCTACTGTCCGCTCATATTCCGATTCCGCAACTTTCTTCTGTGTTTCAATCTGATCCATCTCCTGTCGGGAAAGGGCTTTCTCATCATACATATTTTTATATCGCCGCCAGGTTGTTTCGGCCAGAAGCTTGTTTTGTTTTGCCGACTCGACAGCCATTTCTGCGGCATGCACCCTCTGTAGGGCATCCCGGTTATCAATCATTAAAAGAACCTGCCCGCCCTTGACGGTGTCGCCTTCCCGAACAAGGAGGGAGGTGACAACACCCATCACCCGGCTGGCAATCACGCTCGTGTTGTCGGACCGGACGGTCCCCGTGGCCTCATAAACTTCATCCACGGTGGACAGGGAAACAGGCGTGGCCGTTATGCCGGCCACCTCGCGGCGCTTGACTGCTTCTTTTTCCGGATTGCCTTTGCAGCCCGTTGTCAGGGCGGCAAACAGGAATATTACGGTCAACAGGCAAGATATGATAAATTTGCGATGACGCCATTCTTTCATGGTTGTTTCTCCATCAAGAGGTTTCATTTTTCGAGATTTAGATCCTTTAAAATTGTCCCGCTTTCAAAACTCAGTGTCGCCACCGCCATTTTGTAGTTATTTTCACGCTCCACAAGGCCTGCACGCGCCTGTTCCAGGCTTTCCTGGGCATTGAGAAGTTCGGCCAGAGACGAAAAACCGTTCTCATAGCGCACCTTCAACAGACGCGCGCCTTCTTCGGCCGTTTTCAGAGATTCCAGGGCCAGTGCTGTGTTTTTACGCGCTTCCTCCACATTCATGTAAGCTTCGTAAATTCTATACGAGACGCCTTTTTTCATGGCGGAAACTTGCTCCCTGACCACTGCCGCCAGATGTTTTGCCTTTGTCCGTTCATATTCCCGCTTCGTTCCGTCGAAAAGATCCCATCGCAGAAAAGCCGTCATTTGCCAGCTTTTTCCATCGGACCCAAAGGGCTGGCGATGATCGTTTAGCTGATAGGTTCCTCCCACGCCAATATTGGGGAAATACGCTGCCTCGGCCATTCGAATATTTTGTTCGGCGTTCTCATGACGAAGTTGCATAGCCTGCAAATCACTTCGTGATTCAGCGGCCTTCACATAGACAGAAAGGATATTCAGGGGAAGGTTGGCCGCAGAATCCACCACATCAATTGATTCGGTTGTTGCGAGCAAAAGCCCCAGGCCCCGCTTGGCCAGGCTCACATTTTTATCCACAACATTCATTTTCTGCCGGGCGTCCATTAATGCGGTAGAAGCACGAAGACTGTCGGCATACTGAACGAGGCCGTTTTGATAACGCAAATCAGCCACGCGCTTGTTTTCCCGGGCATCCTTTACTCCCAGTTCAACCGCGCGGGCATACTCTTTGGAACTTCCCAGCATGAGGCAGGCTTTGACAACATGAAAGGCTATTTCTTCACGTTTCCGGAGGAGTTCTTTTTCCTTTGCCCGGGCTTCGGTCCTGGACATGTCCATACCAACATAGGCCTTTTTCACAAACAGGGGTTGTTCAACCGTTAAGGAAGATTGAAAGTCGTTGATGGCATCCGGATGGTTCAGGAGTTCAGGATTGAAGTCCTGCTGCTCGATGCGTTCCTGATTGAGTCTGGACATGAAAGCATAACTTGGATTTGTTGTCCGGAGATAACGTTCTTCGAACGATATTCTGGGCAGCAGATAGCTGCGGGCAATGCCGATATCGCTTTCCCGGGCATGAGCGGCGCTTTGCAGGACTTTTATTTCGTGGTTGTCCTGAAGAGCTGTCTTCACAGCTTCAACAACCGTCATCCGCCGCTCTTCCGTTTGTCCCTGTGCAAGGACAGATGGAATCAAAAGCACAAAATAAAGGAAAAGTCCCGTAATCAGCAGAGACGCCGCCCTCTTCCATCGCTTTAAAAGATAAAACTCATCAAGCATGATTCAATCCTCCGGCAGCAAATTCCTGATACAACGACCGCCGCCATAGCTTTTCCGCTGCCGATTTTCGATATTTTTCTTTGCATTAACTCTTTCGGGCCACGCCCAGTTTCTCGAGAATGTTTTCCATCAGGCACCATTTTGTAAAAGCAGACTGCAGGAGATTGGCTCCAACAAAAGCGGTAACAAAAAACCAGTACCGGTGATGGAAGCAGCCCAATCCGACCGAGATCAAAATGAGCGTACCGGCAATAGCGCGAATCCATTGTTCCATTTTCATGGTTTTGACCCTCCCTGTTCTCATGTCTTTGAGTTCATTTAATCTTTTGCCTTATTATAATAATGATTTTTTCTCTGTCCACTAAAAATGAGTCAGACGCCACGAAGAGCGGTCATCCATCGCGGATGCAAAATATTTTATACTGCCGGTTGCTCGCTCAGCATGAGGTGCAATAAGCATCAAGATGCTTTTTAAAGAGAGACTGTCCGTCCGGTCAAATACAGCAGGAATATCTTATCCTTGCGCGCCAAACTTTGCTCCGGCGCGCAAGGATGAAACAAAGCCCTGTCCGCGCCCGGCGGCAGGCGCCCTCACTCTTCCCGTTTTTCGCTGTCCCAGGCGTCGTCATGGACATTGGGCGCCGCTTCGCGGTCAACCGTCAGGAGTTGCTCCTGCAGTTCAATTTGTTCGCGGGTATTGAAAATATAGGATTCCTGATCATGACGATGAGCCGCCAGCTTACGCAGCGCCGCTTCATCATACCGGATAAAGTTCTGACCGGCGCGGGTGGCGGCGTATTTGCGGAAGCCCAGTTTGCTCAGCACATCAACGCCGAGGCGCACAGAGGTGTCGAGGGATTCGCGATAAACATCATCAATGCCCATATCCAGAAGTTCATAGGCATCCAAACGGCTTTTCGCCCTTACCATTACCCGGAGAGAGGGGAATTCCTTCTTTGTCTTTTCGATCAGATCAAAATTGATTTCCGGCGAATCAATGGCGGCAATTAAAATTTCAGCGGAATCGGCGCCCGCTGATCTTAAAATATCCAAACGCGTCGCGTCGCCGTAAAAAACCGTAAAACCCATTTTTCTTAAGACATCGACCCGGTCCGAATCATTATCCAGGATGGTTGCCTCCACACCGTTTGCCCGCAGAAACCTTCCGATGGTGCTGCCAAAATGGCCGAAGCCCGCGATAATCACCCGATGCCCGCCTTCGATATGATCCGCTTCTTTCTCCCGGGCCGCTTCCTTTGTCCCAAAGTGCGGCAGAATCAGGCGCTCGTTAATCAGTAAAAGCAGCGGCGTTATCGTCATGCTGATTGCCGTTGCTCCCATCATCATATCCGTCCATTTTGCAGATAAAATTTGCAGCTGCGCAATAAACGCGAACAAAACAAAGGCAAATTCTCCAACCTGCCCCAGGCCCAGCGTAAAAATCATATTCTGATCAAAACTAAGCCTGGTGATTTTTCCTGTTGCATACAGCACGGCGGATTTAATCGCAACAACACCGCAGATCAGCGCCGCTACTTGCAGCGGATTATCAAAAATAAGTTTGAAATTAATGGACGCCCCGACGGCAATGAAGAACAAACCCAGCAGGATGCCTTTGAAAGGTTCGATGTCGCTTTCCAGTTCATGGCGGAATTCGCTCGTCGCGAGCACCACACCGGCCAGAAAGGTTCCCAGGGCGGGGCTTAGACCCACCAGCATCATCAGATAGGCTGTGGCAATCACAATCAGCAGCGCCGCCGCCGTAAAGAGCTCCCGAAGGCGGATGCGGGCGATAAAGCGCAGAAACGGCACAAAAACAAAACGGCCGACCAGCACAACGGCATTGACGGCAGCGAGCAGCGCCAGCGTCTGGGTCCAACCGGATAATCCCGTAAGCAGTGACGCCGGCCCTCCCGAAGGCGGTTTCACACCGGTCATCGCCAGAAGCGGCAGAAGCGCCAGAATGGGAATAACGGCAATGTCCTGAAACAACAGCACGGCAAAAGAACTTCTGCCCGATTCGGTTTTGGCCAACCCTTTTTCCTTGAGCGTCTGCATCACGATGGCCGTGGAAGACATGGAAAGCGCAAGCCCGCAGGCCAGCGCCGCCTGCCAGGTAAAGCCAAGCATGGACAGAGCGGCAAAGCACAGGAGCGTCGTTGCGCCCATCTGCAGCATCCCGGCGCCCAGAATCAACCGGCGCATTCGCCAGAAGGTTGTGGGCTCCAGTTCCAGACCGATCAGAAAAAGCATCATCACCACACCGAATTCGGCAAAGTGCATGATGTCCTTGCCTTCCGCGCCGATAAAACCCAGGAAGAAAGGGCCGATGATAATGCCGCCGATCAGATAGCCCAGCACGGAGCCCATTCCGAGCTTTTTGGCAATCGGCACGAAAACAACCGCGGCAGCCAGATAGATTAATGCATCCTGTATAAAAGCACTGCTCATCGTTTCGCTTATCCTTTGCCTGTTAAAAGCCAGTCATTGAGATAATCATACCCGCGGATGGATTCTATGGAAAACTCACCTGAGATCAGCCGCCTCAGCAATTCATGATAAAGCGCCACCTGTTCAGCCAGTTGCTGACGGGTCAGCATGTGCGTGCCATGGACGGCAAAAGGCGGCAGATAAATCATTTTGCAGAGCGCGGCGGTCTGTTCGAAGGGAACAAGAAATTCCCGAATCGTAAATCGATTGTGCTGACCCGCCGCATAGGATTCTCTGGCGCCGCCCGCGGTCAGAACATTAAAGACGATCTTATCTTTCAGGGCGTTCCCCTGGCCGCCGTGCGCCCAACCATACTCCAGCACCAGATCCGTCCATTGTCTGAGCATGGCGGGAGCGCTGTACATATACAGGGGATAATGCCAGATGATAACGTCGTTCGCAAGCAGAAGCTCTTTCTCGCGATCAACGTCTATGTTGAAATCGGGATACTGCTCATAGAGATCATTGAAGGTGACGCCGTCAATCTTAGCAATGCCGGAAAGCAGGGCCTGGTTGGTTTTTGATTTTTCAAGCCGGGGATGGGCAAAAAGGATGAGAACTTTGTTCATAAGGCATTCCTTAATCACTATGATGACTTTGAAAAGATCTCTTCTTGGTCATTCCGGTTCTGAGTCCCCCTTTGGAAAAGGGGGATTTGAGGGGGATTTTCTTCTCTTAAAATCCTCCCTAACCCTCCTTTAGAAAAGGAGGGAACACAGGCTATCGCCCGATCCTCCCTAACCCTCCTTTATACCCTGACTATCGTCCGATCCTACCTACCCCCTTTATGCACAGAAGGGCACAAGTGAAAGGAGGGGAAACACCATCTCCGATCAGAGTTCCTCTTCTTTCACAATTTCCGTCTTGATCAGGGCAATCAACTCCTGAAAAACCGGCAGAACGTCCTTGCGAAATCTTCCCGCTACACAGACATACATGATATCGTCGCCGATTTTCAGAGCCCCTTCATTGATCCGGGCCCGAATATCCACAATTCCGTTCACGCTTTTAAAGCGCTGCACCGCTTTTTCCAGCGCGACCTTGTCATAAGAAAGGTTCATACTCAAGACAGGTTCGCCCTGCTTGGATGTCGCCCGCACAATGCCGTTATGCACCAGGATCATCCCGAGCTGGTCGGGCGGGCACGATTTCTTTATCTCTTTGAGCCACTCGTCAACCATGAAGCCCTCCCGGTTGTTCAGTATTCCGGTTATCGGACACTGCGGCTTTCCCTGCAACAAGTGCGGTCAGTTTCAGGGATATTTTGCGCGCCAGCGCCGCAAGCAGCGTCGAATCCATATCCGCGGCATAACGATCCGGGTCCGCATCACCGTTGTTCCAGGCCCCAACGACCTGACCATCCAGCGTAAAAGGCGCGACGGCAATCGACCGGACAAAATATTTCCGGCTGGACGGCATCATTTTATAAAAAGGCTGCAAGTTTTTATTGGCCAATACCGGCTTCAAACCGTGGGGGAGAATCTTTTCAAACGCATCCTGTGAGATGACGCAAAGTCTGTTTTTTAAAATCTCCGACGCGTTAACCGCATCAATCAGGGGCGCAGTGCCGACGTTGTCGATTATCGTCAGCCACACAAAAGGGACCTTAAATTCTTTTTCAATCCCGGTCAGCAGGAATTCAAAAAGCCCGGCAATGGTTTCAGCAGCGGCAATGCCGGATTCAATTTTACAGAATCGCGCGGCAATTTCATCGTTAATAAGTTGAATATCTTCTTTCTTACCCATCAGAATTTTCCTTTCCACTCGGCATAGATCACCGCATGATCAGACGGTTTTTCGGCCAGGCGTGACGCCATGTCAATGGTGCATCGGATGGATGCCTCAGCCGTTGGTTTTGTTGCCAGAATATGATCAACCCGCCAGCCCAGATTGCGGCCGACGGAATCGCGGACGCGATAATCAAAAAAAGTATATTGTCCCGGTTCATCCGGGTGATGCCTTCGAAACACATCCGTCAATCCCCAGGAAACAACATCTTCATAGACTTTCCAGACTTCCGGATTAAACGAAACATGACCGAGAATCCGTTTGGGATCGTGCACGTCGATTTGCCCGGGCGCGACGTTAAAATCACCGCACAGAATTAATTTTTGATCCGGCTTGAAATTCTTTTGCAGATATTTTTTCAGGCGATTGAGCCACGCGAGCTTATAGGCAAACTGCGGGCGATCAACATCCTGCCCCTGCGGCACATAGGCATTGATAATGATCAGGTCGTCGAATTGCGCGCAGGCCAGGCGGTCGGGATCAGCCGGTTCATCGGGAAGACCGAAGCTGACTTTCTGCGGTTTCATTTTGGAGGCAACGGCCACGCCATTGTATTGCTTGTTGCCGCGAAAGCTCACCGTGTAACCCAGCGCTTCAAACTCTGCGGCGGGGAACTTGGCGTCTTCAACTTTCGTCTCCTGCATGCAGAAAATGTCCGGCATATTATTTTGCAGCCAGGGCAAAACAATATGCAGCCGGGAACGGATGGAATTGACATTGTAAGAGGCAATCTTCAAATTTCAGCAGCACCTTTCATCGGATGGGCGTTTATTATCACGCCCGGCGATTACGCTCAAGATTTTTTGCAGGGGAGTATGAAATCGTGTATAGGTAAGATATGGATAGCAGCAGCAACCTAAGTAAGTCAGGGTGACTTCTGATATCAGTGATCTCATCCCTCCTTTTACTTGTGCCCTTCAGGGTACAAAGGAGGGTTAGGGAGGATCAGGCGATAGCCTGTGTTCCCTCCTTTTACTTGTGCCCTTCAGGGTATAAAGGAGGGTTAGGGAGGATCGGGCGATAGCCTGTGTTCCCTCCTTTTACTTGTGTTCCCTCCTTTTCTAAAGGAGGGTTAGGGAGGATTTTAAGAGAAGAAAATCCCCTCAATCCCCCTTTGCCAAGGGGGAAGTAAAAAACATACAATTTGGGTTGAGAATGGAAAAAGCGGACATCACTATCATCGGAGCCGGTGTTATAGGGCTGGCCATAGCCGCCGAAGTGGCTCGCCCGGATTTAAACGTCTTCATTCTGGAGAAGAATCCATCGCATGGCGGCGGGATCAGTTCCCGCAACAGCGAAGTCATCCACGCGGGAATTTATTATCCGGAAGGGTCGCTCAAGGCCAGCCTGTGCGTTGAAGGCAGACAACTGCTTTATGACATGGCCGCAGGGAAAGGCATTCCCCACAAAAAGATCGGCA
This sequence comes from Deltaproteobacteria bacterium HGW-Deltaproteobacteria-6, assembly GCA_002840435.1. Classification (NCBI taxonomy): domain Bacteria; class Deltaproteobacteria; species Deltaproteobacteria bacterium HGW-Deltaproteobacteria-6. The sequence continues at coordinate 89,120 of PHAT01000004.1, forward strand.
AGCTGATTGTGGCGAACAGACCGGAAGAAATCGAAGAACTGGAGCGGCTTTTTGCACAGGGACGCAAAAACGGCGTCGCCTCGCTGGAGATGATCAGCAAAAATCAGATTGCCCGGATGGAGCCGAATATTCAGGCCGAAGCCGCCCTTTACTCTCCGGAAACCGGTATTATCAGCGCTCATGATCTGATGAATCTTTACCTGGCGCGGGCGCAGGCCGGGAAAGCCCATCTGGTCTGCCGGACAGAGGTGCTGAATATTGAACGCGACCCGGGCTGCTGGCGCATCCTGGCTAAAAACGACTGGGGAGAGGATTTCACTTTTGCTTCCGCCACAGTCATCAACGCTGCCGGGCTCACTTCCGACACCATGGCCAATCTGGCGGGCGGCAAATATCACCTGCATTATTGCAAAGGTGATTATTGCGGCATTTCCGGCGTAAAACCCGGGCTTACACAACGGTTGATCTATCCCGCGCCGCTTAAGAACCACGTGGGACTTGGCGTGCATCTCACCATGGATTTAAATGGACGCCTCAAACTTGGGCCGGACGCAACTTACATTGACCGCGTGGAAGACTACAGCGTGGCGTCGGAAAAGGCCGCCCTTTTTTATGAGCATGCCCGAAAATATCTGCCCTTTCTGAAACCGGAAAATGTCCACCCCGACATGGCCGGAATCCGTCCGAAGCTTCAGGGCCCTCGTGATGCGTTTGCCGATTTTGTCATCCGCGGGGACGCGTCCGGTTTTATCAATCTGGTCGGCATTGAATCGCCGGGCCTGACCGCCTCGCCCGCCATCGCCCGTCTTGTTAAGAAAATGATCTGACATCAATGTTACTGCGACTCCCGTCATGACGGGATGAGAAATCTTGACCGGCATGGATGATGTGAGCATTTTAATTCTTTTTCGTTGATCCGGCAGGAACGCTGGCGCATGCCGGATGCGCGGGATGGCGTCCCATCCTATCGGGATTTCGTACTTTCAGCATCTTTTATATTGACACTCCCGGAGGTATCTCTTATAAACTGCGGATAAAATATCTAGCCGACAAGGAGACGGTTCATGAAAAAATCAGCTGTTTTAATTATTCTTTTGATGATTTTCGCTCTGGGAATTTGCGGTTGCAGCAAAAAAGAAGAAGAAACCTCCATGATTAAAGTCGCCGTCTGCCCGACATCGCCGCCGAATATGTTTGAAGAAAACGGAAAGTACCAGGGGCTTGACCTGGAATTATTTGAGGGCTTCTGCAAGGCCCGGGGATTTAAGTATTCGATCACCTCTTACGACTGGCAGGGCATGCTGGGAGCGGTGATCGGAAAACAGGCCGACGTTGCCTTTTCGGCCATCTCGATTACCGACAAACGTAAAGAGGTGATGGATTTTTCCAAACCCTACATGGACAATACCTGGAATCTGGTCAGTTTGAAGAGTAGAAATATTGTCATCAAAGACCTCGCCGAAATAAAAAAATATTCCATCGGCTACCCCCGCGGCATGGCCTACAGCGGATTCATCAAGGACAAATGGGAACCACAGGGTGTTTACAAGCTGATCGACGTCAAATTGTATCCAACCTACAATGAGGTCCTTGCCGATCTGAAAAACGGGAAGCTGGATCTGGCCTTTGTGGAAGGCGGGGTTTCCATGGTTTACAAGAAAAAAATGGACATCCAGGACAGCTACGTTTTAACGGGATTCGATGTCTTCGGTTTCGCTTTCCCCAAAGGATCTTCCCTGCGGGAAAACTTCGACCGCTATCTTACCGAACTGGGCCCCGTGAAACTCAAAGCAATCATCGACAAGTGGATGAAATAGAAGGGCGCGAACCGGCAAAATGACATTCTGGGATATCTTAATGGTTCTGGCCAAAGGCGCGGGATATACGATCCTGGTGACGATAGCCAGTATCGGGGCCGGCCTGGCCATTGGACTGTTAATGGCGGTTTTGAGCAGATTGCACTGGAAGCCTGTCGCGCTTTTCCTGGCCGCTTATATCTATGTTTTCCGCTCGGTCCCCGTTCTGGTCCTTCTTTTTATCGTCTTTTTCGGTCTGCCGGGCATCGGCGTCCGGATTCCACCATTCACGTCGATGGTCTTGAGCCTGGGGTTTGTCTCCGGAGCGTATCTCGCGGAAATATTCCGGGGGGCCATATCCGCCGTGGATCGGGATGAAATCCTGGCTGCCGAAGCCATGGGCATGAACCGGATGCAGAGTTTTCTCTACATCATTCTTCCGCAGATGTTCAGAATGTCCATTCCGGGCATGATCAATGAATTTACCTCCGTTTTGAAGTATACACCTTTCGCTTACACCGTGGGGATCCCCGAAATCATGAAAGAGGCCATGAGTCTTACCGCCGTGACCCTGCGGGGGCTTGAAATCTATCTGGCCGTCGGGATGATCTACTTTGTCATCTACAAGTTGTTTGTGATGCTTTTTATGGCGCTTGAGAAAAAATTCCGGATCCCCGGACTGGCTGCGGGATGAGAAGGAATAACCATGGCCCTGCTTGAAGTTAAAAATCTGGTAAAAAAATTTGATGATAAGGATGTCCTCAAAGGGATCAACGTGGCGCTTCATGAAGGTCAATCCAAAGTCGTGATGGGATCGTCGGGATGCGGCAAATCCACCCTGCTTCGCTGTTTGAACCTTCTTGTCCAGCCGACGTCGGGACAGATCATCTTCAAGGGTGAGGATATTACCCGTCCGGAAGTGGATGTCCGCAAGCTGCGCCAGGATATCGGATTTGTGTTTCAGCATTTTGCCCTGTACCGGCATCTGACGGTGCAGGACAACGTCACCCTGGGGCTTCGCAAGCTCAAGAAAATGCCGGTCAAAGCAGCCGTTGAGAAAGCCTTATACGAACTGGAACGCGTGGACATGATCGAACACCGGAACAAATATCCCGCGCAGCTTTCCGGCGGGCAGAAGCAGCGGGTAGCCATCGTCCGGGCGCTGGCCATGGACCCTGCGGTGATTTTTCTTGATGAACCGACGTCCGCGCTTGATCCGCAAATGACCCGGGAAGTGGTCACGGTCATCAACAAACTCTATCTGGACAACATCACCATGCTTTGCGTCACCCATGATGCCTTTCTGGCCAAATACATTTCCGACAGCATTGTTTTTATGGATGAAGGGGTGGTCGTGGCGGAGGATATTGCCGAGCGGCTCTTTTATGATCACCCGGATCCGCGCGTCAGGCAGTTTTTCCTGAGCGTGATCGACCACAGGTGAACGGAATGGACGCTTTAATCAAAGACCTGATCGCTTATTCACCCCAGATCATGGCCGGCCTGAAAAACACGCTGCTCCTCATGGTCATCATGTCGGTCACGGGACTGTTGGGCGGGATCGCTGTCTTTTACCTGACCCTCAGCAGGACGAATGCTGTGCGGACATGGACGGAACGTTACATCTCCTTCTTCATCGGGACGCCGCTGCTGGTCCATCTTTTTCTAATGTATTACGGATTGCCCCAATTCGGAGTTCATTTGTCGTCGTTCACCGTTTGCGTCATCGGCTTTACTCTGAATGTATCGGCCTATAACGCGAGGTACCTGATGACCGCCTATCACGGTTTGGACAGAATGGAGCTGGAAGCCGCCCAGACCCAGGGCTTTACGCATCCCGAAATATTCCGTTTGATTATTCTGCCGCAGGTGATGCGCCTGTCCGTCCCGTCATTGACCAACCAGATCATCCAGAATCTTAAAGATACGTCCGTCGCCTTCCTCATCCAGTTCCCTGATTTTTTTGCCCAGATGCAGGAAATCGCTTCAACCAACTTCCAGTTTTTCAAAACATATATGGCAGCCGGACTGGTTTATCTGGTGATGGTTTCGATCATTGTCATCGCGGCGCGGCGGCTGGAACGTCGCATCAGTCTGCCAGGTTTCCAGACCTGAATCGTTTGACGGTTTTTTGTTGATCCGGCAGGAACTCCGGCGCATGCCGGATATGCCGGATGGCGGCCCATCATGGCGGAACTTCATCCATTAAGCATCTTTTGTATTGACACTCCCGGAGGTATCTCTTATAAACGGTGGCACAATATCGAGTCAGACAAGGAGACGGTTCATGAAAAAATCAGTTGTTTTAATTATTCTTCTGGTGATTTTCTCTCTGGGTGTTTGCGGTTGTGGCAAAGAAGATTCTTCCCAGATTAAAGTCGGCATCATTGCTGAACTGACCGGCGATATTCCGGCCGTGGGCGCCTCCTGCAAAAACGCGGCGGAAATGGCCGCGGCGGAAGTCAACGACGCGGGCGGCATTCAGCTGGGCGACAAAAAATATAAAATCAAATTAATCATCGAAGATAATGCCGGAAAGGCCGATCAATCAGCGTCCTCCGCGCAGAAGCTGATTACGCAAAATAAAGTTCTCGCCATCATCGGCCCCAATGCCAGCCGCTACGCGCTGCCTGCCGCGGAAATCGCTGAAACCGGCAAAGTGGTTTTAATCACCCCCTGGTCCACCGCGCCGAAAGCCACGCTTTCTTCCAAAACCAACGCCTCTAAAAAATATGTTTTTCGGGCCTGCTTTATCGATCCGTTCCAGGGAGGGGTCCTGGCTAAATTCACACTGGACAATCTGAAGCTGAAGAAAGCAGCGGTCCTTTATGACGTGGCTTCCGAATACAACAAGGGCATCGCCGAAATCTTCAAGGATGTTTATGAGAAAAACGGCGGAAAGGTTGTCGCGTTTGAAACCTACACAACCAATGACAAGGACTTTTCATCGCAGCTCACGAAGATCAAAAAGGCCGGACCGGACATTATCTTCCTGCCCAACTATTACAGCGAAGTGCCGCTGCAGATCCAGCAGGCCAAGCGACTGGGCATCACCGTCCCGTTTATCGGCGCCGATGCCTGGGGAAGCTCGGAGCTGATCAAACTTTGCGGCGCTGACTGCAACGATTATTATTTCAGCACGCATTATGCCGCCGACGCCGCAACGGAGACCACCAAAAAATTCATTGCGAACTACAAGGCCAAATACAATTCCACACCCGATGACGTAGCCGCGCTGACCTACGATTCATTCGGCCTTTTGCTGCAGGCACTCAAAACCGCAGGAAAGAACGACCGTCAGGCCGTCCGCGACGCGCTGGCTAAAATCCCGCAGTATGAGGGCGTGACGGGCAACATGCAGTTTAAGGAAGGCTCCGGCGACCCGATCAAAAGCGCCGTTATTTTAAAAATTAAAGATGGGAAGTTTACGTGGTTTGCCAACGCCAAACCCTGACGGCTCGATAAAATATCCCATATACTGCGTTGCACTTCGTTGCTCGTCACTGCGACGTACATAAAGTACGTCTCATTCCTCGCAACTCGTGCGCCTTGTCTCTGGGCATTTTATCAAGCCATCTTAAAGTTGTCGTTCCCGCAAATAGCCTGAAGTGCCACAAGCAAAAGAAGGGGAATGCAGTGGAACAGGTTTCATGTTTTTCTTCCCCCTTTACTAAAGGGGGATTTGATTCTTTACAAAGCCACCCCAACCCTCTTTTAGCAAAGGAGGGAACAATGAGGGAGGATTTGAGCGGAGCTCAAGATAGCCCCCTTTTCTAAAGGGGGATTTAGGGGGATTTAATGCTGCCCTTCAACAGAAAACTTAAACCGCTGGCCCGGAATTTAAGAACCAACCTGACCGATGCTGAACTGCTTATCTGGTCAAAGATCAGAAGGAAGCAGATCAAAGATGTACAATTCTACCGGCAGAAAAACATTGGCAATTACATCGTGGATTTCTATTGCCCAAAAGGAAAGCTCATTATAGAAGTAGACGGCGGACAGCATTATGAAACAGAGGGCATGAAAAAAGATCAGGAGCGTGATCAATACCTTCAAGGACTCGGATTATCCGTACTGCGCTTTTCCGACATTGACGTGCTTAAAAACATTGACGGGGTCATTGAAAGAATTCATGAACATTTAAAATCCACCCCAACCCTCCTTTAAGAAAGGAGGGAGCAATAAGGAAGTTATTTTCACGAATATATGGCTTATATTTTTCAACAGATTCTTAATGCCCTGCAGCTGGGGAGCATCTATGCGCTGATTGCGCTGGGCTACACCATGGTCTATGGCATTCTGACCATGATCAACTTCGCCCACGGCGATCTGTTCATGGTCGGCGCTTTCTTCTGCTTTATTATTGCCGTCTATCTCCATCTGTCCTTTGTCCCGACGCTGCTTTTATCCATGCTGGGGGTGGCCTTCCTGGGTGTGGTCATTGAGCGCTTCGCCTACAAACCGCTGCGCAACGCTCCGCGTGTTTCCGCCATTATCACCGCTCTGGGCGTCGGCCTCTTTCTGGAAAACTTCACACTGGCGCTTTCGCCCTATCCCAAACATATTCCGCCGCTCCTCGAAAACGTCACCTGGACGGTCGGCTCACTTTCCCTTTCTTCCCTGCAGATTATCGTCATTGTCCTATCGCTTTGCCTGATGCTGATTCTGGATTTTGTCGTGCAGCACACCAAAGCAGGCATGGCCATGCGCGCCATTTCATGGGACAAGACCATTGTCCCGCTGATGGGCGTGCCGGTCAATAAAATCATCTCGCTGACCTTTGCCATCGGCACGGGTTTGGGCGGCGCGGCAGGCGTCATGTATGGACTGGCCTATCCGGTAATTGATCCCTACATGGGCATCATGGTCGGCTGGAAAGCGTTTATCTGCGCCGTTGTGGGCGGTATCGGCAATATCCGCGGCGCCATGATCGGCGGCTTTATTCTGGGCGGTGTGGAAATCATGGTCGCCGCATTCTTCCCCTCCACCTACCGCGACTTTGTGGCCTTTACGCTGCTGCTTATTCTGTTGATTGTCAGGCCCTACGGCATTCTGGGCAAGCCCCATCCGCAAAAGGTATAAGTATGGCTTCAGTCAAAACCGCACATCATGCCCTGATGAAACACTGGCATACACTGACCGGATACAAATATTTCTGGCCGGTCTTCGTGCTTGCGGGTCTCGCTTTTTGTATTGCCGTCGACACCTTCGACTTTGTCGATTTATACCTGCAACTGATTTTAATTTACGTGGGCATCAACATCATCCTTACCGTCAGCCTGAATCTGATCAACGGCTACATGGGCGAATTCTCCGTGGGACACGCGGGCTTCATGGCCGTGGGCGCCTACATTGCCTCTCTTTTGACGGTTTATGTTTTCCCGCAGGGCCCGGCAGGCGTTCTTTTCCCGCTGGCGATTCTGGCCGGTGGCGTTGGCGCCGCGCTGGTCGGCTTTCTGGTGGCCATCCCTTCTTTTAAAACACGCGGCGATTATCTGGCCATCGTCACGCTGGCCTTCTGCATGATTGTCAAATCCGTTCTGGAAAACATCGATGCCGTCGGCGGGCCGCGCGGACTTCTGGGCATGGAGAAGCTTACCACCCTGCCCTGGGTATTTTTCTGGACGGCGCTTAGCGTCTGGGTGATCCGCAACCTGGTTTATTCCAATTTCGGCCGCGGCGTTTTATCCATCCGCGAAGATGAAATCGCCAGCGACCTGATGAGCGTCAACACGCGCCAGGTCAAGATCATCGCCTTTGTCGTTTCGTCTTTCTTTGCAGGCATTGCCGGGGGCCTGTTCGCCCACGCGCTGCAGTTTATCAACCCGCGCATGTTCGACATTCTCAAATCCACCGATATTCTGATCATGGTTTATTTAGGCGGCATCGCCTCAATTTCCGGATCGATTCTCGGCGCGGTCATTTATACCATCCTGCTGGAAATCCTGCGTCCCCTGGGCATCTGGCGGATGGTGCTCATGCCGCTCATGCTGGTGCTTTTGATGATCTACCGTCCACGCGGCATCATGGGGCTCCGGGAAGCCCGCCTGTTCACATCGCTTCGCGACCTGGTCACGGAGAAAATCTGGCGGCAGAAGAAAAAGGAGGCCACGGATGCCACTCCTTGAACTTAATAAAGTCACACATCGCTTCGAGGGGCTCTGCGCGGTGTCCGACTTCAACCTGGCTGTCGAACCGCATGAACTGATCGGCGTCATCGGCCCCAACGGCGCGGGGAAAACCACCGTGTTCAACCTGATCACCGGCGTCTATCGGGCAAGCGAGGGCAGTATCAAACTGGAGGGCAAAGAACTGGTGGGCCTGACGCCGCACCAGATCACTTTCTCAGGCATTGCCCGCACCTTCCAGAACATCCGGCTCTTCCGCGAACTCTCCGTGCTGGACAACGTCCGCATCGCGCATTACGGACAGATTACCTACACGCCCGCCGAGGCGCTTTTGCACATCGGCCGCTTCCACGCCGAGGAAAAACGCATCACCAATCAGGCGCTTGATCTGCTGGCTGTCTTCAAACTCGATGAATACGCCAATGAAAAAGCCAAAAACCTGCCTTACGGCTTGCAGAGGCGTCTGGAAATCGCCCGGGCGCTGGCGACCGAACCCAGGCTTTTGCTTCTCGACGAACCGGCGGCCGGCATGAACCCCAACGAAATTATCCAGCTGATGGAATTCATCCGCTGGATTCGTCAAACCTTTTCCGTCACCATCATTCTGATTGAACACCAGATGCGTCTGGTCATGGGCATTTGCGAACGCCTGGTGGTGCTGGACTTCGGCGCAACCATCGCGCAGGGACTGCCCGCCGAGATTCAGGTAAATCCCAAAGTCCTGGAAGCCTATCTGGGTGAGGAGGTTGTCTCATGACCGATGCTGATATTCTGCTGTCTGTTGCCGGCTTGTCCGTCTCCTACGACAGCATCAAGGCCGTGGATGACATTTCCTTTGCTGTCGCGCGCGGAGAAATCGTTACACTGATCGGCGCGAACGGCGCGGGAAAATCTTCCATTCTGCGCGCCGTCTCAGGCCTGATTCCCTATACAGGCAGCATCGCGTATGCGGGAAAAGATTTGATGAACATCGCCGCCGATCAGATTGTCGCCACAGGCATTGCCCACGTGCCGGAAGGCCGCGGCATCTTCGGCAACCTGACAGTGCTGGAAAACCTGAAGCTCGCCTGCTGGCAGCGCAGGGACAAAGCCAAAATTACCGCCGACCTGGAACATGTCTTTGAATTGTTCCCCCGCCTGCGTGAACGAACAAAGCAGTTAGGCGGTATGCTTTCCGGCGGCGAACAGCAGATGCTGGCGGTGGGCCGCGCGCTCATGACCGATGCGCCAATGGTGCTGCTCGACGAACCCTCCATGGGCCTTTCCCCCGTATTGGTGCGCGAAATTTTCAAGATCATCCAGGAAATTAATGGGGCGGGAAAAACCATTCTGCTCGTCGAACAAAACGCCAATATGTCATTGCACATCGCGCACCAGGGTTATGTTCTGGAGACCGGCCGTATCGTCCTTTCCGGCACCGGCAAAGAACTGACGGGAAATCCAAGAGTGAAAGAGGCGTATTTGGGAGGTTAAAACCGGTTCACTGTTCACTGTTCACTGTTATCGGTTCACCATTCATGGCGCATAGTAAAAAACGGAACACTTTGTACACAGACCGGCGGATGCAGGATGGCAGTTTAAAACATTAACCCGAAAGGTTGTAATGTCCGATTACAATAGCTCTTCGTTTGTTCCGATTCCGAAACTCGCGGGTTTTGCCATGGGGCTGTTTGCGGTCCAGACGTTCTGGGGATTTACCTGGGCCACTCTGCCCCTCTACCTGAAGGAACTCACCGGCTCGAATACGGCAACAGGCATTATCATATCGACAACAGGAATCACCGGCCTGTTCTTTCCGATTTTCGCGGGCGCGGTATCCGACCGGATTAACACGCCGCTGGGCCGGCGCAGACCGCTGATCGTGGGGGGATGGATTCTGACCTGCATGATGGTCCTGCTCCTGATGCGGATTGATTCCCTCCTTGTGGCATTGCCCGTGATCGTTCTCGCCTACGCGGGATTCTTTCTCGCCATCGGCCCCTATTTCGCGCTTCTTCCCGATACGGTCCCCGTATCGCAGCGAAGTTTCGCCTCGGGCATCATGTTTCTTGTCGGGGGCATCGGGATGTTGAGCTACCTGATGTTTGCCGCCCGCCTGTGGGAAACGTCGCATACCCGTCCGTTTATCTGGGTTGTGATTGCAGTTGCCGTTTCCGTTGCCATCATGTCCTTCTCCGTGCGGGAGTCAAGGACGCCAGGCCCGACGACCCACTCAAACCTTCTAAAGGGACTTGCCGGCCAAAAAAATCTGCTGCGCTTCTTTGCCGGCATGACGCTGCAATGGATCGGCCTCTGGATGGTGAGCGCGTTTTTTGTCATCACCTGCATGGCGCTTTTCGGGCTGACCGTAGAACGTGCGGTCCAGGCGTTTTTTGCGATGAATGCTTCCTTTGTTTTCTTCGCGCTTCCCGCGGGGCTGTTGGCGCCCAGGCTGGGACTGAAAAAGACAACGATCCTCGGGGTGGCCACTCTGATCGTCTGTTTTTGTTGTATTCCTTTTATCAAATCGTATTCGACCCTGATTGTTTTTATGATCATCTCCGGCGCGGGATACGGGACGGTACTGGCCGTATCTTACCCATTCTTCCTCAGCCTGATCCCGGAGGGCAATACCGCCTCGTTCGTCGGCCTCTATCATTCCTGTCAGAACGGGACGCTGCTCATCGGACCGGTCGTCGCCGGATTGATGATCGACCATTTCGGATACCTAACCCTTTTCTACGGAGCAGCCGCGATGCTGCTTGCGGGTATGGCGATGTACCTGACTGTGAAAAAGAAGGCTGAAGACTGAAGGCCGAAGACTGGAGGCTGGAGGCCATTATATTCTTTGACATTTACTGAAGCCTGCGTTAATTAATCAACCAGTCATAAGTACCAACTCACAAAAAAGATGTCTGCGGCAAAAAAATCTCCGGCGGGGCTACGGCTCATGATCAAACACGGCATGCAGAGACAGACGAATTCAAATTTTACGGAACTTCTTTTAAGTAAGAGGAGAGCGACGGTTGTCACTTTCCTCTTTTTATTTCAGTCCAGCAATTATGGGTCCCCTGTGTTTTCAACGGATCTATAGGCTGTTTTTAGTTTGCGAACGGGAGAGGAAAAAGGGTGCAATGGAATGCCGGAATTGGTTTATTTTCCATGTTTACCCGTTTAATATCGTAATAAGTGGAATTTGGTATGGATAATTGTAATAAGTGGAAAATAGAATGTCTGATTTTCCATGTTTTGTATCTTAATATCATAATAAGTGGAAAATAGGGCCATCTATATGGTCTGATATGAGGGAACGTTTTCCGCTAATTACACTGTTGGCTTGAAATATATATTTGCAAAAGGGGTGAACATGGGTGCTATAAAAGATTTAGTCGATTTGGTTTCGCAACTCTCCAGCAGTATGGATGATAGGAAGTTTGCTGCAGAACTTCGCCAAATTCAAGGCATGATAGGCGGAATTCAGTCCGAGCATGCGGCTATACACGAGAAACGCATTGCACTGATGACGGAGAATGAAAATCTGAGGCAAACTATATCTTCTTTGGAGCAAAAGATATCTGAACTTCAACGAGAAATAACGAATATAAGAAATATACCTGCGGATAAAATTGATAAACTTCCGGAAGACGCAGAAAAAATGCTTCTGTTCCTCGCTAAGAATGAAGATCTTTCATCTGGTCTAATTGCGCTTGGTATTTCACTTGATCGTGTTCGCACTGAATATTGGCTCGAAGATCTATCAGATAAAGAGTTCGTCTATTCATCATTGATAATGGAAGATGAAACTACATATTCCCTTGCTCAAAAAGGCAGAGAGTATTTGATAAAGAGAAATTTGATATAAGCCAACAAGAACAATACACCCGATCGCTACGCTCCGGCTGATTTTTTCGTTGGACGAAAAGGACAATGAATGGATATTAGCCACGACATAACCTATCAGTATGTAGCCCGTGTCAAGAAACACGATGATGAACTTGGTATAGTATTGAAGGGGCACCTACTTCTTGAACATGTCATGAATTTAATGATTGAGAAGGGATTTAAACAACCTCGCGCAATCTTAAGCGATCATCGCTCTTACTCTTTCTCGGTAAAGGCACGCTTGCTCTTTGAGAGCAATGACCTGCCAGAGCATGTGTTCAACAACATTACCCGCCTTAATCGAATTAGGAATGAATTAGCCCACAAGCTCAACTTGGACGAAGCGAAAATTGATTTTTGTTACAGCAGAAATGACAAAGAAGGACAGAGAGAAATAAACTTGAAACAAGTCGTGAAGAAAAATAGCAACCCCCTTAAAAGGTATTTGTACATGCTTGCATTCGGAACGTTATCACAAATACAAAGGGAGTTTTTTCAGCGATATGGAACTTATCCTCTATTCGAGAAAACCATTGAACTGAAATAAATAATAATTTTCTGAATTAGGACCAACAAATCGGGAGAGAAGCTAAATTAGTAGGACTAAAATATTAATAATTGTCCAACAATTTGTTTGAGCCGATTGCTACGCTCCGGCTCAACTCTGCGTTATGTAAAAGGATTAAAATATGAATAAATGGAGAATCCGCTGCAAAAAGGCACCCGATTCCGTTAGAAGAAGGCACCCCAATGGAGAAAGAAAGCGGATAAATCAAATAATTCAGTTTATTATAATACCAATAATAGTTGGTCTTGTTGGTGTATCTGGCACTTTAGGTGGGGTCATGATAGCCAACCGGCATTATGATCGCGTTGCACGGACGCAAGTTGCAATCAATATGGAAACATTTCTCTTCCAACAACGGCTGAAAGTGATAGAGAGAGCTGCAAATATATTTGGTAAAATTCCAGGAATAGAAGACATCTGGACAGAATATCTTCAGAACACTAAATTTGAAAAAAATGGTGTTTTCAAAGCGCCAGTTCCATTAGCAGAAAAACTAGCTGATTACCAAGGTGAATTTGATAGTGTAATATATTTAGCAAGTATATACTTTGGCCCAAAGACCAGAGCAGCCATTACTGCTTTAAGCAATGAAAAAGAGCCATGGTGGAAGAAAAAGAAAGAGAATAGAAATGCATTCATGGCTGCTTTAGTTGAAGAATTAGCACTTGGTATAAACCATATTCCAAAAACACTCAAAGAGGTTGAATAGAATACATAACAAAATCAATACACCCGATCGCTACGCTCCGGGTGATTTTTTCGTTAGCGGTGAACGAGAGGGACGCCCGTAAAATAGTAAGTTCCGCGATTAAGAAGAGCGAAAAAACTGGATTCCCGCCGTCGCGGGAATGACGAAGATAACGAAAGCGACAGAAATATAATGGGAACGACCGTCCCCTTTTTTCACTCAAAAATCAAAGGAGAAATGTCATGAAAAAAACCATGCGAGTCCTGGCCGCGATGCTCTTTATTGGTTTATCGGCCAATACCGCCTGCGCTGGGTCGATGCAGTTGACCTTGGCCAACGATTCACCAGATGTTTTGCTGGTTACTTATTGGATCGGCGGGACTGTATCGCCGACGCTTACTTTAGCTTCCGGAGGAGGCGCCAAGAGACGAATAGACAACCCGACTGCGGCCGCAAGGGTTTGCTGGGGCACAACGCCCGCAGAACTTTCAGCCAATTGGTTTGGACGCGATGTCCCGTTATGGCAAAACGGCAAGCCCACCGACAATACATGCCATTATAAAAAATGCACAGCCGATTGCTATGGAAAGACATATCGGTGGCATTGTGATTACGAAAAATGAGGAGGACAGCATGATCATCGATTCCCATTACCACTATATGACCGGCATGAGCGAGAAAGCAGCGGCGGAGATGGTTGGAATGATCGCCCATGAAGCGAAAACAATGGGGATGAATCCGGATTATGACGCTCTGTTAAAAACCGCCGGGGAGAACTGGGGAGATCCGCTGGCGGACCGGCTCATCGACAGGATGGATGAAGGGGGCATTGACATCACCGTTGCCGTGAATGTGGACAACATACAAATTAAACCGTTAACTCCCGAAATCATGCAAAAGCAAAACCGGATGCTGGGCGAAGCGGTCCGAAGACATCCCGGTCGCATCATCGGCCTGGCGGGCATCGACCCGAGAAGGCCGGAAGCGGCGGAAATGGCCTGCGTCTGCCTGGAAGAGTATGGCCTGCGGGGCATTAAATATCATCCGGATCACGGCTTTGACCCGGCGGGCCCTGAATCCTGCAAAGTTCTGGAAGTCCTGGCCAGACATCAAGGGATTCTTCTTTCCCACACCGGCCCGCTGATGCCCCGGGGACGCAGCAAATTTGCCGACCCCCTGATGCTTTGCGACATCGCCGTGGACTTTCCGGAAATAAAAGTGATTGCCGCCCACATGGGCGGTTACATCAACTGGCGGCCCTGGGCATCTCTGGCCGCCTATCAATCCAATATGCACGGAGACCTGGCGGTTTGGGACACGCTGGCCTATAAGAATTACGGCCTTTTCTGCCGACAGTTGCGAGAGGCAGTTGATCTGGCCGGTCCCACAAAAATTCTGTTCGGCTCCGATGCTCCCATTCAGACGCTTCTGTATCCGATTAAAACCATGATCGGGTTCATCCGGGACCTGCCGCAAAAAGCGCCGGCCGGCATTCACTTTACCGGGAAAGAAGTGGACCTGATGCTGGGCGGCAACGCCCGGGCGCTTTTCGGACTGGCGGATGCTTCCCCCCAATGAATGACGGGACGAAAATCAGTTTCCGGACAGTAATTTCTGTTGCTGGGCCAATTTTGCAGATTGCCCCAGAGTGTTTTCCCAATTCTTGATTTGACTTACAGGTTTTTGCTTTATAGCAAGATCAAATAGAAGGTTTAATCAGAATGATTGAACCAGGAGGACGAAGAACAAATGGAAATCTCGGTTAAAAATGATTGTTTTAGGGTGAACTGGCAAACAGTATCGGAAACACTGAAGTCAGTCGGAATGGCCTACCATGAGCCTGAAAAGCACAGAAAAGCATTTGAAGCAAGTTACACAAAAGTTTTTTTGTATGACGCTGACAAATTAGTGGGCTTTGGTCGTGCTATTTCAGATGGCGCCTATCAGGCAGCAGTATATGACTGTGCTGTGGCTATAGAGTACCAGGGAAAAGGCATTGGTAGAATGATAATGGAAAACATTTTATCTAAACTGCAAGATTGTAATGTCATCTTATACGCCTCTCTTGGCAAGGAAGGTTTCTACGAAAAACTAGGTTTTCGAAAGATGAAAACTGGAATGGCAAAATTTATAAAAAGTAAATCAATGCAAGAACGGGGTTTCACAGAGTAAATACTTATATAAATAAAAACGCCGAATCGGTTAGCCGGGTAATGAATTGTTGCTGGTTCAATTTTGCAGATTGAACCAGCAGACGGATGGCTTGTCCTCGACGGCGGACTGGGCATTACGAAAGGCTTTCAGGACTCGCGGACTCCATCATTATTCACGCCTTCGGCACTTACTTCGGGCTGGGACTGGCCATGGCGTTTACCAGAGAAGAACATCGGAATGTCGCCGTAACAAGCGATGATACCTCCGATCGTTTTTCCATGATCGGGTCGATGGTGTTATGGCTCTTCTGGCCAAGCTTCTGCAGTGCGGTCGTCCCTGCCGGGCAGTAAAGCGTGCTGCACGGCATCTACCCCCTGTCATTGCGCGTCTTGCCGCGCCGGGATCTGGCAATCTTTCTTCTTTACCGGCAACTACCTGTTTCCCCCTGCATTGTTCCGAATAAGTTGTATTATGATGCCTCACATCATCAAATAATTGCGAATCAGCAAAAAAAAGAAACAGGGCGCTGTTCTTAATATCTGCACGGGTTGGTCAAAATAATTTTGAAGGAGGTAATAATGAAACGATTATTATTTTTGACAATTTTTGTTTTCATCGGGTGTTATGTGGTTATTTTGCCGCCGACCGTTGAATCGGCCTGGGATGACAACGGTTCGGTTCTGCTCAAGGATTTCAAGGAATCCAGTCACGAAATGGAAATCAGCAAAGGCGCGCCTACGTCACCAACAGTTCAACCATTTTTAAATAATCGCGATTGGATTCTGGTCAGAAATCTTGAATATTCTATTGGGAATTCAGGCGTCAAAATTTCCGTACCCAAAGGTTTTGTGACAGATTTTGCCAGTGTGCCACGAATTTTATGGCCGATACTGTCACCATATGAAAATTACAGCAGAGCAGCAATAGTCCATGATTATCTTTACTGGACGCAGAAATGTACGCGTAAACAAGCAGATAATATTTTTCTAATGGCCATGAAAGAAAGCAGCGTTTCTAAACGAAAATGTTACACCGTTTATCAAGGGGTCAGGAAAGGCGGCGAACCGGCATGGAACTCAAATAAGAAAGAAAGAGAAGCAGGACTGCCTAAGATAATTCCACCCCATCGTCTGGATTTTCCTGATAATGTAGATTGGAAAGAATACAGAAGAATATTATTTAATGATGGCGTCAGAGATCCTTTGTTAGACGAAACTCCGGCATACTGCGCGTTTGGTAACTCGACAGATGTGCCAAAATAGAAGAGGTCATGCGCAGGCAACAGGACGCCCTTAGAATTCTAAGGGCGTTCTATCATCCAACATCAACCATAAAGTAAAAAGCGTCCTCCTCTTGCAAAACCGTGAGATGAAGATTATCTTATGGATAAGGAATAAAAACAGCGCCGGGATGCATTAATATTCGGGCCGGATTATTCCGATCATAAAGATAAGCAGACGAAAGGAGGAAATAAATCATGCCGGTGACCCCGCACAAAACGCACGATACTCCCTCCACGTCGTTTCACATCATCATTATGTTATCGGCCTGGGGATTTGTGCTGGTGGTTGTTTCCTTCCTGTTTCTCTGGCTCGGTCACCTTCTGGATGAACTGCTGGACACCAAACCGATATTCATGCTGGGTTTGTTTCTGCTGGGCATTGTCGGCTGCTTTATTGAACTGTTTGAAGAAGCCTGGCAAGTCCTGAAGGGAAAATAAGCGGCAGAAGCAAAAATAAGATAACGCCCGCTAGTCCCTGACTCGATATCACCCGATCAAGAAACCCGAAAAGTTCGAGAACTTCCTTAACCGGATCCACCGCCGCTTTCGGAATAATGCCGGTGACGGCAGCCGGAAGCAGGCCCTGCCGCCGCTGACAACGTTCATTTCCTATCAGGCTCATGAGATGCCCCTCCGGGAAAAAAGTGTGGAATTTAACCCGATATTTTGTTACACGCGTTCATCGGGGGTCGCCTGCTTTTCGGAGACATTCGCTTATTCCAATGACACTTTTACCCGAATCCGTGCACCCTTTTCAGCTGCTGAAATCATTTTTGAATCGATTGCAAAAAGCAATGTCTGACGCAATAAATTTTTAAGAGGTTGAGATGAAGATATTCAAAAAAGTAATGCTTCTTTCCATGGCCATGGTCTTGTGTTTACCGGCTATGGTCATGGCGGCCCAACAAGAACAACGGCATGATGTGCTTGTGGTCGGGGCGGGCATCGCCGGGCTTTCAGCAGCCTGGGAGTTATCGCAAAAAAACTTCGACGTTGCCGTAATTGAGATGTCACCCACCTATGGCGGGACCGGACTGATGAGCGAAGGCGCCCTCTGTATTGTCGGCACGCCCGAGCAGGAACAGGGCGGCGAACCGGACAACCCCCGCGTGGCCTACGCGGATTTCATGAAGGCCGGACATGATGAGCAGGGCCCCGGTCCCGATGCCGCCTGGGTCACCTATTACGTCAATGAATCCCGCCGTGAAATTTACGACTGGCTGACCGGATTCGGCGTCCGTTTTGAAAAGAAGGTCATCCTGATGCCCGACAATACCGTGCCGCGCTGGCACAAGGTTGCCGGCAAAGGCCGGGGTCTTCTTGCCCCGATCTACCGGGAGTGCGGCAAAAAAGGCAATGTAAAATTTTATTACCGGTTCAAGGCGATTGCCCTGCTCAGGGACGGCAACGGCCGCATCGGGGGCGTTCGCACGCAAAGGCTTAAAGACGGCGTACAGACCGATTTCATGGCGCCGGTCGTAATCCTGGCCACGGGGGGATTCCAGAGCAACCTGGACATGGTCCGCAAGAACTGGCCGAAGGATCTGTCGTTTCCCGATCAGATCCTGATCGGAGGAGGCCAGAATGCCGATGGTTCGGGCCACGAAATGGCACAGGCCGCCGGCGCCCGCCTGACAAACATGCACTATCAGTTGAATTACCCGACCGGTTTGAAACGTCCATCCGACCCGTCCGGCAATCGCGGTTTGAATGCCTACTGCGATATGTCCATCTGGGTCAATAAAACGGGCAAACGGTTTATGAAAGAATCCCGCGACACCCGGAAAACTTTTCCCGAAGTTGTGAGGCAGCCCGGCGGCTCGTACTGGGCAATTTTTGACAGTGCGGCACGCAAGGATTTCCACGTTTCCGGCTGGACGCGTGAAGCCATAGAAAGCCAGTTGTTCAACAACCCGCAGAGCCTTGATTTCGTAAAGCAGGCGGCAACAATCCGTGAGTTGGCCCAGGCTGCGGGACTTCCTCCCGAGACCCTGGAGGAGACCGTGCGCCATTGGAACGAGATGGTGACGGCAGGCCGCGATATGGATTTCGGACGCATCGGCACTTCACGATCAACTTGGGCGCATCCTCCCCGGATCGAAAAGCCGCCGTTTTACGCCCTGCACTTCATGCCGCTGACCCGCAAGAGTATGGGCGGCGTCGCCATTGATCAGTCCTGCCGTGTCATCAATGTCTCGGGTCAGACCATCCCCGGATTGTACGCCGCGGGTGAATTGACGGGCCTTGCCGGCGTCAACGGGAAGTGCACACTGGAAGGAACTTTCCTGGGGGCCTCCATCCTGACCGGCCGCGTTGCGGGACGCGCGGCGGCGGCGGAACTGGCGAAGCGAAAGGAAACACCGCATTGATACCCGGATCATCCGGCAATCGGTCGTGAGAAGCTGAATTGTGAGGCGCGGTGCGACTGATGCCAAAGGGCGCCCCTGCTTCCCTTCACGCTTGTTTTTCAGCGGAGCTCGTCGAGTTCGGGACCGGAGGCATCCCCTTTTTGATTATAGCCTCGCTGCTCCCAGTAGCCGCGGAAATCCGCCTGGTCGGAAAACTCAATCCGTTCTATCCAGCGCGCCCACTTGTAACCCCATTTGTCCTCGGCCACCAGAATAAAAGGAAACCCGAGCCTGGCCGGAAGGGTCATGCCGTTTGCCGAATCGGCCAGCAGCATGTTTTTGCCGGTCACGGCGTCTTGCGCCAGTGACGTGGTGTAGCCGTCCACGCCGTGAAATATCACGGTATTCACTTTGGAATCCACGCCGGCCCGCCTGATGAATTCACTGACGGGAATGCCTTCCCACAAAACCGTGACCTGCCATCCTTCAACGCAATGGGTCGTGACAACTTTCTTTTGATGCGGAAAACTTTGCAGTTCCTGATAGCTGTAGGACAATGGTTTTTTGACCAGCCCATCGATGCGCAGCCGGTATTTCTTCAGGTCGACTTTTTGAACGCCGTCAATGGAATTTTCACGAAAATCTTCTACCGATCCCAGCGCCCGGCCCTGATAGCTTTTCAGTTCGCCGGTGTCCCGGCGCTCTTCGGAAGCATTGGCCGCCCCCGGCAAAATAAACAAAACCAGCAAGAAAGAAAGCTTAAAATAAAGATGCTTTAACATTTTTTGCCTCCTTCAATGATCACGGTTAAAGACGCAGCAGGGTTCATATCGATTAAGCCTCACGGGCTTTTTTACCTGCATGGCCATTGTTCCCGCTGCCTTCGGCAACGCAGTTATTTTGTCCCAGACGCAAAACAGGATCCTGACGGTAATATTCTTTGAGCACCCGGTAAAGATCAGGCGAGCGCTTCGTCATTAAGAGGGGCTGGTCGAAAAACTGCTCGGTGGCCACGGCGAAAAATTCAGCTTCATTGGTCGCCCCGTAGGCATCGAGAAACGATTTTTTGCCGTGTTCGGCATCATGCTTGAGACGAAGATATTCCCTTTCGCATGTCTGCACCCAATCGCGGTATTCAGCCCGGTCTTTGAGCGGCGGCGTGCCGTCCGCCGCGCCGTCGAGCATATCCAGCTTGTGAGCAAATTCGTGATAGATCACATTATGCCCCGACTCGGGATGGCGGCCGCCCTGCAATGCGGCATCCCAGATAATGATGACCGGGCCCTGCGCAAAGGCCTGCCCGAGAATCGGATGGCTCAGTTCCACCGGCGCCGACGCGGTTTCAAAAAAGCCCAGTTTGCGTTCGGGCGGAACCACCGTGGAGGGATAAACGATGATGGTTTCAACATTCCGGTAAAAATTATGGGGCAGTCCGAGCAGCAGCAGACAGGCCTGCGCGGAGATGGTCACGCGGATTTCATCAGTCAGTTCAAGGCCGCCCGCGCCCTCCCAGTCTTTTTCAGCGATAAATACCTGGATCAGCGCGCGCAGATGTGCGCGCTCGTCTTCCGACAGCATGCAGTAGTGGGCGACATTCCGCCGCACAATGTCTTCCCACAAGGCGGGAAATGGAACAACGGTGAGTTTCTTACGGCGATGATCGGCAAACCACTCAAACAAATTCAATCCCCTTTTTTGAAGTGTGGCTTATAATTATGCCGTCCGGAGAATTCTGTCCAGCAAAAGTTGACGGGCGGCGACGCTGATGATCCCAGGATCGATATATCCGCAAACTTTTGTACATTATCCTTTTTACCGGCGCCTGTCTTATGATATAGATAATCTTTACCGCTCATGGAAGGAAGAGCCCCCTGCAATGGAATCACTCAAGCTCGGCGGGAAGCCGATAAAAAAAACGATTGAAAGCACGCCGGAATACATGCGGAAGCTCTTCATCATGCCCGACTCGTCGGACAGGTTTGTGGAGTTCGGCGTTCATCTGATCGACCTGATTCACGATTTTTTTAAAGAGAAGGGCGGCATCCATTCTTCCATCTCCATGGAAGATCTGGCAAAAATTTTCAACAACACCGAGATGCCCGACCAGCCTCATCTCATCCTGGATGTCTTAGACGAGATCAAACACAATGTTGTCAAACATTCGGTAAAAGTAGCCAACCCCTATTATATCGGCCACATGACCAGCGCCGTTCCCTACTTCATGATCCTGCTGGAAATGATTGCCGTAAGCCTCAACCAGAACCAGGTGAAGATTGAGAGCGCCAAGGCCTCATCCTTTTTAGAAAGGGAGTTTTTGTGCTGGATTCACCGGCTGATCTATGACGGCACGCCTGACTTTTATCAGAAGAACATCCAGAACCATAAAATTGCCCTGGGCAATATCACCTCGGACGGGACAGTCGCCAATCTGACGGCCCTGACGCTGGCCATGGCCAAGGCGTTTCCACCCGATCACCGGGGCTTTAAGGGAATCCGCGCTGAAGGGCTGGCCAGAGCGCTTGATCACTATGGATACAGGCAGGCCATCTTCATCGTTTCTACGCGCGGGCATTACTCCATCAGCAAGGCAGGCGCCATCCTCGGCATCGGCGATCAGGGGGTCATCCGTA
This sequence comes from Deltaproteobacteria bacterium HGW-Deltaproteobacteria-6, assembly GCA_002840435.1. Classification (NCBI taxonomy): domain Bacteria; class Deltaproteobacteria; species Deltaproteobacteria bacterium HGW-Deltaproteobacteria-6. Next base: position 110,575 of record PHAT01000004.1, read on the forward strand.
TTCCCGTCCAGCCTTGCATCAATAAAATTGATATCCATAAACTTCAATCCATTGTGCGAAAGATCAGAAAAGAAGACCAGCTGGCCGGAAAGCCGACAAAATTTGTCGCCGTCATCGGCATTGCCGGAACGACAGAGACAGGCAACATTGACGACCTGGATGCTCTGGCTGCAATCTCGCAAGAGTTGGGCGCCCACTTTCACGTGGACGCGGCATGGGGCGGCGGAGCGCTGCTGATGGATGGCGCACGGGAAATGATGCGGGGCATCGAGAAGGCCGACTCCGTGACCATGGACGGCCATAAGCTCCTTTTCGTCCCCAACAGCCTGGGAATCTGCGTATTCAGGAATGTGGACGATTCCCGATACCTCTACCACACATCCAACTACATCATCCGCAAAGGTTCCGTGGATCAGGGCAGATTTACCATTGAAGGCTCACGGCCATTTGCCTGCCTCAAACCCTGGGCATCCATCAAGATCTTCGGCAAAACCGGCTACAAGCTCCTGTTTGATCATGCGCGTGATCTGCAAAATACCTTCGTCAAATTCATCGAACGGGACCCGCTTTTCGAACTGATGAATGTGCCTGAGCTCTTTATCATCAATTACCGGTTCATCCCCGGGGAACTGAGATCCGAACTGGACAAGCTGATGAAGCATCCCCAAAAGAATTCGGCGCGCATCACCGCCATCAACGCGCTGATCAACAACCTCAACATTGAACTGCACAAGACCATCCGCGATCACGACATGTCTTTCGTATCCCGCACCCAGATTGAATCCACCCAATACGCCCCCAGAAAGACCGTCGTGCTCCGGGCCATCACCATCAACCCCAACACGGAACGGGGCATGCTGAGAAAGATTCTGGGCGAGCACAGAAGCATGGGCGTCAAACTATGGCGCGACATGAAAAAGGGTTGTCTTGACGCCAAAGGACGCCTCAAAACTCCGGACTGAAAATTACTGTTTCAAGACCTGACCCTGTTCAACCCTGTCCATTACCCTACCCGATAAGGCCTTCAGCCGGTTTCAATAAAAATGAAAGGACACGCAACCATGGCAAAGACAAGATTTGAAGTAGATGGAACGCTCGGTATTCTGACGTTGACCAATCCGCCCCTGAACCTGATCGACATGGAAGTTATCCAGGATATCGAAAAGATACTGAATGACATTCCCCAATTAAACCTGCGGGCGCTGATGTTTCGCGCGGAGGGCGATATGTTTTCCGCGGGGGTTCAGGTTGACGATATGTTTAGAGGCCGATCGAAACCGGAAGCGCTGGACATGTTGAAGCGGTTCAACCGGACCCTTTACCGGTTTGAAAGACTGCCGCTCCCCAGCCTTGCGGTTGTTCAGGGCGATTGCCTGACGGCGGGACTGGAGATGGTGCTCGCCTGCGACATGGCGTGGGCGGCCGACTCGGTAAATTTCGGCCAGGTCGAGGCGGTGATCGGAACGACACCCATGGGCGGGGGGACACCCCGGCTGACGCAGAGAGCCGGAGCGGCCAGGGCGGCTGAAATCATCATGGGGGCGGGTTTCTATAACGCGGCCACCTTTGAAAAGTGGAACATCATCAATCGCGTTGTGCCCAAACTGGAACTTATGGAAAAATCACTGAAGTATGCAAAAAAACTTTCCCAGGGGCCAACGCTTGCCCATGCCGCAACCAAGCTCATGATCCGCGAAACCCTGGATAACGGCGTTGCCGCAGCCGACAAGCGCCTTCCGGAGATCGCCTCGCCGCTGTTTGAAAGCGAAGACATGAAAAACGGCATCGAAGTGCTGATGTCGCAGGGCCCCGGCAAAGCCGTATTTAACGGAAGATAAACCATGGCCCCCAAAAAGGGGCGTCGTAAAATGCCCCCTTTTATATACGCAATGATCCCGGCCAAAAAGAAGGTTTACTTTCGGGGCCTTCAAGATTAACATTGCACGCATTGAAATCCGGAGGTGGCAAAAAATGAAAGTCCTTAGAACACCAGACGAGCGTTTCAGAAACCTTCCCGCTTATCCTTTCGCGCCGCATTATGTGGAAGTTCCCGACGGTGAAGGCGGAGTGCTGAGAATCCATTACGTCGATGAGGGGCCGCAAGATGCCGATGTTGTCTTGCTTCTTCACGGGGAGCCCACGTGGTCCTTCCTCTATCGAAAGATGATTCCCGTCTTTGTAAAAGCCGGGCACCGGGTGATTGCCCCCGATCTGGCGGGTTTCGGCAAATCCGATAAACCGGCAAGCCGCCATGATTATTCGTTCCAGCGCCACGTCGATTGGATGTTGTCTCTGCTCGATACGCTCAAGTTGAACCGGATGACCCTTGTCTGCCAGGACTGGGGCGGGCTCATCGGGCTTCGCCTGGTGGCCGCAAGGCCCGATCTCTTCGACCGTGTAGTCGCCGCCAATACGGGACTGCCCACCGGGGACGCCGCGATTTCGGATGCATTCCTCGCCTGGCAGAAATTTTCCAGGGAGTCACCGCAGTTTGACGTGGGCAACATTGTTAAAAGCTCCAACGTGGTTTTTGGAAAAGACAATAATCTGCCGATCCTTTCCGACGAAGTTGCCGCCGCCTACGACGCGCCGTTTCCCGATGATTCCTACAAGGAAGGCGCCCGCATCTTCCCCTCGCTTGTGCCGACAACGCCGGATGATCCTGCCGCTGCGGCTAACCGCAAAGCCTGGGAAGTGCTTTCCGCCTTTAAGAAGCCATTCCTGACGGCCTTCAGCGACGGTGATCCGATAACGCGCGGCGGTGATCTTCTTTTGCAAAAGCTGATTCCCGGCGCCAAAGGTCAACCCCACACAACCATCAGGGGAGCGGGGCATTTTCTTCAGGAAGATAAAGGAGAGGAATTTGCCAACGTCATTGCAGCTTTCATGTCTGACAAATAACGGGTGACTCCGGTTGCATCAACACTTCATGCCCATAATATTTCCCAGGTCCCGGACCCTGGCATAGCGGAGAATCTTTAAGATTCATCGCCTTCTATTGCTCTCAACTATTGGCCCGCTGATTGCCTCCGCCGCTGTGGAACATTCTTCGGCATTGGAGGCCTTTGCCTGGATGACCTTATCCGTTTTCCGCATCCCGGAAACTCCACATTGCACATTTTGCAGCGCCTCATGGTTCCATTAACCCGTTCAGGCCCGATTATTGCTAATAATTTCGTCTGTCATCAACCCGGAAGGAGGATAATATGGCAATCGATACAAACTATACCATGGGAGGCTTCCCGGCAGGCAAGCAGGCATTGAATGTTAAAAACATCATTACAAACGAACCTTTTGCTTTGCATTTGGAAAAACAGATGGCCAGTGGCGGGAATTCGGCTGTCGACCGGGAGGCCGGGCCGGATGATCCGTTTACCGCAGATATGGCCATCATTAAAGAAAAGGGACTGGTTGCCTACATCATGGAGCTTCATGCCAGGAGACTCCGGGAAGAGGTCCTGGAATCCATGGGATTAACAGAAGAAGATCTGGGAAAAATGACCCCCGAGCAGCGAGCGGCCGTTGAAAAAACCATCGCAGAGGAAATTCAGAAACGCATGGCGGCGGAGTCTATCCTGCAAAAAGGCGATGACCGGATGGCCGTCATGTACAATTTGCCGGAAATGGCGGCAGGGATGGACTGGGTTTTCCTTCCAAAGACAAAAGGGGGGGAAAATGCCGCTCTTCAAGCGGCCGTTCAAAAGGATGAAACTAAATAAAATTTACCCGGGATGGGAAAATTTTTCCTGGTTTACACGACCTGAGGATTTAAATATCCACCGGATCTCTTCTCTTCGGCAAATTCAAGGGGAGCGGGATATTTTCTTCAGGAAGCTAAAGACGAGGATTTTACCAAGGCCATCGTATTTTTCATGACTGAAACGCGGGCATGCCTTTTTAATAATATACTTGCAAATATCCGTGAATACCGCTTATGAACAAAGGGTATTTCGATTGCCGCAGACGATGATGTGACCGGGGCGGAAAAGACAACAGGACCAGTTGGAGAACGGATATGTTTAAGAATATTATTATCGGCTTATTGATTTTAGTGGCCGGGTATGCGGCAGGACTGATCAGCCACCTGTATTACTATCCCAGGGAGGCTTTTGGAAAGCATTATGAGAACATCGTCCGCGAAGGCGGAGAAGCCCGCTGGGTTCACCGCCGCCAGCTAAACGATCACAACTTTACCGATTTCCCGCGCCCCAGCAACGACACGCTTTATTCCTATTGCATGGTCGATTTGTCCAAAGGGCCTTATGTGATCGAGATGCCTCCCGTCGACCGCTACTGGTCCATTCAGTTTCTTCAGGATAATACGGACACCTTTCACTATCTGGCATCCCGCCTTCAGGGTCTGAATAAACCCGCACGCGCGCTCTTGGTTCCCAAAGGATATGCCGGAGAGAGCCACGGTCTTGACGTTGTCCAGGCGCCCACCGGACGGGTGTGGCTTTTCGGCCGGATTCTGATCGATGGACCGGCCGATATTCCCGCGGTCGTGCGCCTTCAGGATCAAATGAAATGCACCCCCTTGAATCAATACAAGCAGGAGGACAAGCGATCATGAAAAAAATCATCCTGTTTTTATTACTGATCGCCGTCATCGGATTCGGAGTGGGCTGGTACACACTTCTCCCGGGGCTGGACGTCTTTCTGGAGAAGGGGAAAGACGTGCGCAACCCCAGGCTGGCTTACAACGGCGCCTGGGGGGCATCCATGGATATCGGCAGTTCCAGGGCCACGGCCCTCTTTCGGGCCCTCACGGCAAAAGTGGGCCTGGGCGCGAATTCATCGGATGAGGCCATCTACTGGCTGGCCATCAAGGACAAAAACGGCGAGCGCCTCACCGGCGGAAAAACCTATGAGGTGCGCTTTTCGCAGCCACCCGCCATCAACAGAACCGCGGGATTCTGGAGCCTCTGCGTTTACAATTCCAAAGATCAATTTGTGCCCAATCCCATGAAGCGATACAACCTGGGAGACCGCTCGCCTCTTGTCAAAAACGCCGACGGCTCCTTTACCATTTATGTGACGCCCCGGCAGCCAAACCAGATCCATAACTGGCTGCCCGCGCCCGAGCAAAAAGAACCGATTATGCTGACGATGCGCATGTACGCGCCGCTGCCGGAAGTGCTGAAGGCGCCCGGGAAATCTCCGATGCCCGAGATCATCCCGATGAACGAAGCGGCAAATTGACGCGGGAAAAGCTGCCGGATGGGTTCAAACGACGCGGGACATGATTAAAATTTTAAGCCGCCATTATCAGCCATAAGGAGGTTCGATATGAGCAGAAACAAAAGAAATTTTTTCAGAAGCATCGCGGGCCTGATTTTTTTTGCCGCGGTATATCTGTTACCGGGAACAACGCTGGCGTTCGCCCCTCCGGGGCCGTCGGCGCCCGTTCCGGCAGGCGTGCCGGGGATTGTGACCACGGGGATTCCGGGGACATCCGATATGGACACACTGACCGCTATCTTCACCAGGCGCAGCGTGCGCAAATACTCCGATAAGCCGGTTTCCGACGCGACGGTAAAACTTCTGCTTCAGGCCGCCATGTCGGCGCCATCGGCAAAAAACGCCCAGGACTGGGAGTTCATCGTGATCCGGGACAAAAAAACACTCGCGCAGATTCCCACCTTTCATCCTTTTTCCAAACAAATCCCCGAAGCGCAAGTGGCCATTGTGGTTTGCGGCAATACCAGGCTGGAAGCGACCAAGGGGCATTGGATACCCGATGCTTCCAACGCCAGCATGAACATCCTGCTTGCGGCTCATTCCCTGGGCCTGGGCGCCGTGTGGACAACCTTCTATCCGTATGAGGACAGAACGGCAGGGATCAGACAGCTGCTCAACCTGCCGGACCACATCATGCCGCTCAATATTATTCCCCTGGGCTACCCTGTCGACAAGCGCGCGTATCAGGATAGATTCCATCCTGCCAAGGTCCATTATGAAACATGGTAATCCGTAAATGACGTTCTCCCTCAACCCTTTCCCCTAGCGGAAGGAATTGAGGGAGAATTTTTTCTCCGCGCATCGGTTTAATAGATCGTGCGACAATGATGACGGTCAGACAAAGACAGGCGCTTGAAAAGATGGAATGGGAGGCCGGGAATGAAACAAAACAGCACTGAAAACAAAGCCCGAATGGTTTATTTCTCCCATGGCGGAGGCCCGTTGCCGATTCTCGGAGACTTAAGCCACCGCGCGATGGTGGATTTCATGCGACAGCTTCCGGCCCGGCTGGAAAAGCCGGATGCCATCCTGGTCATCAGCGCCCATTGGGAAGAAAGCGCGGCAACGCTTTTGGGCGCTCACACGCCTCCCATGCTCTATGATTATTACGGCTTCCCCGATGAAGCCTACGATATCACATACCCGGCGCCGGGCAGCCCCGCTCTGGCCGAAAGGATTGCCAAATTGCTTCATCAGGACAAGATACCGGCGCGCATTGATGCCGAGCGGGGATTTGACCATGGCTTATTCATCCCGCTGAAACTGATGTATCCCTTGGCCGATATTCCTTCGCTGCAGCTTTCCCTGGTGCGCGGCCTTAACCCGGCCGCCCATATTGCCCTGGGCCACGCGCTTAGCGAATTAACGCGGGAGAATATCCTGGTCATCGGGTCCGGATTTTCATTCCACAATATGGGTGCGTTTTCCTGGGAAGGCATTGACCGCCCTGATCCGGCCAATGACGCCTTTCAAAATTGGCTGATCGAAACATGCGCAGGCCCGATGCCCCAGTCCGGACGTGAACAACGCCTGACCCAATGGGAAAAAGCGCCTTCGGCACGCTACTGCCATCCCCGTGAGGAGCATTTACTGCCGCTCCATGTGTGTCTCGGCATGGCGGACAAACCCGCGGAAGTAATCTTTGATGACCACATCCTGGGCAAACGCGCAGTCGCCTTCTTATGGTGAAGGGACGGCGGAATTGCATGAAGAAGAAAGGGGTGTCCGTTAAACCGGGCAGGTTCAGGCGTTCCCTTTGTTACCCTGAATACGCCGCGCTCCATAGGCAATAATTTTTCTCATGGCCTCCCGCGATTTAACCGGATCTCTCTTTTTCAGGTGTTCTAAAAGACGGCGGTTCAGGGCCAGCGACGTCTCCGGCGCCCCGTCCAGGGAATAGAAAAAATCTGTAAAAACCATATAGACCTGTTTCATGGATGTAAAGATCAGGCGGGTGATAATGTCATTTGAAGCAAGAATGATGCGGTAATGGAAACCGTAATCAAGCTCTGCCAGCTTTTGCGGTACCCCCAGGTTCTTTTCTTTTTCAATCAGATTATTGCTCAGAAAAGCCAGATCTTCATCTGTTATCCGGGCGGCGGCGAGTTCAGCAGTGCGTATCTCGTTAACTTCGCGGAATTTCATAATCGATTTCAGCGTCTGTGGATCGACACTTTTGTTGATCAGCACAATCTGGGCAAGCATCTCCAGCGTGCAATGTAAATTGAAATCCCTGACATAGGTCCCGCTCTGCGGCCGTGTTTCCGCAAAGCCAGAGCTCGCCAGCATCGTCATGGCCTCGCGGATGGCAAAACGGTTTGTTCCGTAAATTCCTGCCAGATCCCGCTCAGTGGGGAGCCTGCTGTCAATTTTGTATATTCCATTAATAATGTCGCGACGAATATCTTCATATATTTTGTCCGACAGTTTCTGAGTCATGGTCCGCTCCCTTTATGTTTTACTGCTTTACCTCAACAAAGAAGCAATGACATTTTTATAAGTTAAATGTCCATTGATTTTTTATAATAACCGTCTCTTGTCATCCGGAAATTAATTCTTGACAAATTGGTTATACCAATTTAAAAATAGAGTCAATGATCAAAAATAAAAAAAGGAGGAAAGCCCATGAAAATATCAGAAATTGAATTGTACCATGTATCCGTGCCTCTCACGGAAACGTTCTGGCCAACCTGGATTCCCGGTTACCCGCAGACCCATAACCGGTTTACCCTGATCCGCCTGGTAACGGATGAAGGAATAGAAGGATGGTCCGCAGGCTCCGCTATGGGAACGGAACGCGAGGGGCTGGGAGACCTGCTCGGCGGTTACCTCCTGGGAGCCGATCCCACTGATATTGAGCGTGTGCAGGGATTACTGAAACAGGCCGGCTTTCTCGGCTGGAGAAATTTCTGGATAGAACCCGCCTGCTGGGACATCATGGGGAAAAAAGCCGGGAAACCTGTCTACGAACTCCTGGGCGGTAATGCCCGCCCCATAGAAGTATATTGTTCAACAGGCGAGATGCGTGATCCTGTTCAGCGGGTGGAGGGATTGCAGGAAATGAAGAAGCAGGGCTACCGGTGCGCCAAGCTCAGAGTGAAAAGCATCAAACTGGAGGATGACATCCGCCAGATCACGGAAGTGAGGAAAGGGATGGGCGACGACTTTGTACTGGGGGTGGATGCCAACCAGGGATGGCTGGTAACCATCGTGGACAATATCCCGGCCTGGGACCTGGCCCGGGCAAAGAAGTTTGCCGATGCCTGCGCCGATCAGGGCATTGAATGGCTTGAAGAACCGCTTGATTCAAGGGACTACGACGGCAGTGCGGAGTTGAAAAAATATTCAAAAGTTAAAATATCCGGAGCCGAGCTCAACTATGGCTGGGACGAAATAAAAATCATGTTTGAAAAGGACTGCTTCCATGTCTACCAGCCCGACGCCACATTTGCCGGGGGGATTGCCCAGGTCAAAAGAGTCATTGATGAATGCAAAAAGCGCGACCGCCTGTACTCTCCGCATACCTGGACAAATGGGATCGGTTTTTATGTTAACTGGAACCTGGTCCTCGCCGACAGGGACAACAAACTGCCGCTGGAGTATCCTTTGGAATACCCGTCCTGGATACCCGAATGCCGGGAGGGGATCATATCACCGATCATTCCGGATAAAAGCGCCATGCTTCAGCCGTTTAAAAGGCCGGGGCTCGGTTTTGAGATTGATAAAAAGCTGTTGAAAAAATACGGCAAGCGCTTCTTCCGAATGACGGAGACCGGCCTTAAGATAAAGGTCATCAGAGAAAAAGGCATCCTGGAAGCATTAAAATTAAAGAAGAGAAAGGAATCGCGGGAATAAAAAAAATATTCAGGAAAAACGGTTTCCTTATCCGGCAGATCCCTGATCCTTTACCCTCTTGCTCCCGGGTTGCAGACAGTACGTATTATTTCTTTTCCAGCCAGGCCGGTTCACCGTGGACCCGTCCGCCGTCAACCACAATGGTTTCACCGGTGACGTAGCTTCCCGCATTGGAGGCCAGAAATACGACAATGCCGGCCAGTTCCTCAGGCTCACCCAGACGCATCAGGGGGATATGGGCAACGGCTTTGGCATTGACTTCCGGGTTCTTCCAGAGCGCTTCGCTCAGGCGCGTTTTGATGATGCCCGGGGCAATGGCATTGACCCGGATATTGTATTGCCCCCATTCTTTGGCCATCACCTGGGTGAGCATGATGACGGCGGCCTTGGTGGCGCAGTAGACGCCCAGTTCGCCCGCCCGGATTCCGCCGATGGATGAGGTGTTGATGATCGATCCGCCGCCCTGCGGCTTCATAATCTTCGCGGCCATCTGGCTCAGAAAGAAGAGGCTCTTCACATTAACGTTCATGGTGATGTCATAGGTTTTTTCATCCTGATCCATCATGGTTCCGAAGTAAGGATTGGTGCCGGCATTATTGACAAGAATGTCGAGGCGTCCGAATTCCTCCATCACCTGATCAATCAAAGCTATGGAATCAGCCATCTTGCCGACATGGGCCGCGATGGCCCTGCCCTTCACGCCTTTGGCCGATATCTCCGCGGCGACAGGTTCCAGATCGGCGATTTTCCGGCTGCTTACCACAACGTGTGCTCCGGCGTCAGCCATCGCCAAAGCGGCGGCGCGGCCGATTCCCCGGCTTCCTCCCGTGACAACTGCGACTTTTCCTTCGAGGGAAAACTGTGAAAGATCCATGGTCATGACTCCTTTCTTAAATGTTAGTATGGTTCATAATATCTTTGCGCATAACACAAACACAGAGGGTGGTCAAAGGCGCGGGCGTCCGAAAAAAACGTCATTGCCCTGATGAATCGTACATCCGTCGTAAAGAAATAAGCAGATGAGTTAACAGCGCTGCTCTGTCTTCCCGGGCTTGAAGGCTTCAACCAGGCCGTCCATTTGCCGGCCGGTTTGGATTAACTGCACGTTCGTGAATCCCGCCTCCGTAAGCCAGGCTTTGATCTCGTCAAAGGTGTAGGTGGAGCCTCCGGGCGTGTTTACCAGCATGTTGACGGCAAAGACGGCCCCCGCTTCGGGCTTGATCCGATCGGGCTCCATGACATGATCGCGGACAATCAGCCGTCCGCCGGGCACCAGCGCGTGCAGCACCTTGCGGAACAGTTCAACGTTTTGCGCGGGGCTGTTCTGGTGGATAATGGCGGAAAGCATCGCCAGATCGTGTCCACCGGGCAGAACGTCCACGTAAAAATCCCCCGCCACAAAATTGACCCGGTTTGCCATCCCCGCTTGCGCCAGGCGTTCGCGCGCGATCGGAATAACCGGGGGCCTGTCAAAAAGCGTTGCTTTCATGTTCGGCGAGGCCGCAAGAAAGGCAATCGTATAAGTACCGGAAGCACCGCCCACATCAATCAGGTTTCGGGCATCGCCTGGCTTTGCAGCCGTGACAATTTTTTCGGCAAGCTTTGCTCCGATCACATGCATCGCCCCGATGAAGGCGCGCATCTCATCGGCCTTGCGGTCATTAGCGGCGGGGCTTTCGGCCGGTTCCGGTCCTCTGACTTTGGCTGTCAGACCCGACCAGCTTTCCCACAGGTGGTTGGCGTGGTGGATCATCGGCAGAACCGAGTGAGGGCTGCTGTCGCTCAGGCAGGCTGCAACATCGGGAGATGTCCAATACACATCGCCCGGCTCTTTGATGATCAAACCCATCGCCGAGAGCGCATCCAGCAGGATCGTCAAGCCCCGTAAATCGGCAGGCAATAGGCCCGCCAGGTTTTCGGCGGTTGAGGGCGCCTTGTCCAGCAGCGTAAAAAGGTTCAACTCCGCCGCGGTGAGCAGTATCCGGCTTTCCATGAACTGCCTTGCCAGCTTCAAAATGTCTTCCGGTTTATGTTCGTTTTTCATGGGCGCAGTATACTATGGCTGGTTATTTTTTGACAGGCAAAACAAAACATCCGGCCCGAAGCCCGGCGAATGCCGGGGGAATCCGGAATTTAAAATGGTGGCAGTTGCACCGGATTATGCGAATGTTCAGCCGGATGATTTTTATAGATTGATCTGATGTCCATGTTCATTGTATATATCAACAAGACTGTTTCATGAATGGTCATATTTCAATACAGGGGGCATGCGCTATGAACTGGTTGGAAGTAAGTGACGAATTGGTAAAAATGCTGCGTTTAAAAACCGATCCGCTGGCCTTCAAACGCTTTGAAAAATTGGAAGACCTTGAACAAATAAAAAATGTTTACCACATCCCGACATTTTCCACCTTCTGCCAGGCCATATTCCGCGCCAGAGTTCAGGGACTGACCATCGGCATCACCAGGCAAGACAACATGAACCATCGCTGCCTGCGCCTGCACGGCGTTAAACACGCCCATGAAAAAAGCATGAAAGACGAAGCAGCCATGCTTTCCAAAACCTGGTTTGCATCTCCCGAAGAGGCGTTGGAGCAGCAGATGGAAACACCCCGCGTTCCCGTCGCGGAAGCGGTCGCCTTGGCGCCGCTGGCAAAGGGGAAATTCGAGCCTGACGTTGTGCTGCTTTATGGAAATCCCGCGCAGCTGATGATGCTCCTTTGCGGTTTGCAAAAGGAAAAATATGAACGATTCCAGTTTTTCTTTATCGGTGAAGGAGCGTGCGCCGATTCATTGGGAGAGTTCTACCGCACCAATAAGCCTCAGTTGTCCATCCCCTGCTACGGAGAAAGATCCATGGGGCAGGTGTCCGACGATGAAATTTCACTGGCGCTCCCTCCCGGCGAAATACCCCGGGCCATTTCCGGCATGAAGCGCCTGGCAAAAATAGGCTTCAAGTATCCGATAAACTACATTGGCGCGCAAGCAGACCTTGAACCGATTCTGGCTCAAGTATATCCGATACCAAAAACAAAAAACCCGTAAGCGCTGGAGAGCTTCACGCCGGTACCAGCTGCCAGGGGACACTCCTATATTGTTCCTGTCGAAAAATAAGTTAATATAATAAGTTAACAGCGCCCCTCTCATATTCACTCTCTTATCCATGGTTCTTTGGGCAAGTTATTACGCTATTTCTCATCACAGGAAACCTCACGGGGCCGATCACTCGGAAGGTCTCAGGCCTGTCCACGGGCGCCGTGCAGGTTTCTGCCGCTTAGAACACAGTTTCCGATGCCAGCCAGTCGGTCTCGGAAGGTGCGTCGGAACAGGCAGCGGCGATCGAAGAGACTTCGGCCTCGATCGATGAAACGGCCTCCATGAGCCGTCGGAACGCGGACGGCGCGAGTGAGGACAAACAGGTTGATGAAGGTTATCCATGGTCTGATTGACGGTGAAGGCCAGCCAATGAAAGACAAGGTTGTTCAGAGAAACGCGGCAAACGCAGAGGAGTCAGCTTCGGCTTCGCAAGAGATGAACAATCAGGCGAAACACATGAAGGAATTTGTCGGAGAACTGGCTGCTATGGTGGTGAACAGCGAGACATGAACGTACAAGGCACGTTCTACTTGCCAATGCACCAAAGCTTTTGCCGTCGCAGATGACCAGGATGAAGTTAATAAATAAGTTGACAGCATCCCCTTTCCCCCCTATTCCAGTCCAAAATAAGGGAGGTTGCGTTCAATGTTACAAAGATTTTCGTTGAGGGCAAAATTAATGGGAGAGTGTGGGAAAACAAAACTGGAATGCGCGTCCTGCCACGCACTTTAATGAGTCAAAAAAAGGCGTCCTGCTTTCTTGACTTGAAAAAAAAGCAGGATGCCGTTTCAGTCCATATCCCCCGATATCATCCATCGTTTGATTCCCGCTTGGCGTGCCCCAAAAAAAGTCATCACGATCCCATCGTCTTATAAATATCTTCCGACGCTCGATTCCCCTGACAATAATGTGATGAACATGCCCGGAGTATCTAATCTTCCCGATCCTGGCATTATAAAACTTTACCTCAACTTCTACGGATCATGACCATATCAATTAATTTACAATTTAAAGAGCTTCCCCCTAGCGGATCCGGACACTGCTGATCTTCCAATTGACCCTCCGGGCCTGAAGGTAAAAGCATTCACAAATTAAATCTTTGTTTTATTAAGCAGATAACGCGAATAATCCTTTTTCCATGTATGAAAAACCAGTCACGAACGGCCTGACACGAACCAGAACCGTTATGGTTATATATTACATATAATCAATACCTTATCAATTAGGCACAAATGATGGCACAAGCATTGCTGTTATGGACATCATGAACCAAACGATCATTTCGTAGGATCCGTCAAAGGGAATGTCACGCAAAGAAAAAAAGGAGATTCCAAACCGGTTAAGAAATTGCCAATCATAGCAGTTCTCGCCATTTGCGAGAAAGAAAGGAGTTTCAAGAGAAGAGGAAACATATGAGAGGATTGTCCGTCTTGCCAAATAGAAAAAAAATAAAAATCGAAACAGGAGATTGCATGATAAAGAAAATTTCATTAAAAATTTGCATTGTGATGTTGGTCGTCGGCGCCTTCAGTGTTGCCTATGGTTTGAGTTCCTACCTGACATCTTTCAACGCCACCTATGGGACTTCGGGTACGGCTCTTAGCACGTGCTCATTATGTCATCCGGGCGGTGATACGTCGCAGTTCAACCCCTATGGGCTGGATTACGCGAACGCTGGCAGTTTTGCGGCTATTGAATCCCTCGACTCGGATGGCGACGGATTCACGAACATCGATGAGATCAGGGCCGGAACCTTTCCCGGGGATGCCACAAGCCATCCTACCGCTGCTGACACAACCCGCCCGGTTGTTTCGGCATTTGTTATTCCGGCAAGCGCAAGTTCACTGGTCATTTCCGTTACAACTTTTACCGCCACAGATAATGTTGCCGTGACGGGTTATCTGCTCACGGAGACATCGGCAACGCCATTGGCCTCGGCTGCGGGATGGACCGCCACAGCCCTGGCAAGCTACACGTTCAGCTCGGCGGGAAACAAAACCCTTTATGCCTGGGCAAAGGATGGCACGGGTAACATTTCTGCGCCTTTAAGCAGAACGACGTCCATCACACTGCCTGATACGACAGCCCCGGTGATTACCGGATTTACCATCCCGGCAAGCAGCAGTTCCACCACCGTTTCCATTACGACGTTTACCGCTACAGACAATGTCGGTGTCACAGGCTATCTGATCACCGAAACCGCAACTACCCCCTTAGCCTCGGCTGTGGGATGGTCCGCGACGGCACCGGCAAGCTATACGGTCAGCTCTGCTGGTAACAAGACCCTTTACGCCTGGACGAAAGACGCGGCAGGGAATATCTCGGTGCCCATAAGCAGAACGACGGCAATCACCCTTCCCGATACGAGCGCTCCCGTGATTACAGGCTTTGCTATCCCGGCAACCTCGACATCCCTTGCCGTTGGAATCACATCATTTACCGCCACGGATAATACCGGCGTGACGGGCTATCTGATCAAGGAGACCTCTGCGACGCCTTTGGCTCAGGCGACGGGATGGACCACTCAGGCTCCCACAGGGTATACGTTCAGCTCTGCGGGCAGCAAAACCCTTTATGCCTGGGCAAAAGATGGAGCTGGTAATATCTCCGCACCTATGAGCGCGATGATAACCATCACGCTGCCCGATGCGGCACCGCCTGTTGTCGGAAGCTTTGCCATACCTTCAAGTTCCGGCTCGCTGACGGTGTCCATTTCTGCTTTTACCGCAACCGACAATGTGGGTGTCACGGGCTATCTTGTCAAAGAGACTTCGACCATTCCTTTGGCCTCAGCGACGGGATGGAGCGCAACACCGCCGGCAAGCTACACGTTCGGTTCGGCGGGCTCCAAGGTTCTCTATGCCTGGGCGAAGGACGCCGCAGGCAATGTCTCCGTACCACTGAGCGCCATAACGAGCATTACTCTTCCTGATACGGTTCCGCCTTCTGTAACGGGGTTTGTCATTCCGTCAAATTCAAACACGCTGACGATCCCGATTACAACCTTCACGGCAACCGACAACATGGGTGTTACAGGCTATCTGGTGACGGAAGTCTCCACGGCACCTTTGGCCTCGGCTGCTGGATGGACCGCCACGGCACCGTCGGGTTATACCTTCAGTTCAGTGGGTTCCAAGGTCCTCTATGCCTGGGCAAAAGATGGGGCGGGCAATATCTCCACATCCTTCAGCGCATCGACAACCGTAGCCGTTTCCGACGCCACGCCGCCGGTGATTGTCGGCTTTACGATTCCTTCCACGTCCAACTCGCTCACCGTAAGCATTACGACCTTTGCCGCAACGGATAACGTTGCCGTGACGGGTTATCGGGTTTCTGAGAGTTCCGCGGTTCCTACGGCAGGCACCACGGGGTGGAGCGCAACCCCGCCTGCGGGCTATACGTTCAGTTCGGCGGGTTCCAAGATCCTCTATGCCTGGGCAAAGGACGGGGCAGGCAACATCTCGGCCGTAGCAAGCGACAATGTTGTCATTTCGACGTCGGATGCAACACCCCCGACCATCACCAAGTTTGTTATCCCGTCCAGGTCGTCGTCGCTTACCGTTCCCGTTACTCTGACGGCAACGGATAATGTAGGCGTCACCGGGTATCTGCTGACGGAGTCATCACAACGTCCGAACGCCGCCGACTCCAAATGGAGATCAACGCCGCCGACGAGTTATACCTTCCGCGCTTCGCGCACCAGGATCCTCTATGCCTGGGCAAAAGACGGGGCGGGAAATATATCGAAGAGTGTCAGACGGTCTGTTGAGATCAGTTACCGGGGCACAATTCCTGGTCATAACGATGATGATGAGGAGGAAGACGATTAACCTTTTCAAATAGGTTCGGGGCATCATTCCTTGCGGAAGAACCCCATCACGGCGGATCGGTGCTTGCCTTGCGCAAGCATCACCGCGAGATGCACCTGGGCGCCTTTGGCAGTAACACCGTCAAAGGCGCCTGCTTTTTTCTGCATCGTGGAGCACAGGGGCAGAGACATTCTTTCCTTATTAACTTACCCCTTGCAGGCTACTTCAATTTTCTTCAATTGAAACGCAAAAGAAGGGAAATGGGAACATTTTCTATTTGCAGCAAAAGATGAAAGTGGTTGGGATTAACGCGCATGCAAGCAGGAGGTCCTGGTTTCAATCAACAAATCCGCAAGACCTTTCAGAAATAATAAATAATCATCTTGATCTGTGAAGATTTTCTGGCGGTCAATTCCTCTGTCTATCACGCGATGCAGGGCCCCGGATGTATCTATGCGCGATTGTCTTGGCATGAACATCTCATGAAATTCGATTTCAAAACATATCAATTGATATTTTGAAGTACGTTCCTATCGTTACCTCTCCCACAGCCCATGGTGCCATTGGCACATGTCCGCAAAGAAGATTCTAAAAATATTTTTTGATTAATTCTGCAACATATTCGGCAATGGCAGGTGATGCGGTCAAGCCGGGCGATTCGATTCCAATCAGATTGATCAGTCCGGGGAAGCCCTTGGCTGATTCATCAGCAATAACGAAATCCCTTATAATTTTATCATCAGGTGTTTGTATCGATGACATGATGCCCGACATATCAGGCTGCAAGTCGTCATACTCAATAAAAGGCAGGTAACTTCTGACATCTTCAAAGAAAAACTGATGCAATGAATCATCGACGGAATAATCGATGCTGTCCGACCAGAAAAAGTGGGGCCCCAACCGCATCCCGCCATTCATGTCCGGGGTTGTATGAATCCCAACGCTTCCTACGTCCGGCGGAACAGGATAAATAAGCAATTTGGGATATTTTTCAAGTTGTCTGACGGCGCGGAAGTAAATTCCCTTGTGGTAATTGATTCTGTAGCCTTGTGCAGC
This sequence comes from Deltaproteobacteria bacterium HGW-Deltaproteobacteria-6, assembly GCA_002840435.1. Lineage (NCBI taxonomy): Bacteria > Deltaproteobacteria > Deltaproteobacteria bacterium HGW-Deltaproteobacteria-6. Next base: position 127,632 of record PHAT01000004.1, read on the forward strand.
AGAGTCTATTCCAACCATTTCCGATACTTTGTCACTGTAAAGTCCGGCTGAATTGATTAACACGCTGGTTGTTATTTCATATACATCATTACGCGCGGTTCGAACCTTGACCACATATCCCGCATGATGCTTTTTTATTGAAACAGCCTCGTGGTTGTATAAGTATATGGCTCCATGATGAATGGAATCACTTTCAAAAAACGACATCAGCTTTTCTGAATCGACATAACCCGAAGTTGGAAAGTATATGGCCTTTGCAGCTTTCACATTGGGTTCAATCTGCCTGATTTCAGCTTCATCGACCATTCTGCAATTCTTTGCTCTGTTGCCAATGGCCTTCCGGTATAGATTATCCAGCTTATGGATGCTTTTTTCTTCCTTGGCGATCAGAAGCTTGCCTGAATTATTATACGGTATCGAATGATCTTCACAGATTTTATAGAGCAGTTCATTCCCGCGAAAGCACAGGCGGCTCTTTAAAGAACCCGGTTCGTAGTATATTCCGGCATGAATCACTTCACTGCTGCGCGATGACGTTTCCTGTCCAAATTTGCCGTGGCGTTCCACGACAACAATACCGCTGTATGTTTTAGACAGCTCGGAAGCAATCGCCAGCCCAACAACGCCTGCGCCGATAATCAGAATATTTACATCATTCATAATGCTTTCTTTTGTCTGTTCCGGGGATGTCCCCTGCCTGGAAAAGCTTGTTAATGTCCGAACATCGGCCCTTCAGGACCCATGTGGCAGGAGTAACATCCGAACCCCCTGCGGGTGATGATGCTGAAACTTTTCAGGCCCAGGGCTTCGCTCATCATCGGCACCAGACGGTCCAACTTCAGCCGGGTGGTATCGGGATATTTCGCGAATTCCGGCCTGAGCAGTGCATCTCCGCTCAAACGCGGCAGGTGGGCGGAGGGCATGTGGTAGTTGTCGGAGACCGCTCCCGTACCGTGGCATAGTGTGCAGTCCACCTGAGAGAATCTTTCCGGCCGCCAGGTGCCGAACAACAAAGCGGCGCGGGGCAGGACCGCCTCAGTCATGCGCGCCTTCTTCTGTTCTACGCTCATCTCCGGCCAGGTGAGGCGATCTCCGGACGGCCCCATGGGACCGACACGCTTGGGGTAGCAGCTCACCAAAGCGACTGCAGCCAGAACCAGTCCGATCAGCAGAAGCCAGGTTCGACGATTGGTTGTTGCCATAGATCCTCCTTTGATTTTTATAAGACCTCATTTTTCACGTTATTCATATTAATTTATCGGCGCAGCCGTCGACATACTGTCATTCGATGACCGCCGTCTTCTGGCCTGCTCTTCCAGAGTCCAGCCGATATACTTGCCGGCCTCTCCACAACCCAGGACGATATTTGGGTAATGATTGTTTTCAGACATGCGGATCACCTTAAATTATGAGGTATGTGATTAATAATTATCGAGTAATATACAACACGAACCTGTCGGACGCAAAAACTTTTCTCGGGAACATGAAGGAAGATTTCTCAACAGGTGAACAATCGCTCTACCTTCTCACGTTTACCAATATATATTAATGATTGTAATGTTGAAATAACAGGTTGAATCTGAAAAAACAGTTCAGGAAGAAATGGTCAGGCGTCGAAGTTCGAAAATCATTTTGCATGAGTACAGCAGTCTTTTTTGATTAAAAAAAGGGGCTTACTTCTGAGGAATCCTTTTTGAAGTATGGCCCTCTTTGTTTCCCCTTGGAGAAACTTACTATTTTAGGGACATCCCCCTCTGTGCCCCACTCTTGCCGCTTCTTCCTAGCTTAATCTCCCTTCCTGCCAACCCGAATACATCTGTTCAAATCGCATCCTCCGGATCTCCTGTAGCATCTCCGTCCGTCTCATCCGTCACCTCCATCGAGGTAACTTCTTAACCGGACAGTTTATGTGCTACAAGACAGGACATATTATGTGCTTCTTACACCGCCCAAATCCTTCTTTGACATGAGTCCTCATTTTGCCTATACTCTCCGCGGCCAAATTTTTTCCTGCGGGCAGCCGCGCAAGCGTTCGCGCTGAAAACCGACGGAAGCGCCAGACTGATCTTCGTTTTGGAGGAATACTGTGGCACTTGTGGCTCTGATTCTTTTTTATCTCCTTTTTCCGGCGGCCGCCGTTTATCTGGCCGCCAGATACACCGTCTTCAACAGACTGGGCGCGGTCGTTGTCTGTTACATCGCCGGGATTCTCGTCGGCAACGTCGGTTTGATTCCGGCTCACCCGACCGCACTTCAAAATCCGCTGATGCTGGTCACGATCGGTCTGGCGCTTCCGCTGATGTTTTTTTCCATCGACATGCGCCGCTGGAGCAGGCTGGCGGGTAAATCACTCCTCTCCTTCGGACTGCAAATCCTGGCCATTGTTGTCATTGCGTTCGCGGGGTTTTTTCTCTTCCGCGTGGGCGTCGGCGAAGAAACCTGGAAAATCGCCGGCATGTTCGTGGGCGTTTATACCGGCGGCACCGTCAACCTGGGCGCCATCGCCACGGCGCTGCGCACCGACCAGACGCTTTATCTTGCAGCACATACCTCCGACGTTCTGGTCTCCAGCGTCTACCTGCTTTTCCTGATGACGGTCGGACAGCGGGTTTTCGGGCTGATCCTGCCCGCTTTTGCAGCCGATGCCGGCACTGCGGCGGATCGGGAGCCGGACTTCGATTCTTACGCCGGCATATTTTCCGCCCGGACGGCCGCTGGTCTTGCCAAAGCCCTCGGTCTGGCCGTGCTGATTTTTGCGGCAGGCGGGCTCGCGTTTCTGGCCTTTTCGGAAAATGTGGCCTTTGTCGTCGCGATCCTCGCCATTTCCACGCTGGGCATTTTATTTTCATTTATCCCCGCCGTCCGCGGCATCCGCATGACCTACCAGCTCGGCAATTACTTCATCCTGATCTTCTGCCTGGTCGTGAGCTCCATGGCGGATTTCAACCGTCTGGTCTCCACAGCGCCGGTCATGCTCATGTACGTAGCTTTCACGGTCTTCGCGTGTCTGCTTCTGCATGTCGCCCTGGCGCGGATCTTCAGGATCGACACCGACACGGTCATCATTACTTCCGTAGCGGGGATCTGCTCGCCGCCGCTGGTGCCGATGGTCGCTTCCGCGTTAAGAAATAAAGAGATTGTGATTTCGGGTGTGATCACCGGAATTATCGGCTGGGTTGTGGGAACGTATCTGGGAATCGCTGTGGCGTATGTTCTGCGCGCAGTCGCATGAAAAAACATTAAGGAGGACACTGATGAAGCTCTATGAATTTACAAAATCGTACCAGCTTTTTGAGGAAGCGCAGAAGTACCTGCCCAACGGCATTTATGGGCCCCGTACACCCGCCTTCCTCACTTTCGGATCTTATCCGGCTTTTATCAAGCGCGGCTGCGGCTGCCGGATCTGGGATGTGGACGGGAATGAATACATCGATTACATGTGCTCTTTCGGAACAAACCTGCTGGGGCTGAAGAATCCGCAAGTGGATGCGGCGGCGAAGCAGCAATGGGAAAACGCCGACTGCTTCACGCTGCCTTCGGATTTGTGGCTGCCGCTCGCCAAAAAGATGGTGGAGACGATTGACGGCCTCGACTGGTGCGTCTTCGGAAAAAACGGCTCCGACGTGACCTCCTACGCGATCACATTGGCCCGGGTTTACACCGGGAAGATGGACATCCTGCTGGCCAGGGGCTCTTATCACGGATCTCATTTCTGGTGCCAGCCGCACGGACAGGGAGTGCCCGAAGAGTGGAAAACCCACGTTCACTATTTTGAGTACAACGATGCGGAGGACTTCCGGCGCGTGTGGGCCGAGCATCAGGGCACCGTCGCGGGCGTGGTGCTCACCCCCCACCGGCACGACGCCATGAGGGATCAGGAACTGCCAAAGCCCGAGTTTGTGGAGGCGGTCAACAGCCTGGCCCGAAAAGACGGTTTCATGGTCATCATCGACGACGTCCGCTGCGGATTCCGCCTGGACATCGCGGGAAGCTCGAAGCATTACGGCTGGAAGGCAGATATCCAGTGCTTCGGTAAGGCCATGGCCAACGGCTACGCCATTTCCGTCGCCGGAGCGCGCCGGGAGCTGATGGAGGCGGCCAAGACCATCTTTTTCACCGGCACCCACTTCTTCTCCGGCGTTCCCTTTGCCGCCGCTCTGGCCTGCATCGACGAAATCCGGGCAAGCTCTGCGATTGAGCACATTCGCCGGATGGGAACGATGTTCATGAACGGGCTTGCCGACGCGGCCGCGGCGGCAGGTGTGAAAGTGAGCGTCACCGGGCCGCCGGCCATGCCTTACATGACGTTTGCCGACGATCCGCTCTTTGAAACCAACCGGTTCTTCTGTGGAGAGGCGGCCCGGCGGGGCATCTTCCTCCATCCGCACCACAACTGGTTTGTTTGCGCGGCCATGCAGGAAGCCGATATTCAAAAGACGCTGGATGTCGCGTCCGTTTGCTTCAAACTCACCCGGGAAAAGATCGGAGGCTGAGATGAAATGGTATCATGTGGGCATCAAGGCGAAAGACCGCCCGGCGTCCATCCGGTTTTACGGCGACGTTCTGGGGCTGGCCGTCGTGGATGAGGTGGAGATCTGGGGAAAGGTCTTCACCTTCGTCGGCAATGACGCTTTTCAGATTGAAATCGAACAGGCCAATCCCCATGAGACACAGACGGACCCGTCCGCCATGACGGGGCTCAATCACATCAGTGTGGTCGTGGATGATATTCAGGCGCTGGTGAAGAACGCGCGCGCCCGGGGGGCCGAGGTGCTCATGGAGCCGTTTGCCTCCCGGCCGGACCGGCTCACCACCTTCATCCGCGATCCGGACGGCGTCCTGATCCAGATTATCGAGTACGTGAAAAAAGAGGCGGAAGGCTGATCCGCGGCCTTGATGCCGCAGCGCCGCATTCAACGGCGCTGCGGCTATCAATTATCATGGTCCTCCCGACTTCAGGAAAACAGCGTCGCATCGTTATTCCTGATCGCGTTTATTTCACTCTTACATTCAAATCATTTAACTCTGCTCTCAGCGTAGCGATACTTTTCTGTTGCTCCTGAATGAGCCCCTGCTGTTCCTGGACGACCCGGGTGAGTACTGACACGATGTCCATCGAGCTCAACCCCTTGCGGTCTTTCGCGGCGACCAGCTCCGGAACATCCTCCGCGATAAACCCGACATGAGCTATTGCGGGGACGCCCCTAAAATTGTAAATTACTATTAACTCATGCAGGGAGATTGTATCGGTCCAATAATCAGCTTTTGGTGCTGATATGCAATAACGGCAGACCCAGGTGACGGCGGCGCGTTTCGCCTTTGAGCTGCGTCTGTTCACGGGTTGTCGGTTCACCCCTGCGGCCCTTGCCTAATTTATCAATCAGATGTGAGCTTCCCAGATGCAAGGTATGTTTGCCGAATTTTTGCCCCAGCTCATCGGCCGCCTTGTAAATGTCTTTTATCTTTTCCGCCTGAAGTGGATCATCAAACAGCGTGTATTGCGTATTGGCGTCCGGCTTCAGATCAAGTAAAATAACGCCGGTCGCGCGGTAAATATCCTGTGGCCGGTAACAGGCATCGAAGAGCTCGCGAACAATGCCGCAAAATTCCGCCGGACAGGCACAGGGACGCGAGAGCTTCGCCTCGCTGCCGCTGGACTCAAAGTTGTTTTTTTTCAGATAGACAACGATTTTGTGCGGCGCCAGGCTGTAACGACGCGCTTTAATGCAGGCCGATTCCATATTGCGCATCAGATGCGCGAAAAGATATTCGGCATTGGATGTCGGCGGCGCAAAAGTCTTTGTTTTGCTGATCGAAGCATAAGAACTCTTTTCTTCCGCCGTTACCGGATAGACGGATTCCCCGCGCAATTCCCGCCAGATTTCAACGCCCGGCTTGGTAAATTTATTCAGCACGGTCTCTTCCGGCAATTTTGCAAACTCCAGCGCATGGTGAACACCCAATTTAGCCAGATAGCTGGTTGTGGCGTTGCCGATGCCCCAGATTTTCCCCACCGGCAGATTGCGGAGGTAGAAAGCGATGTCCCTTCCTTTGATCACGGTCATGCCGGCGGGCTTCTGATGCTTGGAGGCCACTTTCGCCAGCACCTTGGTGATACTCAGGCCCACGGACACGGTGATGCCCAGATCCCTTTCAATGGTCTTCTTCATATTCAGGGCGATTTCCTCATAGGTTGAACGCAGGGCGCGGCGCATTCCGGTAAGATCGGAAAAGGCTTCGTCAATGGAATATTCTTCCACATCGGGGGTAAACCGGCGCATGATGTCGAACATCCGCCGGGAAAACAGGCTGTATGTTTCATAATCGGAAGGAAGAATGATCAATTTTGGACAGATTTTTCGCGCCTCATGGAGAGGCACACCGCGCTTGACCCCCATTCTTTTGGCCGCGTAGCTGGCACAGGCGACAATGCCGCGTTCACCACCGGTAATCAGAGGCTTGCCCCGAAGCTCGGGATGAATCGCCTCCTCGCAGGACGTAAAAAACGCGTCGCCGTCAATATGGGCAATAGCGCGCGGCCAGGAATGAAGACTGAAAATCTGTTCAGACATAATCGTTCAACTGATCAGAGATGTGTTACAGGTGATATTTCCTGACGACTGCCGTGACCACACCATTAAGACGCATTTCGGCTGCCGGCTTAATTCTGGGATATTTCGGGTTGGCCGCTTCCAGGTAAACTTCTTTGCCTTTTTTATAAAAATACTTCATGGTCCAGGCGCCATCCACTTCCGCAATGACGATGTCCCCTGATTTTGGTTCTCTGCCACGTTCAACAAGCACCAGATCATCTTTCATGATTCCGGCACCGGTCATGGAATCACCGTCAACCTTGAGCAGAAACAATCCGGACGACTTATTGATCAGGTATTCATCAAAGGACACGATATTGCGTAATTCTTCTTCCGCAGGCGAGGGGAAACCGGCGGATACGGTTCCGGCCAGAGGAACGCCGACCTGCGGTTTGATAAACGTCAGGCGCCCCTTTGCGTCCTTTTCAAGAATCTCTTTTTCCAGGAGTTTATTCACCCAGAAATTGACGACGCTCTTGGAGCGAACCGCCAATAAGGTAAGCATCTCCTCATAAGTCGGCATGCGATGCCGGTCATGATAAAAATCGGCTATCTTGCGGGCTACTGAGTTTATGGTGCGTTTCGTTTCCATGGGCCGGACTATAATAGAACAAATGTTCTATTGTCAAGAAGGTATTTCTATTATTCAGATAAAAAACAAATACCATGTATTATCAGCTATCTGGAAAATGCTGATTCGGGAAGTGACTTCCCTAAGTCAGCAGGCGCACCGGGGCATGGCCCCAAGCGTTGGGCAGGTTCATTTCATAGCTGTCTAAAAGGGTTATTCATGTTCTTGCGGCGCGCAATGTGTTAGATTGGCAAAGAAAGACCGGGCGGCGGATCAATTAATCGGGAACAGGAGATTCATTCATGAAATATTTCAAATACATTTTTCTTATCATTTGCCTCACTTATTCCGGTACGGCCTTTGCCGATATGACGTGCCACCAGTGCCAGCAGTATGCGACCATATCACTTGATTTGTCTGATGCGTATGGTTGTGATGCGGCCTGCGGCCTGACACCGCCGGCTACCAGAAATGCGTGCAACAAGTATTGCGCTCAATATCAATCCGGTAAAAGCCAGCCAAAGCCCGGAGAATGCAAGTCAAAAGCCGAATGCGCGCTTTGGATGTGCCGGGAAATGAACCACTGTCCGAAATAAAGGAAGTAAGCAATACCAACGCCTGCAAACCATCTATTGGCTTGCAGGCGTTAATTTTTGCCTGAGATCAGGTGTCCGTCAACCGGCCGCTCGCGCCCCCTAACTAAGGGGGTCCACTTCTTTTAACGCCAGATCCTGATAGGCGTGGAAGAATTTGTGGCAGAATGCATCCCAGCGCCCGCAGATGTCAATGGTCGCATCGTCCATTTGAAACAGATGCGGATGCGCGACAATTAACTTGATTTCCGCCGCAAGCTCATCAATCAGCTTTTGATCCAGCCCCTGAAGAACATTGGCGACAAATTCCGCGGGCCCGTACCAGGCGGCCGCCTCACGCAGGTCGCGATGGATCTGGGTGAGCAGCACATTGCGGGGGCCTTCCCACAGTTCGTTGATGGCCGAATCCCGGTACAGGCGCGGCAGAGAGGAGAAATCCTCCATCACGCCGTGGCCGCCGAAAATCGACATGGCTTCCCGGATCACGTCGGTGCAATCCCAGGAGGCGGCAATCTTCTGCAGCATAATCAGCTCCCGGATGTTGAAGCGATTCCGGCGCGCAGGCAGCGGCTCATCCCCGACATTACTTCCTTTCAGACCGCCATCGAGGGCCAGAAAGTCGCGGTACAGTTTGAAGGCGCCGGCGATCGTCCTCTGTGTGGTCTTCTTGATTCTTTGCAGTTGGACGGCCACTAGGGGAAACCGGCCGATCGGCAAGTCAAAGGCTGTCCGGAAAGACGCGTATTTTTCAGCTTCCCGCACGGCCCGGGTCATGAACGCGGCGGCGGAAAGCCCCACCGTCAGGCGGGAATAGGTCAGCACGATGCCGACAACGTTGGCGACGCCTTTGTCCAGGGGCCCCACCGGATAGGCAACCGCGCCGTTGAATGTGAGCTCGCCCGTGGTCAGTTCGCTGGTGCCCAGCTTCCACTTGATCCGGTCGATGGTATAGCCGTTGCGGATTTCTTTTTCTTTATTGCCCGAAAGCCAGGACGGCACGACAAACAGGGCCACCTTCTCCGATCCCGCGGGCTTGGCGGTCACAACGGAATATTCGGCGTGCGTGGCGGAGCAGAAAAATTTGGCGCCGTAAAGTTTCCAGACGCCGTTTTCATTCACCGCTTCCAGAACATTGGACGGCACATCCGATCCCCCCTGGATCTCGGACAGATACTGCGCGCCGATGGCGTACACACCGTCGATGCCTTCCTTGCAGTGTCTGAGAATCTGCTTTGTTTCCGGCGTATCGGCATATTTTTCGAGCAGCATCACCAGGCCTTCCGTGCAGGTGATGGGACAGGCCACGCAGGCCTCGCCGTTCTGGTAGATCACGAACATCTTGATGAGCTTCACCCAGGGCGACGTCTTATCCGCGAAGAACGCTTCTGAAAAAATTTCCCGCTCCATGATTTCCGTATCCAGCGGGCGGCAGATCCGGTCAATGCGGTTATGGTGGCCGTCATAGTGCAGCAGGAAGGGGCGCTCCTCCGGACGGGCAATCCGGTCGGCCATGTCCCGCCAGCGGAAAGAGGCTTTTTGAGAAACCGCGCGCCCCTCCGCATCCACTTCTTTCCAATTTTCGCCGGTAAAATGACGCACCACTTTTTGAATGAACGGATCATCGGCATAGTAATCGACAGCCTGACGCCAGGCAAGGAATTCATTGAAGTCATAAGGATTGTTTCTATCCGCAAACGACATAAGAACCTCCTTCGGTAAATGATAAAACGCCGTTCTTTTCAGAGCCTTTTCCGGCCTGAAAATTTCAGATCAGTGCGGCTTCCGGCCGTCTTTTTTTGTATTCATCATTTCCTGCATCAGCTCATCGACGGTCACTTCCTTATAGCCGTGGTCCTGAAAAAGCGTCGTATCGTGCGCTTCTTCCAGTTTCCGGAGCTGCTCCCGGGCGGTTTTATTTTGCCTGAAGTCATTGTCCATCAGTTTGGCTATGGCATCTCCGGCTCTTTTAAGATCACTTAAATCGATATCCAGGGACATCAGGCCAAGAACCTTTTTCAAATATTCGTAGCCTGCCTTTGCATTAAAAGTCGCAATATACGGCGGGACCCTGCCCACGATGCTGGCCGCCTCAAACCCTTCCCTGCGGGCATGATCCACAAGCAGCGTGGAGAAGCTGCACGGCCCCGTGTAATTCAGGAGCGGAAACGATTGAAATTCGGCTTTCATCTCCGGATGGCTCAGCACGGCATAGACGCTTGTTTCCCGGGTATGGGGAACCTGGTCATGAACACCGCCCAGAACATAGATCCGGCAAGCCTTGTAGCGTCTGGCCATGCTCAAAACGGCCGCTGTGTATTCGGGCCAGGCAACATTCGGTTCAAAGCCCGTAAAAAGGATCAGGTCGTTTTTGGCGCCGCTCTTCCAGTAAAAGAAGTCATTGGCGGGTTCGTGGAGTGACTTGATCAGGCCCCCTTCAACAACCGCGTGGGGCCGCATGATCTGCGCCTGATCAAAGCCCGGCACCTGCCAGATATAAAAATGCCGGGAATCGATGGCAGCAAACTTCCGGGCACCCAGCTTGCGGCGCAGAAAGTCGATGCATCCGGTCGCCATTTCACCGGCATTCAGCCACCCGCGGTAGCCGATCAGAATATAGGGATTGACAAGGTCCGGCGTATCCTGAAGAATGAGATTGTCGTTCATGATCTCTCCTGTAATGTAATTTGTATTGGCGATCCGTATCACACACCGATTAAATTATCTTCCGATAAAATAACCAAACTACGGGGTGATTATGGTTTGTCCATTCTTTGCCGTCAAGTATTATGTTGTTCCGATAGACGAAGGAAACAAATGATCGGGGGAGCAATCCATGTTCCTGACCTTTCGGGAGCACAGGCATGTGCCGGAGCCCAAGCCAAGATTATGATTGCCTTATCCACAGGAAGATGATAAAAAATTCAAACATTTGGAGATCTGTCGTGCGGGGCCGCAAAAATCCCCTGCACAAATCGGCAGGCTTCAATAAAATGCCGGGATAAAAAATCAAACCCGGCAATGGTCATAGAGGAACAGAAAACGGCCGCATACTGAACAGGGAAACACCAAGAAAAATTGCAATCGTTGGCAGCTGAAATTTCTTCAACATCAATTTATCAAATGTTTGCCGGGACCCTATGTTCACTTTGAAAACATTTCTGCTGGAAAAGAAAAAAAAAGTGTGGACGGTATCGCCCGATACTTCCATCTATGACACCCTGAAAATCATGAATGAAAAGAATATCGGAGCGGTGCCCGTAACCCGTGAAGGAAAGTTAATCGGCATCTTTTCGGAACGGGATTTCGCACGGAAAGCCACATCCGTAAAACAACTTTCCATGGACCTTCCCGTAAAGAAATTCATGACAACAAAAGTACGTTATGTCACCTCCCAAAACACGATGGAAGACTGCATGTCCATTATGACCACCTACCGCGTAAGGCATCTTCCCCTTCTCGACAAAAATAAAATCATCGGAATCGTCACGATCGGAGACGTCGTCAAACATATCATTCAGGAGCAGAAGTTCATCCTGAGAAATGTTCTTGACTCCATTGAGGAAGGCAAGAACAATCTCCGGATGAATATCCGATTCAACGTTGAGCAGAATATCCTGCCCATCGTCAATCTTCTGGCAAAAAAATATTCAAGTGATTCTTCTTTCCGCCTGCTTGAAGAGCATCTCGATCAGATCGCTTCGGAATATTACCGGAAGCTTGGCACGTCCAAATTCAATTTCACGCCCACTGAAATTTCCATCATCAAGCTCATCAAGGCGAACTACCGGGAAAAGGAAATCTCCGAAACCCTGAACATCTCCCTCTCGACGGTCAAGAAGCACAAGTACGCCATCCGCGGCAAACTGGGCATCAGAAACCAATCCGGAAACATTACCACCCATCTGGACCTTATTGACTAGGTTCTATTTTATATAGAACTTTATCCCCTCCTTTATTCACCTTATCGTTTTGCAATATTCGGCTATAGTGGACTCAACGTTATAGATTAGGAGGAAACCATATGCTGACCGTAAGAGATTTGTTGTCCAGAAAAGGAAGTGAAACGTTCTCCATTCAACCCGACAAAACCATTTATGAGGCCCTGCAGATGATGGCAGCTCATAATGTAGGCGCCCTGCTGGTCATCAAGAGCAAAAAACTGCTGGGTATTATTTCCGAGCGCGACTACGCCCGCAAATTAGTATTAAAAGGAAAAAATTCGCGCGACACGCTTGTGCGGGACGTCATGGTCAGGCAGTTAACGTCGGTAACCCCTGACGTTAAAGTGGAAGACTGCATGAAGTTCATGACGGATCAGCATATCCGTCATCTGCCGGTGTTGGAGAACGATAAATTAGCCGGGATCATTTCCATTGGCGATGTGGTTAAAGGAATGATCGACCAGCAGAAAACAACGATTAATCATCTGGAGCGATATATTTCAGGCGGTTATCTCGAGCAGGATACGTTGCAGTAAATTTGCGGCGCGCGCGGGCCGGAATCCGGAAAAGCGCTGACAAGTCAACTTAACCAGACAAAAGGAGGGGGGGGACATTATGAACGTAAAAGATATGTTAAAGGTCACAGGATTCAAACCTCACGCTTTAATCACAGTTACTCCGGATGAATCGGCCTCGGCGGCGATTAAGAAAATGGCGGAACATAACAAGGGCGCGCTTCCCGTCTGTAATGAAGCGGGCGATTTGATCGGAATCGTGACGGAAAGGGATATCATCAGAAAGTGCTTCGCGCACGAAGGCGGTTTTGAAAATAAAACTATCAAGGATATCATGACCGAAAAAGTCGCCATAGCGGGGCTGAACGACGATTTGGATTACGCCATCAAAACCATGAAGAAGGAAAAGATAAGACATCTTCCGATAGCCGACGGCAAAAGGGTTGTCGGTATTCTTTCCATGAGAGATATCATGGGATTTCAATATCAGGAAGCCAGCATAAAAATTAAGTATATGCAAATGCTGCCCAAGAGGTCGGCTTCAGCTGAGCTGTCAACCGTTCTCTGAGCCGATGCGATCGGAACGTCGCAAAGAAAAGCTGTTAATTTATTTCTGTCAGGAAGGGGCTTCGCGCTGCAACGCGCAGCCCCTTTTCAGTTTAATGAGATGACCAGAGGCGCAAGAACGTCTTTTCTCCCGTAAATGTTATGGTAGTATTATACTACCAGGATGACCTCATTTAAACACCATTGTTTACTCTCCAACATCCGTTTAAAGTACCCTCACGGACAACACCGTATCTCTGTTGATTAACTATGGAGGGCTTAACATGAAAGTACCAGTCGTAACAGGCAGCCTTGATTTATACATCTCCGGGATAAACAATTTTCCCCTGCTGACTCCCGATGAGGAATTCAAGCTGGCCATTAAATTGAAAGAATTCAACGACACGGAAGCGGCGGAAAAGCTGATCGTTTCCAATCTGCGATTTGTCGTCAAGATCGCCCATGAATACCGCAACTACGGCTACAAACTGGCCGACCTGATCCAGGAAGGAAATATCGGCCTGATCCACGCGGTCACGAAATTCGATCCCCACCGGGGCTATCGTTTGATCTCTTATGCCGTCTGGTGGATCCGGGCATACATTCAGAACTATCTGGTCAAGTCCTGGAGCCTTGTGAAAATCGGCACGACGCAGGCGCAAAGAAAACTTTTTTTCAAATTGAGCCAGGCAAAAAAACAACTGGAAATGTTGTCCAGTAAAAATCCCGAGTTCAGCGAAATCGCCGAATCTCTGGGCGTCAAGGACTCAGAAGTGGCGGAGATGGATTTGCGAATGGGAACCCGCGACCTGTCGCTCAATGAATTCATCAACGACGACGTGGATGCCTCCCATCTTGATTTTCTCATGCATGATGGAGACAGTCAGGAAACCCAGCTCATCAAACACGAACAGAGAAGACTTGTCAAACGTGATATCTCCGGCGCGCTGGCCAAACTGAACGAAAGGGAAAGTTACATCATCAGACACCGGGTCATGGCGGATCATCCGCTGACGCTTCAGGAGATCGGCAATAAATACAAGATCACCCGTGAACGCAGCCGCCAGATTGAAAAGCAGGCATTGAGGAAAGTGCAGCAGCATCTTCCATATTTGAGTGCGGGCGTTTGAGGCCGTGCCCAACGGCGCAGGATGTTAATGATTCAATATCTTAACCAGACCAGAACATAAGGAGAATATTATGAATAACGATGCGACAAAGATCGGCGGCGCCTTGTTAATCGGCGGTTTGATCGGCGCGGGCATTGCGCTTCTGTTTGCGCCCATGTCAGGCCGCAGGACGCGGTTGGAAATTATCAGGACGGCGCGCCGCACAAGAAATAAAGCGGTTGCCTTAATCGAGGACAGCATTGAAGATGTCAGTGAACTTATCGGGGATCTCAAGGCAAAAGCCGCGGACATTGCCGATCAGGGAAGCGATCTGACGGACAAAGCCAAAAAAGAGATCAGGGCGACACTTGAGCAGGGGCAGCAGATATTGGAAAAACAGAAGCAAAAATTCTCGGAAGTCCTCAAACCATGAGGTTTTAAAAAGCAAGGCGAGGATTCCCGATGATTCGTCCTGAACTTCTTTCGGATTCGGGGACAGGTTGTGCGAAAGCGAAGGCGCCGTCCGGGATGAAAAAAATCTAAAATAATCTTTACGAATGGAAGAAATCCGCAAATTTCAATGATTGGAGAGTGCAATTATGAAATTTCTTGGAAAGTACGCAGACTTTTCGTATGCCCTTTTGCGCATTGTAACCGGATTCCTTTTTTTGTTTCATGGCTGCCAGAAAATCCTGGGGGTGTTTGCTGCATCCCAGCCGCCGGTTTGGTCCCAACTCTGGATCGGCGGAATCATCGAACTGGTCGGCGGGCTGATGGTGATGATCGGGTTTAAAACGCGTGAGGCGGCTTTTATCTGCAGCGGCATGATGGCCGTGGCTTATTTCCAATACCACTGGAAGTTCCAAATCGGACCCCAGATCTTTCCGGCAATTAATAAGGGTGAATTGGCCGTTCTCTTCTGTTTGGTTTTTCTCTACATTGCCTGCCGGGGCGGGGTAAAGTGGTGTCTGGATAAAAACGACCGGTAAGTGATCAAAAGAACCGTTGCGATCAGGGGCCGCGGTCGTGGCCGGTCATGAAAAACCACCGCAAGCCCAAGGAGGATGAGCATGGCCAAAAATTACTATGCGATTCTCGGCATTTCGTCCCGCGCGCCGGGCGGCGATATTAAAACCGCATACCGTCGCCTCATCAAAGAATATCACCCGGACAGTTATTCGGGCGGCAGGGACATTTTTCAGCAAATTCAGGAAGCCTACGCGGTCATAGGCAACGATCAGGCGCGGCGGCAATACGATCAAAATTTAATCTCTGCAAAAACAACAGTCCTCTCCGGGCGCAAGGTTTCTGAAGCGCCGGGCCTTTCCGGGAAGCCGTCGCCTGATCCAGATGATCTCTCGCTCATGAGGTCGTTTCAGACCTTTACGCCATCCTTCGATGAGATATTTGACTGGCTGTGGAATAATTTTTCCACGTTCAGCTATCCCAAATCCGGACACGTGCAGAATCTGACCCTGGAGGTTCCGCTATCCAGTGAACAGGCGCAATCCGGCGGCAATGTCCGGATCATGGTTCCCGCAAAAGCCGTCTGCGGCGCGTGCCGGGGTTACGGCAGTATCGGGCCTTATGAGTGCGCTCACTGCGCCGGTGAAGGCGCTATCGTCGGAGAGGTGCCTGTCCTGGTATCCTTTCGGCCCGGTCTGAAAGAAAATCAGGCCGTCATCATCCCCCTGGATCGATATGGCATCAGGAATCTTTACCTGACCGTCCTTTTTTGCCTGACCGACGCTTGCTGACACCCCGCAGGCGTGCGCGGTGATTTTGAAGGTAGGCTGTCGTTCCCGGCCAAAGAGCAAATCGATTTAAAAATGCCGTCATCACCATTCAATAAAAATGAACTCTTTCTTGAGGATGCCCGTCTGCCCTGCCCCTGACGATGCGGACATATCTGCGCGCCTTCCGGACATCCGATAAAAATCAGCGGACCGTCCCTGCTATTTTTATTATTTTCTCAAGAGCATCCCTTCACACCGGAAACAAAAGCGGAAAAGCGGCCGCTGAAAATAATGCTTGCAGAATGCAACTATTCCAAGTATGTTAGTTGCAAATTGCAAGTATTGGTGAGCTTATGATGAAAAAAGAAGATTTATCGGCATTGCTCCATGAGTTTCTGGAGGTTATTTATCTTTTTCAAAAGCGGGAGGAAGGCCTGTTTGGCGCGGGCTGGCAGGATATCTACCTCCTGAAGAAACTTGATGATGCCGGGATGATGTCCGTAGGGATGATTGCCCAGTATCTGCGCCTTCCCTTATTCGGAGCCAGCCGTATGGTGACAAGGCTTCAGAACGCCGGGTGGGTCAAAAAGACGCAGGTGAAAGACAACAAACGCTTGGTCAACGTCGGGATCACCGGTGCGGGAAAAAAACTGCTCACCGCCGTGGATAATTATCAATTTAAAATCATTTCAAAAAATATCACGGTCCTTAAACCGGCTGAAATTGAATCCATGATCTCCGGTTTAGCCAAGCTCCGGTTGCTGCTCGACATCAAATAGAGAGCAGGCCTGAAAGGAAAGTCATCATGAACGTTAAAAACAAATGCTGTATTGTAACCGGCGCCTCATCCGGAATCGGGTTTGAACTGGCCAAAATGCTCGCTCGGAGAGGCGCCAGGGTCCTGGCGGTGGCGCGCAATATCGGCCCCGTCAGGGATTCCGGCATAGCAGGCCTCTTTTCTTTTTCGGCGGACCTTTCTCAAAAGGACGGCGTTGATGCGATGTTTGCTGAGGCCCTGAAGGTGATGGGTGATGTCGATATTTTTATTGCCAACGCAGGTTTTGCCTATTGTGAGAGAACCGACAGCTCCGATTGGAATCATATCTCGGGGATATTTAATTTGAATGTCGTATCTCCCGCCTATTGTCTGGGAAAGCTTCGTGTCTTGAAAAAAGATAAACCCTTTCTTTTTGTCAGCACCGCCAGCGCCATGAGCTTCATGGCGCTTCCCGGTTATGCGCTTTATGGCGCAACCAAGGCGGCGGTGCGCATGTTCAACCGGACAGCCGCTTATGAATTATGCGCGGGCCAGAGAATTGCCACTGTTTATCCGGTGGCCACACGGACGAATTTTTTTGACCGGGCATCCACGGAATACCTGCCCTGGCCTTCTCAGCAGCCCGGGAAGGTTGCCGTCTCGATCATCCGGGGCATTCAATCGAACAAGACCAGTATTTATCCGCTGCCCGTTTTTAGATTGATCAATGCTGTATTTACAGTGTTGCCTTTTGCCAGGCAGGCTTATTTAAAAAAAGAGTGGATGAAAACCGGACTTCAAAAAGGACAGGCAGTATGAATACTCATTATCGGACCTGCGGGCAATATCTGATGGACGCCAATAACGATTCCGTTCGTGTTCCCGCAGTGCCCGCGCCCTGGAATCTGGAGGGCAGAGGGCTGATGGTTCTGTATAAATTCAATAAGGAATTTCTTAAAGACAGGGCGTTCCTTCCCCCGGATGAGGGAATTATGCCCGCCGGCGGTCTGGGAGCTTTGATGATCGTTGATTATACGGCATCCGATGCCGGTCCCTATTCGGAGATGCTCTTTATCCCCGGAAAAGTTCATATCAACGGCGGGCGATGGCACCGAATCACTAAAATTTACGTCTCCACAATGGACAGCGTTTTGAATGGCCGGAAAAACTGGGCGATTCCCAAAGAACCGGCCGCATTTCATTTTTTAAAAAGGCACAACCTGGAGAGCATAGAAGTCGCAAACGCCGGCGGGACTTTTTTTCAAACGGACATTAAAGTCCGGGGGCCGCGCTTTCCCGTCAGCACAAAACTTCTGCCCTTTCCGCTGATGCAGGGCCGGCAGGGTTCCTATCTGCAAACCAGTTTCAGCGGCCGGGGCTGCGGGCGTTTTGCGTCCATCCGGTCGATGAAGGTCAATCAGCAATACTTTCCGGATCTCACTTGCGCGAGGCCGCTTATGTCTATCTTTATTGAACCATTCAAAATCACCTTTCCTCCGGCAAAGGTGATAAAGGCTCAGTAGCAAAAGAGCCCCCCCGATTGCCTGACGGGGCAAAAGGAAAGCCGGTAGAAAAGTAAATAGAACTTAGCGGGTCAGCATGCTGTCTGGCAATTACCCCATCCAGTTGGGCCGCTCGGCCATCCGGACTTTCACGATTTCCCCAAGCCATTCCTCAATTTCGCGCACCATATAGAAAGTCGGCGCGAGAAGCCGATCATCGGGCCTGATCCGTCCCTCATCGACGGCTATTTTCGCGAGCGTTGTATAAGGATAAATGCGGATCCCCTGCGATACTTTCATGGTATCCAGGGGAAGCGAATCGGCAAAAGCAAGGCTCTCGAGAACCGAGTCCCTGGTTTCGCCGGGACCGCCCAGCATCAAAAACCCCATCTGCCGGATGCCGTGTCTGGCCAGCATCAGGGATGTTTCTCGAACTTCCGCCGGGGTGTAGCGCTTATTCATGTTCGCGAGTATCCGCTCGCAACCGCTTTCAAACCCCAGGCTGACTTCCCGGCAGCCCGCTTCCGCCATCAGCTTGATCAGGTCTTCATCAACACGGCCCGGATAAAAGATGCACCGCCAATCGATAGGAATGCCCTGATCAATGATCAGGCGGCAAATCTCCCTGGCGTAGGACTGAGGCAGATTGAAGGTATTATCGACGAAATAGAACTGGCGGAATCCCGCCGCCACACAGTTTTTCAGCTCTTCTGCGGCCGCCGCGGGAGATCGTTTTCTGATGGTGCGCCCTTCGATCGTGGCCGTTGAACAATAGCTGCAATTCATGGGGCATCCACGCCTTGTCTGAAAAGGCATCCATAAATTCCGGTCATAGGCGGACAAAAAGCGATGGACGCCGGAAACAGGCAATCCACCAAGACCCCGGATAAAGGACCGCTCGCCCTGCAATCCCCGGCTTTTCAAAAACAGGCCGGGCAACCCCGCCGGATCAGCGCGCCGCTCCAGCCGTTCCAGCAATTTGGGAAAAACCATTTCCCCTTCTCCCTGGATGCCCATATCCGCATCCAGATAGGCCAGGACGGCCTGGGGGAAAATGCTATAGCCCGCACCGCCCAGAACGATGGGGACGGTCGATTCGCTTCGGCAACACTGAATAACGCTTTTAACATCGTCCAGCAGAAATCTGGCGCCATGCATGACCTGATCATCGATATTTCTGATGGAGATGCCGATCACGCCGGGGCGGAAAGATTTAATCGTTTCGGTAATCGTCAGCCGGAAATCATCGTGGGTCATTAAATCCAGCATCAATACCTTATGGCCACTGTCTTCGGTTGCCGCAGCCACGTAATGCAATCCCAGCGGCAGGGGAACGATATTGATTTTTTCCGTATTCGCGGCGATTAAAAGGACCCGCATGCGGCAATGACCTCCGATTTGCCCCCGATTATACCACAATTGTTACCCGTAACTATTTGTGAAAATTCAGGGAATATTTAATGCTGAACCGGGAATCATTTCATATTTGTTCTTGCATTGTTTTCAAGAAGTTGTATTATTCGAAACACATCACGCACCATTAAATAATTCTGAACTGCCACCCGGGGAGCTGAAAACTGATATTTCAAGACCTGACCCCGGACTTCATATATATATCAAACTATAAAATTGTATGATCAAAAAAACAACTTTAATAGTCAGGGGAAATTATCAATGTAAAAAAAATCAGGAGATAAGGAGTTATAAAATGATTAAAAAGGCAAATCATAAAATAAGATCCCTTTCCTTAATTCTTACACTCACCCTGCTCCCGTTAATCGGATGTTCAGTCAATAAAGAAGTGATCCCGAAGAATCAAAGTGAGGCCGGTTCTTTTCACATAGCCGTTTTATCAGTTGCCGAATGGGACAAATATCGTGACGACTTAATGCCGAAATTTAATATAGATTCTCAAAAAGCTCTTGAACTTGTTATGCCGACTACAGGCACATGGGAGGACAAAACGATCGATTCAATGAGCGGAGGGCTGAGAATTGCTCTGCCAACCGGAGAAAAATCAGGCACCGAATCAAAAAACACGTCAACAGAAAACAGCAAGGATAATGGAAAAATAATTGAAGCATCTATTCCTAAAACACTGACCGAAAACCAGTTGGCCGTCGATCCAATGCTGCGTTATTTATCCGCCACTGCACTTTACCAGGAAGTCAAGTTGCTGAACAGATATCTTGAGGATTCGACCTGTGAATCGGATTTCATCCCTTATATAGTTCGTTTGCAGATCAGTATCATGCCGCATTTGAGAAACTTGCCATATGATTCTTACATAAATCTTTCATTTTTTACTTCTGAAACAAAATTACAAAAAAATGCGCGAAATATTAATAATACTCCACTGGTGCTTCCGTTATTGGTCACCGACAATTTGGAAAATATTCTTCACATGAAAAGTTCAGATAAACTACGCCAGATAGCGGCTTATCTGGCATTAGCATATCAAGGGGTAGGTCTTGGCGCCGAGTTTCAGAAGAA
This sequence comes from Deltaproteobacteria bacterium HGW-Deltaproteobacteria-6, assembly GCA_002840435.1. Classification (NCBI taxonomy): domain Bacteria; class Deltaproteobacteria; species Deltaproteobacteria bacterium HGW-Deltaproteobacteria-6. The sequence goes on from PHAT01000004.1 coordinate 147,988, forward strand.
ATATGAAAACATCCAGAATATTCTCGGCAAGGATTTTAACAGCATTTTAACGGTAGGCCGTGTTTCAGATAATACCATGCGCGCAAGAATTGGAGCCTTAAAACAAATTGACAGTGGCTACGCCATGATCCCGAGAACACACAACATTACATTTCTATTGCTGGCACATAAGAATGCGAAGTATGTGGAAATTAGTTCCAAAGCCACTATGGTCAATGTCAAAGACGGCAAAGAACTGCCCGGAAGGTCGGGATTAAATCTTTTATTTGATGAACTTATTGATGCGTACGTCGAGTCAAAACAAATTAAGGAGTGTCATCTCGATGACTTCGCCGCCAAAGCTGATATCAAGGAACTCATGATGAATGTACAAATAGCCCATAATAATTGCAGCAATAAAGAAGACCTGCAAAAGTGTTTACAGGATCATGGCTGGAATAAAAATTTATATAAATTGCTTCAAGAAATGAGTGATGACATTGAAGCAAACGACTGGAGGGAATTTAATAAACTTGCCAGGTGCTTAACACCCTATCCGGATCAACTCTGGACGGATTTCGTATCTAAAGTTTATGCCGGAACCCAGTGGGATGTTACCCGTTTCAGTTTGCCGGAAAAGAAGGCGCAGGAGCTGTATGATCAAGTTGCTGTCTTGCAGGATGATGGAGTCAATACGTCCACCATTCTCCTTCGTGGCAAGAATCTCAACGTTAGTGAATTGGATCCGACACTCCATATACAAAAAAATAACACCAGTCCTTATCTTTTAGCACCCCAGAATATTGAAATATTGTCTCATGGAACGGTTGCAAAGCTGGCTTTTCCCTCTTTAAAGATATGGGGACTTGGTGACGCCGGCAATTACATTCTTAAATTGCAAACGCCGTCAAAGCCTCTGGATGTCATATACCTTATTAAACCTGCGCCCCCAAAAAGACTCGGATACAAAGTCACTGTTCCTGCCTCCATAATAACCGCCGATAATTCGGGAAAAGGAACGCTTCAACTGATTATCAATAAAGATAATGAAAACCCCGCCGAAAAAATATTTCTGGAAATCATGGGTGCGCAAATCGAAAAGATCGTCTCAACCCCCGATAAAATTATCGGGAAACAAGGAGAGACACAATGGTTTGTATCGAAAAACGGCATATTAAATTTATCACTCGCCAACCTTAACGATAATGCTGAAGTTATCATTAACTTTTACAATGAGAAAAAGGAAAAACACGAACAAATTGTAAGGCCTGTTTCTAAAAGATAATCGGCAGGAGCAGGAAACTTTCTTAATATTTTGATTGATCTTGTGCTAAAATCCAATCAAATTTATCTTGTCATGAAGGAGACATGCCATGCGCAAAGATATTCAAGCACTGATTCAGGCAAATAACATCTGTGTTCTGGCCACCGTATCGGAAGGTGATCCGCATTGTTCATTAATGTCGTATGCGACGGATGATGACTGCCGGGAAATTTACATGGCAACTCATAAGGAAACAAAAAAATACCGGAATTTAACCGCGAATCCTTCCGTCAGCCTTCTGGTGGATTCAAGGCAGGACGCCGGGGTGGACCCTGTGGCGCAAACGAAAGCCCTGACGATATCGGGCACGCTTCAAAGAAACCTTGATGAAAAGAAAATCGCGGCGGCACGGAGGAGATTATTCGAGAAACACGCCGGACTGAAAAAAATTTTTAATGATCCCGATACGGAAATCATCATCGTGAAAATCCGGACCGTTCAACTGCTGGACGGAATAACCGATGCGTATTATGAAGATGTATCATAATGGCGGGAAATCCGGTCGCTTCCCGGACAATGTCAGGACTCCGGGCCGTCCCGTTAATTTGCAGCCACGTTTTGTTAAACTCTTTGCTTTTTCCGGCAGATTTTCCTAAGAAGAGGAAAATCATTCAGGACTGATCCATGAACTTCAATTTCAATTATCATTTCCAGAAAAATATTCCCCCGGGGGAGAATGCCTACTGGTTTATCTTCAGAAATGAAAAAGTGCTGACCAGGACTGATGGAAATACCACAAAGCCTTTGCTAATCAGGGCTCAGGATATACCGCAACTGGATATTAATAAAGCACTGCACACAGGCCTTCTGAATGACATCCATTGTTATGCAATTTTTGATCAGAAGGAAAACGGCATTGAAATACCCGACACCGAATGGGTTTCAGTTCGCTGGGGCTACGATAAATTTGATGATGCAATGTTTCATATTTACGGCAGGGCAAGGCACCTGCTCTTATGGGCGGATAACAACCGGTTTTGCGGCCGCTGTGGAAACCAAACCGTCCTGAAAGCGGATGAAAGATGTTTTCTCTGTCCTTCCTGCGGATTTACCAGTTATCCCAGGATTTCACCGGCGGTTATCGTCTCCATCGAAAAAGACGGGAAGCTGCTGCTGGCCAGGGGCACACGGTTCCAGATTGAAATGTACAGCGTGCTGGCCGGTTTTGTCGAACCCGGCGAGTCGCTGGAAGAATGCATCAAACGCGAGATCAGAGAGGAAGTCGGCATTGAAATAAAAAACATCAAGTATTTTAAAAGCCAGCCCTGGCCTTTCCCCGATTCTCTGATGATCGCTTTTACCGCTGAATACGCGGGCGGCGAATTATCCATTGATCACCATGAAATATCGAAGGCAGACTGGTACAGCCCGGAGGAATTCCCGCCCATACCGAAAAAATTCAGCGTTGCCCGGATGTTAATCGATCATTTTGTTGAACAAAAATTAAGGTGATACCAGGTTGCATTCAAAGGATCAGCTTCGGTAAGGAGGAGACTCCGGATGCGTATTATTGACGGTGACCTTTAAGTTATACGTCGAGGCAGCCGCCCCCCACGTCTGGGGGCATGCAACGCAGCCAACAAAGTCAGCCAAAGACCGGAAGCGCATCCCGCAGGGGAGCGCATAACAAATAAATTCTTCCTTGCCGGCAATTGCCACCGGCCAGGTGGTAACTTACATGCGGATTGGTATCGTTAGTCTTTCAGGGTGCAAACCCCAAAGCCATCCCATTCACTGACCGGCCTTGCCGACGTCAGGACAAAACCCGTCCGCTGCTTTTCTTCCACATAATCGATCGCAATATTCCCCGTCAGCTGATCCAGTTCCGGACTGACGACAAAGACAATGCCCTGAACCTTAAAAGTCAGGTCATCCGCCCGAGCGTTATCCACCGTCAAACCGAGAGACGCGTCGCAGCATCCTGTGGACCTGAGATGAATGCGGATGGATTTTGGACTTTCCTTTCCGGCAAGAAACGTTTGCATCGCGCCAACGGCTTCCGGTGTAAGTGTAATCATGGGCTTCGGCCTTTCCTTTGTGATGCGGGCATATCTTCCAGTAAAACATAAAACACGCCGTCAATAGTGTCAATGACGTATTTCCATCAGAGAAACGGCAAGGATCCCACAAATACATTGACACAGGAAATCGATCTTCCTATAATCCTGGCCGCGTCCAGACAGGGATTTCCCGGAATAGTCAAATCATGCCGGATGAAGAAGTAAAAGCTTCTGAAAAAAATAAAACAAAAGAGGTGTGCAAGATGAGTGATACGGTTTTAAAGGAATTAAAAGACGGTGTCCTGTTATTGACATTAAACCGCCCCAGCTCCAAGAACTCGTTCAATATGGAATTGTGGACGGCTTTTGCCGCAGAACTGGATGCCGCCCGCACAAATGATGATGTTACGGTGGTTGTCGTCACGGGTGCGGGCAATGATTTCTCGGCAGGCCAGGATTTGAAGGATTACGGCGTTTCCGGCGCGGCGCACAGTTATAGAATTACAGAGCGTGCCGTCGTCGACTTTGATAAACCGCTGATCGGCGCAGCCAAAGGGGTTGCCGTCGGAGGAGGCGCAACCATTCTGTTCCATACCGACGTGCTTTACGTCGGCGAGAGTCTGCGCATGCGACTTCCCTTCAACAGCCTGGGCATGGCGCCGGAATTCGCCAGCAGTTATATGCTGCAGATGCTCATAGGGCCAAAGCGCGCAGCCGAGCTCCTGTTCACCACGGAATGGATTGACGCCGACAAGGCTCTGGAAACCGGAATCGCCTCCCGCAAGTTCAAGGATGATGAGCTTTTGCAAAACGCGATGGCGAAAGCCTCGGAGATTGCGCAACTGCCTTTAGTATCGCTTATGGAAACAAAAAAATGCCTCAAGGTGGCGCATAAGGCGGGTATTGAAGCTGCGCTGAACGTTGAAAAGGGGGCCATGGACAGACTGGCCGGCGGCCCGGCCAGCATCGAGGCGATGATGGCCTTCATGGAAAAGCGAAAACCCAATTTCCGCAACCTGAAGAAGAAATAGTTTTAATTATTCTCCCGCCTGCACCGGCAAAGAAAACAATCAGGCGGGCTGCATCGGATCATGGATGGGGCAAGTCTCTTCTTGCCCCATCTCCCGTTGGGGAACCACAAGTATAGCTGTGCTTAAGCCTTTTAATATTCTTTATTTCTTGCTTTCGGTAGTCGTTAAAACTGAATTATGGAAATGAATGCATGATCAGAATGGTTATCATTGAAACGCTAATAAAAAAGGCAGAGCCAACTGACCCTGCCTTTCAATGAGAAAGTTCTGAATCTTATTTACTACCAGGCACTATACTTTCCGATCCGTCATCTCATATTCGCCGTTCAGAGCAAAGACGTAAGTCTGCCAGATCTTTTCATATTGTGCGGGATCGGGGACGGACATGATCAGCATGATCTCTTTGCAATATCCACGTTGAGTTTCATTCGTCGTGAACTTCCCGTAGATCTGGAGGCCAAAGGCGGAGAAGTCCCTCACCATGAAGTCGAAGATCTGGTTGATGACATCCTTATCCAAATTGTCGATTTTCGCCTGCTCTAAAATGAGCTGGCCATAGACAACGATAGAGAACATCTCACCCACGGTCAGGGAGAAGGATGGATCCATTTCCTGGACCTTGTCCGGGAAGGATTTTTCCAGCATCTCCCGGAAGAGGCCGATTTGCTTTATGAACACAGCAACATTCGGAAGATCCTTGAATTCATTGAAGACAGGCCGGTAGTCCTGGAACTGGACCTTGCCCAAGCCACTAGCTGTACCCTGATTGAAGAGGAACAGGTCGTCGGTCTGTTCGAAAACCGGTCCGACGGGGGTGTAGTCTTTGGGATTGAAGAAGTAGCTCTTGATGAACTTGCGGATCAACTGGACATTGACATGGACTGTCCCTTCGAGCTTGGACGGTCCCGTGATGTCGCAGGCGGCCGTGGAGAAATAGGTGTCGCGCTCAAAGCCCTTGGCAGCGATAACATCCCACAGCATGGCAATAACCTCTTCGGACTGGGTGGTGACCTTCATCTTGCTTGTGGGGTTGAAGAGGAGATAGCGGCGGTCATCGGCCGTGGCTGCCCGAAAGTAGTCGGTGGCACGGCGCTGATAAAGCTTCATGCCGATGAGGCGCAACCACGCCTCCATGAAGTTTCCCTTCACGTGGGGCATGTCCGTGACGCGCAGGCCATAAAGAATGCGATTAGCGGCATGGTTGAGGGCCTCGTAGAAGGCATGCTCGCAGGCGCCGATGGAGGCAGGGCCGATGTTAAATTTGCCGACGTTGACCGTATTCAAGGCCGAATCCCAGGCCGACGGACCCCTGCTGAGGATGTCCTCTTCCAGAACAGGGTAGTCGTTCAGGGCGAACTGGGCGACGTATTGTTGATGGGAGATGACGTTGCGCTTTAGTTCAAAGGCCTTGTTGTGGAAGTTGGTGACAAAGAAGCAATAGTCGTCGGAGCCGTCCCGTACCTTGCCCAGAGTGGAGACCATTTCCGCCTCATTGCCGTTGCCGATGTAGTATTTCTCGCCCCGGGCCAGCCAGTTGCCCTTGTTATCAGGTAAGAGGCTTGTCTCCGTGGAGTAGATGTCGGCGCCGTGGGTCCGCTCGGAGAGTCCGAATGCAAAGATAGCCCCTTCCTTGAGGAAGGCGGCGGCCTTCTTTTTGGCTTTTTCATTGCCACTCATCCAGATAGGGCCCAGCCCCAGGATCGTCACCTGGAAGCAGTACCAGTAACCAAAGCCATAGAATGCAAGCAGTTCACTAAATTCGCTGTTGCGGGCCGTGTCCCAACGGCAGTCGGAATCATCGGCGTATTGTTTCGGGGTGAGCAGCTTGTAGAAGATTTTTTCTTTTTTTATGAAATCGATGAACTCCCTGTACCAGATGCGGCTCCAGTAGTCTTCTGTTAACTTGGTCTTCCCCATCCGGTTTTCAAAAAAATCGACCGTTTTTTCCATGATGGCCTTCGACCCTTCGTCGGACATCAAACTCTTATACTTTTTGGGTTGCAATAGATGATTCAAGTTTACACTCCTTTCGTTCTTGGGTGTCTTTCAGGAGACGTTATGATGAACGTCATCCTGTTTTAAATTAGAGGTTCTCTGGGTTGCAGGCAGGGATCAACAGTTTTGCCTCGTAGGCCTGCCTTTCGAGCTCTTCACGGAAGTCGGGGTGGGCAATGGAAATCATCGCTTTGACCCGTTCGGGAACCGATCGCATGTAGAGGTCGGCCACGCCGTACTCCGTGACGATATACATCACGTCGGATCGGGGCGTCGTAACCACTGTGCCCGGCGTCATATTGAGTACGATTCTGGAGGTGAGTGTACCATCTTTTTTCACTGATGTGGATTTCAAGGCAATGAATGATTTTCCACCCTTCGACGCGGCAGCACCTCTCACGAAGTCGAGCTGGCCACCGGTGGCACTATAGGGGGTGTGGCCTATTGTCTCCGAGGCCACCTGACCGGTGAGGTCCACGGTGAGCCCTGCATTGATAGAGCACAGGTTGTCGTTCTGTTTAATGACATCAAGATGATTCGCTATGGCAATAGGCATGGTCATGATGGTTGGGTTGTTGTCTACAAAATCAAGGAGCCGCTTCGTGCCGATGATGAGACCACCCACGACAATTTTGCCCGGATACAGGGTCTTTTTCCTTCCGGTGATCACGCCCAGTTCGGCAAGCTCTGCCACGGAGTCGCTGAGGATCTCCGCATGAACGCCCAGGTCCTTCTTGTTGTGAAGGAAATAAGCCACGGCATTTGGAATGCCGCCGATACCCAACTGAATGGTAGCACCATCCGGGATATGCTCGGCAATGTTCTCACCAATCTTTTTTTCCACGTCCGTAATCGTGATCTCAGGCACGGGGACAAGATCGTGATCGGCTTCTACGATGTAATCCACCTCATCCACATGGACCAAGTTATCGATGCCGTGGATCCACGGCGTCTTGGTGTTGACCTGAACGATAACCTTCTTGCACTTGTCGATTGCATATCGTCCGTATACGGCACCACATGGTCCCAGGTTCATGTACCCCCGGCTGTCCGGTGGCGTGACTTCGAGCAAGGCGACATCGGAATAGCCGGCGCGATCCAGAGCGATGGAACTCTTCGAGAGGTGCATTGGGAAGGGAACGATATTCCCCTGGGCGTGGAACATTCTCTCCAAAGGCCCAAAGTATCCACTGTAGTAAGTAATGTGACCGGCGTAATCACCCTGCACAAAGGCAAAGGGATAGGTCATAAGGTTACTTGCGATCTTCACCTTGTGAAGCTCTTCCTTGCGCGCGGCAAGTGCGTTCAGGATGTCAATGGGCATGCTGTTGACGGGGAGCAGAATAATCTTATCCCCTGATTGGATAACCGCTGCTGCTTGCTGTGCTGTGACGCATTTTTTTGAGTAATTTTCTTTCCAGTTCGTGATGCTCATACTACTTCTCCTATCTTGTATTTTAAGTCGGTCGGCCAGCCGGCTTAATTATGAGGCAAAATATAAGTCGGCCAGCTGGCCGACTTATACCGCTTTCAAACACTTTTTCATTTTGCTTGTCAAGGGAATTGTTTTACATGTGCCATAATATATTGATTTTTATATTAAATTTCCTAGGAGATGAGACGCGAGACAGCTAGACGGTCATTATTTGCCATTCAACAGTAATTTCATGGTCTCTCTCTTTTCACTGTTGCTAAAAATGGCTTCCATGATTTTTACGGCATCTTTCTTTGGTACCGCATTGACTTCCAAGAGGTCCTGTATGCACCATCCATCCATTGTAGATATGAAAAAGAAGGCGAGGAGCCTGGTCCATGCGGAATTCTCGACATCAAAGGCAATAGAAAACCCTTCGGAGATGTCATTGACCCAGTCGTCATACTTTGCTTTATAGCTGGCCATCAACTCCTGGTTGCCCAGCATTGCCTCATAGGCTAGATATAAATGAAGGCGATTTTTATTCTTTTTCTCCAGACGCTCCTTGAATCCTGCAATGATCGCTTCCCGCAACTGTTGTTTGCTTAGTTCTCCCGCCCTGTACTTTTGCATAATCCTTCTGGATATGCGAAAATCTTCATCAACAACACTGTAAAGAATAGAATCCTTGGTTTTAAAATAGTAATATAGAGAACCTTTGCTGATGCCGGCGCCATCGGCGATAATCTGTAGCGTGGTGTTGGACACACCATACTCGGCAATAGCTTTAAGAGCGGAAGCAATAATCTTCTCTCTGATTTCAGATTGTGAGTCGTTCATAATTGAATTTCCTTTCACCACAATTCTCAATTGTCACTTGTCGCCGATATCTGTATCACATGTTAGTATAGAGTTCAGCTTATTTTCAAATCAGTTAAGCCTCCGGTGCATTTTGGACTCTTACCCATACCCTACTCATCCTTATTCTGCATACCATACAATCCAGAAAACCTCACAGCCGGCAAAATCAATATTACACATTTCGTTTGGTAATGATTAATGTCCTGAGGATAGAGCGATGTGAATAGTTGCAGCTGAAGTCTTTGCAGGAAATTCAATCATGCTCATGGTAAAATATATCTTCTTTATACTGCTCACTACCCTCTTTTCGAGCAAACAGAATGCAGACTGAACCCGACCGTTAAAATCCTGTCTCCGGCATCAGGTCTGCAAAATTATTATAATAACCGTTCCGGCCATTTTTAAACAAAAGAGAGCCATGACTTTACCGTCGCATCACCACTAAAATGCTTAAAATCTTTATGAATATTTCATCCCCTGATTACACCTTGACACACCTGCCCGGTTGTCTTATAAAAACCGGCGTCCGGTAACCGGAATTAAAGTTCGTTTTCCTGCGGTTCTTTCTGGCGTTGCGCACTGACGGTAAGAGAAAAGGCGGTTAAACTTACGCTCATGCAGGCTCATCAAACGCAATATCAAATCAGTGTTGCCGGGCGAAAGGAGTAACCTGATCATGGAAAAATTCTTCACCCCCCGCAGTATCGTTGTCTTCGGCGCATCCGCCACCAAGATGAATCTGGGACAAATCGTTTTACTCAACAACAAACAAGTCGGCTATGAGGGAAATCTTTACGGCGTCGGTTCTCAGGAAGGCGACGTGGGCGGCGTCCATATTTACACCAAGGTTGCCGATCTGCCCGAAACGCCGGACGTGGCCATCTTTCTTACCCCCGCTAAAGTGGTGCCCGGTCTGATGAGGGAATGCGGTGAAAAAGGCATCACGCATATCGTCATCGAATCCGGCGGATTCAGCGAATATTCACACGGCGACCATACCCTGGAAGATGATGTCCTGGCGGTTGCCGATCAATACAATATGAAGGTCATCGGGCCGAACTGTGTGGGAACCGTTAATTTTGACTGGAAAATGATGATGCCGTTTGCCTTCTTCAAGGATCTTCCCGTGGGCGGCAGGCTGGCCCTCATTGCGCAAAGCGGCGGCGTAGGCGGTTCCTATATGCGCGGGGTGGGAGGCTACGGCATCAAGCCCGGCAAGTTTGCGGCCACCGGCAACAAACTTCAGATCGATGAAGTCGACTTTCTGGATTATTTTATCAAAGATCCCAAGATGGACGTCATCGCTTTGTATCTGGAAGGTTTCAAAAGAGGACGGGCGTTTTTTGATCTGGCCCGCGCCTGCGATAAACCGATCATCATTCAAAAATCAAACCGCTCCGAGGTGAGCGCCAAGATCGCGCAGTCGCACACCACGGCGCTTTCCACCGACGACTCCGTGGTGGACGGCGCGCTTGCGCAAGCCGCGGCGATCCGCGTGGATGATGAACTGGAACTCATCAACGCGATCAGGGTCGTCCGTATGCCGCTGATGAAAGGCAGCCGCGTGGCGGTATTGTCCCGCTCCGGCGGCCACGCGGTGCTGTCCGCCGACGCCTGCGCGAAATACGGTTTTGAGATGGTCCCCTTTCCGCCCGCTTTTATTGAAAAGCTCAAAACAATTTATAACACGCGCGTCATCGCGCATCAGAACCCGCTGGACCTGGGCGAAATCTTCGACTACACCATCTTCATTGATATTCTGGAAGAAGCCCTCCAGCTTGAAACTTACGACGGCGTCCTGTTCAACCATCTGTATTCTTCTGATTTTGAGGGCGCAATGTCGCGGACATTTCTGGCCGGCGTGGAAAAACTGGTCAACAAATACCAAAAACCGGTTTGCCTGACCATGATTTCCGACCGTGAAGAAATTCTTAAAGTGCAACAGAGTCAGCCCTTCCCCGTTTTCACGTCCCCGCTGGAAGGGGCCACGGCGCTCTTTGTGTCCCGGACGTATTATGAACAAAAAACCGCCCGCGACAACCGCGGCAATCTTGCCGATTACGCGCTGGATCTGGAAACCGTGAAGAGTATCCGTGAGCGCTGCCTGGGCCAGCAGCGCATCGCCCTGACGGATGAAGCCCTGAAGATTGCGGCTGCGGCAGGGTTGCAGCCCGTCCGCGACATGCTCCTGAAAGATGAAATCGCCCCCGGGAAGATCCCCCTCCATTATCCTCTGGCCGTCAAACTCATCTCGCGCGACGCCTCGCATAAATCCGACGTGGGCGGTGTTGCGATAAACATCCGCAATAAAAAACAACTGTCGGAAACCCTTGCCGGGATGAAAGACAAAATGCAGAAGCTGAAGCAGCCGCCGGTCATCGACGGGTATCTGATTCAGGAAATGGCGCCCGCCGGCATTGAATGTTTTGTCGGGGGACGGCGCGATCCTGCTTTCGGGCCCATTATCATGGTCGGTCTGGGGGGAATCTTTATTGAAATTTTTAAAGATACGTCTATCCGTCTGGCGCCGGTAACCCAAAATGAAGCGGCGGCGATGCTCCGGGAGCTGAAAGCTTACCCCCTGCTTACAGGCGCCAGAGGCAAAGCCCCCGCGGACCGTCAGGCTCTGATAGACGTGGTTTGCCGGGTATCCGCGCTGCTTGACGCCTGCCCGGATATTGCTGAAATTGATCTCAATCCGGTTATTGTTCATCCGGAAGGGCAAGGGATAAGCATTGTGGACGCGCGTGTTTTTTTCTCGAAAGCATCAAAGGAATGAATCCCGCTTTGCCGGATACCCCCGATAACCTTCGGCTGCGGATTATTTCGATTTACCAGTACAATGGCGCTGCGCCTGTTCTGTTGGAGTCTCATCAGCAAAATCAAAACAGGGGCGAGGAAGTATAAAGCGGGGTGTTCCCGCAAGATAGAAGGAAGGAAGAACTATCTGAATACTTCCCGCACCCCCGCTTTTCTTATGTCGCAGAGCCGCGCAATCATCATGGCCATCAATTTACGCCGTGCCCCGTCAATCACGTCAATTGATCAAAGGCCGGTCCATCTCAATGATTCCCCTGCACGTCCCGGCGCGAAACGGGCAGATAAATGGTGAATGTTGCGCCGCAGCCGATTCTGCTCGTCATATCGATAAATCCGTTGTGGTCCTTGATCACTTCCCGGGCAACGGACAACTCCAGACCTGTAACACCTTTTTTCATCACTCGACTGATGTAGAAAGGTTCAAAAATCTGACTGACGTCTTCGTCGGAAATGCCCTCGCCGTTATGGGTGATGGATAAAACGACATATTCGCCTTCACGCAGGTTATCGCAGCCATTGATCGGACGGCCAAGATAAACCGTTCTGGTGGCAATCGAAACTGCGCCTATCGGACCGGCCTGCTCACAAGCCATGGCAAGCAGGTTCATTATCGATCTGTCCAGCTGCGGCAAAGACCCGTTTATATAGTGCAAGGAAGGCTCCAAATCCACATGGAGCGCCATATCCGGATACCGTTCCGACCATTTTTGAAATTCGTTTTTTTTGAGACAGGCGGGCACCAGCTTATTCAAATTGACGGGTTTGCGGCTGGCGCCGTCTCTCCCGGACATAATCAGAAGATCCTGGACAAGTGCTGCGGCCCTCACTCCCGAATCCATGATATTCCCGACATGTTTGTGAAGAACACCGTCGAGGTTGTGTTCCGCCAGCAAAAGTTCGGAATAACCGAGAATACCGGCCATGGCATTATTCAGTTCGTGGGCGACATCGCCTGCCATCTTTCCCACAACGGCCATCTTTTCCGCCTCGATCAATAAATCTTCAAGCTTCCTGCGCTCCACCTCACATTCTTTATAAGCGCCGATGTCCCGGATTATACCGCGGTAACCAATTACGTCACCCTCCTGATTGCGGCAAGGGGTGGAACTGATGCCGGCCCAGAAATACGTTCCATTTTTGCGCCTCATTTGCAGCTCATAAAAAACAATATCCGTCTTAATTCCCCGGGCTTCATTTTTCAGGCGTAAATCATTGACCCGCCACATCTGCTCAATGCCTTCCGGGGTAAGAAACTCCAGGAGAGATTTGCCGATAAAATCTTCATTTTCAAATCCGCCGGATATTTTTCTGCAGGCGGCGTTAGTAAAAATGATTTTCAAATCTTTGTCCGTCCGCCAGAAGGCTTCCGGTGAATGATCAAGCAGGTATTGAATATCGTCATCTTTTTTCCGGCTGTTTCCGGGCGGGTAATCAGTTTCCGCCGGATGATGTTCCATGGCCTCTTTCTGACAGGCGGGGCAAACGTCGCTTTCCTTAACCATCACATCACCGGCAAATGATCTTCTCTGCGCTTTCACCTTCTGTTCTCCAATTCCCTCAATCATCATGATCCTTAACCTCTCAAAATTTAGTTATGATCCGGCAACTGCATAATCCTCAGACCAGCAGCAGCCTCGTGCCTCCAGCGCCCCGGCGACATCCTGCCTGCATCCGTGTACTTTTTTGATTGATTCCCGGCGTAAAATGAACTATTAAATTCATAAGATTCCCCGCTTTTGGGCAAAGGCGGCTGACGGATAATTGATCATCAATTTCATTGGAGAAGGCGTCAATTTGCCTTTCGGTTAACAAATATTTCATGCGTATTTTTTGTATTCGACAAACAAATGTCTGTCAATACGCGAAGACCTGATGAAATAAAATAGCGTTTCATGGTGAAATGGAAATTTTATTTCATTAAAAACTTCTTCAACAAACTGACTTGAACAGCGGATAACGGCTATTAGTGAGATTTTTAACGGCCGGGCAACATTTTCGATGCGCCATCTGGCATGAAATGAATTTTTCATTTCATTGAAATAGAGCTTTTTCAGTGGAAAAAGATGAAATGGCCGCAAAAACCTGAACCGGAGAAAATGCCGCAAAAAAGTCTTACGGGATCCATTGAACAACTAAACAGCCTCATCAGAGAATTTGTCGCCCAAGGCAATTTGAAAAAGGAGACCGGTTCCCAATAAAACAGCCTGAATAATGGAAAATGTCCGGAATAAACGTCATATCCAACAGTGGACCGCCACGAAAAGCTTTTAAAAGGAGTTGACCGACATGAATTTATTCAAAAAAATACTTATCGTCATGATCGCTTTGGCGGTCTTTACCGGCATTGCCGGATTCTTTGTTCTCCCTGCCGTACTCAAACCTGTTCTGACTAAGAAAATTTCCGAAACTTTGCACCGGGAAACAACAATTGATCAGATTAAGATCAACCCGTTTGACCTTTCCGCAACGATCAGGGGATTTAAGCTGGCCGATCCCGGGAATAAAACGCCGTTTGTCGCCTTTAATGAATTGCATGTGAATGTCGATGTCCTGACATCAATCTTCAGGCGGGCCTTAATCCTGGAAGAAGCACGTCTTGATAAACCTTTCATCGGCGTCACACGAAAGACGGACGGGACCTATAATTTCTCCGACCTGATTCCGAAGGAAGAAACCAAAAAAGAAGAACCTTCCCAACCTTTTCTTTTTTCAGTCAATAATATTCAGATCGCCGGTGGAAACATTGATTTTCACGACATGCCCAATAAAACCGATCACACCATCCGGGAACTCAATGTATCGGTTCCTTTTGTTTCCAATATCGATTACTACATGAAAAATTTTGTTGAACCCAAATTTTCAGCCGTCGTGAATGGCCATACCGTTGCCATCGCCGGGAAAACCCAGCCCTTTCTGACCTCGCGGGAAAGCCTCATTGATATTGACCTGAAGGATATTGATGTCCCCTTTTATTTACAGTATGTGCCGGTAAAAATGAACTTCAAGCTCACTGAGGCGCATCTGGACACGAAGCTTCAACTGCGCTACATCATGCACAAGGATAAATCGCCGGAGTTGAAGCTGACAGGTCTTGCCGTCTTGAGAAAAGTGACGCTGGACGACTTGCAGGGGAATAAAATCCTGCGGCTTCCCGCTCTAACCGTGATGTTTTCCGCAGTCGAACCATTTGTTCCCAGAGTTCATCTGGCGCAAATTACGCTCGACACCCCTCAGCTGGTCATCCGGCGGGACAAAGAGGGTAATATCAACCTGCAAAATCTTGTCGGGTCGAACAAAAAAGAGGAGACAGCCAAGTCGAGTACCGATCAAGTCAAGCCCGATGATCGAGCCGCAAAGAAGAAGGAGCTGAGCTTGCTTATCGACTCTTTTCTGATCGATAAAGCCGATATCACCTTTATCGACGCAAAACCGGCAAAGCCTCTGAAAATTCAGATCAATCCCCTGCGCCTCTCCGTATCCAAAATTTCTCTGAAGAAGGGAGACATCGCCGATGTTGATCTGGCTCTGATGATTGATAAAACAAGCGTCATCACCGCGAAAGGACCGGTCGGCATCGATCCGCTTTCCGCCCATCTGGCCCTGGCGGTGAAGAACCTGAACATCCGTCCGTTCCAGCCTTATTTTACCGAGTCCATTCAAATTGATGTCACGCGCGGTTCCCTCTCCACGGCGGGAATTTTCTCTCTGACTGCGGACGCAAAAAGCAAACCAAGCGTCAAATACCAGGGTAATCTTTCCGTGGACAATCTGGCAACCATTGACAAGGCTCAATCGCATGATTTTCTGAAATGGCAGCAACTGAATTTTCAATCGCTCGCGGCGGGCTACAATCCACTCTTTGTGAACATCAGGGAAATCACACTTAAAAATTTCTTCGCCAAAATCGTCATCAACCAGGGAGGCAGCACCAATATCCAGGATATCACCGGGGCGCCGAAAACAGAAGCAGACACGTCAAAAATGCCTCAGGAGAAACCGCCTGCCCAACCGGTTCAGAGCGCGAAAACGGGCGAGAAGCCGCCGGATATTAAAATCGGTAAAATCAGTTTTCAGGATGGCACCGTTAATTTTGCCGACCGCAACATCAAACCGAACTATGCGGTAACCATGCTCAATCTCAAAGGCAATATCACAGGGCTGTCCTCTCAGGAAATTTCCCGCGCCAGAGTGGATTTGAAGGGAAATATCGGCTATGGATCGCCCCTCGAAATCGCAGGCGCCATCAACCCGCTGAAAAAAGACCTGTTCGCCGATATTAAAATCAGTTTTAAAGACCTTGAGATGAATCAGGCCACGCCTTATACCATCAAGTTTTTGGGCTATCCCATCCTCAAAGGCAAGCTCAATTTTGATGTATCCTACCTGATCGACCAGCGAAAACTAACCGCTGAAAACAAAGTTTTCTTCGACCAGCTGACTTTCGGCGATAAAGTGGAAAGCCCCGACGCCGTCAAAGCGCCGGTGACCCTGGCGGTCTCCCTGTTAACCGACCGCAGGGGTCAGATCAATCTGGACATCCCGTTGTCCGGAAGCCTCGACGACCCGAAATTTAAAATCTGGCCGATTATCTGGCAGGTTCTGGTAAACCTGATTACCAAGGCCGTCACGGCCCCCTTCTCGCTTTTGTCGTCTCTGATCGGCGGCGGAGAAGAAATGAGCTTTGTCGAATTTGACTACGGCAGCGCCGTGCTTACGGATGCGGGGCTTAAAAAAATCGATGCCCTGACCAAGGCGCTTTATGACCGGCCCAATATAAAGCTGGAGATTGAAGCTTATGTTGATCCCGTGCAGGATAAGGAAGCTCTGAAAAAAGCGGAGTTCAACCGTATGATGAAAACGCAAAAGCTCAAGGAAATGATCAACAAGGGGCAGGCCCCTGTGCCGCTTAAGAATATTTCGATTGAAGAAACCGAATATGTAAAATATCTGACCCTGGCCTATCAAGCGGCTGATATTAAGAAACCGCGCACGGCGCTGGGCATCGCCAAAACCCTGCCGCCGCCGGAAATGGAAAAGCTGATTCAGGATAACATAACCATTACGGACGGCGATCTGGCTGCGCTTTCGACCGGACGCGCCCAGTCCGTCCGCGAGCAGTTGCTGAAAACCGGCAAGGTCGAACCGGCACGGATATTTTTAGTGAAAGCCCCGTCTCTTGCCCCGGAGAAAAAAGAAAAGGTAAAGAACAGCCGGGCGGCTTTTAAATTAAAGTAACCTGTCTGCTTGCAGCCCTTCACAATCAGAAATGTGGTGATCATGAAAATAATTCGATCAACATGCATTCTGCTGTGCCTGAGCTTTGTTTTAGTCTCCTGCTCAGCGCTCGCGCCGCTCAAACATCCCGGGCCATGCCTTCCTGATTTCCCCTATCAGGACGGCTGGTATGGGGCGGACAGCGCCTATTCCATCGCGCTGGACAATCAGCGCACCCTCTGGCTGTTCGGCGATACGTTTGTGTCAGAAGACAAAACCCGGAAAGACCGCATCGGCATGGATGTCGTGCTGGGAACAACGCTGGCTGTTTCCACTTGTTCCGAAAATGCCGCCTTTAAGATTCGGTATCATCTGAAAAAGAAAAACGGCAAATTTGTTTCATCCTTCGGCGAAAACGAATGGCTCTGGCCGCAGGACCCGTTTATCGCGCAAGGCGTCCTGTATATTCCCCTGCTTGTTATTCAGGGACTGCCGGACGCCCAGCCGCCCTTCAATTTCAAAATTGCCGGGCTCAGGATCGCCCGGATAAAAGATTTCCAGGCAGTTGATCCCCATCTGTGGCCGGTGGATTATCTGGATTGGACTCGCGCAATCGCCGCGGGCGTTGAAGCGCTGGCGACAACATCCGTCTTTCATGAAAATTACCTCTATGTCTATCCCCTCTACAGGCATAAAGAAGGCAACACCCTCATCTCCGGCAACATTCTGGCGCGGATTGCCATTGATCATTTAGACAAACCGGAAAACTATCTGGAATATTGGACTGGGCGGGGATGGCAGAAGGAATTGAAATCAACAGAAGTAAAAATTATTTTCCCCGGTGTTTCCGAACTGAGCGTCCGTTATCACGCCGAAGACGGACAATGGCTGGCTGTTTATCTGTCACCGGAAAACAAGGGACATCAGCTCTTATATCAAACCGCCCCAAGTCCCGAAGGCCCCTGGAACCGTCCTGCGGCTCTGATCAAAACCATCGCTGAAGTGGACCCCGCAAGCCCCCTGTATCATCCTCAGACTTTTTGCTACGCCGGCAAGGAACATCGCCAGTTCACAAACAGCAGGAACCTTGTCGTCACCTATGTATGCAATTCTTCCGAGGACATGGGCAGTCAGGAAAGCTTTCTGCGCAAAAATCTTTTCCTCTATCGCCCGCAGGTTAAGAACATTCAGCGCTGACACCTATTTTAATTATCCAGCACTTCACGAACTTTTTTCAGAATATTTGAAGGCAGAACAGGTTTTTGCAGAAAATGAACATCCTTGAATTTTGTTGCTTCAAGGTCGATCATGTTTTCCGAATATCCGCTCATGAAGATCACCTTCACCTCCGGATTGAGAGCTTTAATTTCGATATAAGCCTCTTTGCCGTTTTTCTTAGGCATGATGCCGTCCAGCATGACCAGCGCCACCTTTTCTTTATTTTCACTGAAGCGGTCTATGGCTTCTTCGCCATCCGCGGAACCGATGACCTCATAGCCGTGATCCGTTAATATGGTTGTAACCAGATCCCGGATACCCGCATCATCTTCGGCAATCAGAATGGTTTCCGTTCCCCTGGGAACCGCCATTCCTTCAGTCTTTTTCTTTTCAGTCGGTTCAGCAGCGCGAACGATCGGCAAAAGGATTTTGTATCGGGTGCCTTTCCCCAACTCACTGTCCACGGTAATAAAACCGTTATGCTTCTTGACGATACCGTAAACAATAGCCATACCCAGACCGGTGCCTTTGCCCTGTTCTTTGGTTGTGAAAAAAGGATCGAATATTTTTTCCTGAGTTTCCTGATCCATCCCGATTCCCGTATCCGCCACCGTTATTTCCGCATAGGAACCGGCTTTCCCGTAGCCATGGGTTTTAATGAATTCGTCATGGAGTTCAACCTGACTGGTTGTAATGATGAAGCTGCCTCCCTGAGGCATGGCATCCCGCGCGTTGGTGGCCAGATTCATGATAACCTGTTCGATCTGCACCTGGTCAACCAGAACAGATAAAATCCCGTCTGCGCACTTTGTCTGTATTTCAATATTTTCCCGCAATAAATGTCTTAGTAATTTCTGAAAATTAGAGACCAGATCGTTTAAGTTAAAATGAGCCGGGTGCGTTGTCTGCTGACGGCTGAAGGCCAGCAGACTTTTAGTAATGGTTGCGGCCTTTTCGGAATAATCCAGAATATGCTTGATGTGTTCTTTGAGTGGATCATCCTTTTGCATGTTCAGATAGGCCAAATACGCGTAACCGATAATAGCGGTCAGGATGTTATTAAAATCATGCGCTACGCCTCCCGCCAGCTGGCCGATGCCCTCCAGCTTTTGAGATTGTCTCAACTGCGCCTCAAGCTGCCTCCGTTCCGTTGTATCCTCCATGATCGCCATAAACTTGGTGATAACCCCGTCGGCGTTTTTAAGCGGCGACATCGTCAGGTGCACCCAGAACATTTCGCCGTCTTTCCTCTTGTTGCATAATTCACCCCGCCAGACGTTATCGGACTTGATCGCCGCCCACATATCGTTATAAACATCAAAGTGCGTTTCGGGCGTCTTCAGGAAGCTCACATTTTTACCCATCAATTCCTGATCGGAATATCCGCTCACCTGCAAAAACTTTGGATTGACGTATTCTATGACCCCGTTGAGATCGGTTAAAATAATGGCCGCCGGGCCCTCTTCAACGGCCTGCGTGAGACTGAGCAATTTCTCTTCAGCCCGCTTGCGCTCATCGATTTCCTGATTCAGGCGCTGATTGACCTGTTCCAGTTCGGCAACTTTCTTCTCCAGTTTATTGAAGAGAATTGCATTGTACTGTCTGAAATATTCCATCTCCGAACCCAGGGGCTGCTTGTTTTCAGATGGGTGGTTAAACTCTTCAGTGATAAACTCTTTCAGCAATTCAACAAAAACCTTTGGTTCCTGCGGTTTAATAATGAAACGGTCCGCGCCAAGTTTTATCGCAAACGCTTCATCCCTGGGACCCGTGTAAGTTGCCGTATAAAAGATAAAGGGAATATGCTTTAAACGCTCATCCGCTTTCCAGGTTTTGCATAAGGCGTATCCATCCATGACGGGCATGAGAATATCACTAATCACCAGATCCGGCGGATCAGCATAGGCCGCATCCAGAGCCGCTTTACCATTTTCGGCGGATGTGACTTTTAATTGCTGCGCTTCCAGCATTTTTTCCAGGACGTAACGATTTTCAGCAATATCATCGACAATCAGTATGTTCTTCATTTTTCAAGCACCCAGTTGGATTATTACTTTATCAGATGAAGTTCGACTTCCGCCATAAAAGTATCCGGATTAATCGGTTTCTCTATATAACCATTGCACCCTACCTGCATGGCTTTCTCGCGGTCGCCGACCATGGCATGAGACGTCACGGCAACAATGGGCGTGCCCGAAAGCTGAGGATTGGCGCGCAGGTTCTGGGCAACGGCGTAACCGTCCATGACCGGAAGCTGAATATCCAGCAGGATCAAGTCCGGCTTTAACTGATTCGCCATGTCAATCCCTGCCTCGCCGTCCATGGCGGCATGAACCTGATAGCCGTTCTTTTCCAGAATGAACCTCACCAGATAAAGGTTTTGTTCATTATCTTCAATAACCAGAATATTCCTTTTCATACCGTTTCTCCTTCAGCGGGCAATATCAGTCTGAAGATGCCGCCCTTGCCCTAAACGCTTTCCACATCAACTTCACCGCCCGGCGGATTCGCCGGTCTCCCGCTGATAAACAGGCCCCGTCATATTTTCGGGTCATGCCGGATTCCATCTGCTGAATGTGCGCAGGAATGCCCAGAACATGTTTTTTTAACTTCTGCCGTTCATTTTCGTTTTTGAGGTTATCAGCGACTGTCTGCGCAAGGGCATAAGACGCCTCAGCATGATTGATTCGCGGCGTCGAACATATAAAAAGGACGAATATCAAGGCCGGCCCGGTCAGAAAGAATGTTTTTTCAGATAGATGGGTTGTCACGTCCTTTATGAAAAGCGAGCGTCTCATCATGCCGGCCATTACCTCTTGGGGCGGGGGAAATACAACTTACAAATCAGAAAACTTCTTCATTATCGTTTGATCTATTAGCATATTTTAAAATTATGGAAAATATTTATTCTTCGCCGCGCAAAATTAAACGGAAGGTGCTGCCTTTTCCCCAAACGCTTTCCACCTCGATTTCACCGCCCAGCAGATTCGCCAGCTTCTTGCTGATAGCCAGCCCCAATCCCGTGCCGTCATATTTTCGGGTGATGCCGGATTCGATCTGCCGAAAGGCATTGAAAAGAATGTCCATATCTTCCGTTTTGATGCCGATCCCCGAATCCTGAACAGCGATGATGATTTTGTTTTCTTGGACGGTGCAATTCAGCCGGACAAATCCCCGCTCCGTAAACTTGACGGCATTGCTGATTAAGTTCAACAGAATCTGCTCCACGCGGCGCCGGTCGCTTTTGATCAGGCCGATGTCAGGCGCAATTGTCGCGGAAAGCTCAATCCCTTTCTTGTCGGCCAGGGGCTGTGAACTTTTCACAACTTTTTGCACACAATCGCTCAGGTTGAAACTTTCGCTGGTAACGTTGAGTTGCTGGGCTTCTATCTTGGAAATGTCCAGAACGTCATTGATGAGATCCAGCAGATGTTTGGCGCTGTTATAAACCATATGGAGCTGTTTATCCTGTTCCTCATTTAACGGCCCTCCCAGGCGTTGAATAAGGATACCGGTAAAACCAATGATGGAATTAAGCGGCGTGCGCAGCTCGTGGGACATTGTCGCCAGAAATGCGGATTTGATCCGGTCGGCTGCCTGCGCTTTTTCCATAGCGGCGGCCAGCTGGGCCGTTCGCTCGATAATGCGTTGTTCCATTTCCTGATTGATTCTTTTCAATTCCAGCGTTCGCACGTTGACTTGATGCTTTAAAACAACACTTCCCGCCAGACTCATGAGCAGGACAACACCGGCAATGAGGGCAAGGATTTGCAGCCATGCCGGAATTTTGAAACGGACCTCTTCGGATGTCCATCGTCTCAGGGACGCATAATATGCCGACTGCGTGTCTTTCTTCAGAACGGAAAGATGTTTGTCAACTGCATCCAGCAACTGCCGGGAAGCGTTTTTGGGCGCCGCGAAAAAGAGGTCGGAGGGTTCGAAAATGACCGCCGTATTCTCCAGTCCGAATTGCTTGGCGTGTCTCATCCCGTAAAAACGGTTGGTGATCGCCGCATGAGCGCCACCCCGGGCAACCGTCTCAAACATGGTTTTGTAATCCGGCACCGCAACGAGGGTGACGTTCAAGCCAAATCCCTTGCTCAGCCGGGCAAATGCCTGCTGCTGAACCGAGCGATCCAGAACAAGAATTCGCTTTTCGTTCAAATCCAATATGGAATGGATATTGCTGCCCTTCGGAGCATATACCAGATACCAGGAGGAAAGAATCGGCACTTTATGAAAGGAATATGTCTCCTCCCGTTCCGCCGTATAGGCCACATCCGGCATCAAGTCAATCTCGCCTCCGGCCAGACGATCCAATCCCGCAACCCATGTACCGGATACATATTCCAGCGTCCAGCCTTCTTTTTTGGCAATATATTCGATAACATCAACAAAGATACCGGCCGGCTTGCCGGATTCGTCTGTGAAAATCTTTGGCGCATTTTCATAGACGCCGACTTTCACAACACGGTTTTCGGCCTGGGCCAGGGGAACGCCAAGAAATAAAATAAGCAACAGGATGAAAAACCGTCGCAACCACAGCACAAAGCGGGCCGCTCTGCGCTGTCTGTCAATGCTTTTCTGATATGCCGGCATAGGGTCTCCATTCCTAATAGTTCAGGTTAACCTGAAATCCGATGAGCTGCCTGGTCCATTCCCATTGGTGGTTGATGTTTGAGAAATCAACTCGAAAATAAGGGCCAAGGGAAATGTTTTTGTCGATATTCTTGACAATGCCAAATTTTATTCTGTTGAGCATAACAGCCTTGTCACTGTTTTCGTAGTAAAGCTCCCATCCGATATAGGGCTGAAGAAAAATATCGGGACGGGAAATTCCCATGGTATTCTTTATTCTGTAATCATTCCAACCCGGTGAAAATCTGTGCTCATAGCGGATCTGATTGGATATTTTGAAACGGTGGAAAGTAGCCGAAGTGTTCATGTTGATGCTGGGTCTCTGCTCCAGCGACCAGTTGTCAGGATCAATCTTTGAATACCCCTGCTGATAGGAAAGAAGAAACGAAAGCCAGGCAACAGGCGTCTGATAAAGCAGACCGGTCGCCCATTCAAAATAATCATAATTAGAGATATCTTTATCGGCCTGGAGAAACACATAGGATACGGTTCGAAATTGATCGTTAATCGTGTAGTTAAAATTCAGATCCGTGCGCAACGACGTGTCATGGTCTGCGTAAAGGAACGGCGCATTAAGGCAGACCGACAACCCCAGCAAAATTATAATACCGCACGGTAAAAAGCACTTTTTGGGATCCACAGTTTCCCCATTACATAACTGATTTACAAATTCGCTGCAGGATTAAGATGATGTTATTCATAACCGGCTCTTACTTTGTGGATGCAACTAATTTTCAGAGACTCTGTTTCTATTTACTGAGTCTTCCTATCATATTTTATTAATAATATCTTGTCTTATCGAGGTCCTCCGCGGTAAGCCGCAAAAACCGGCGATTTTCGAGAAACAAGATTCATTCCATTACCCGCTCTTCTTCTTTATTGATCTTTTAACCCTGATAACGGCTGACAACACTGAGCGGCACAGGTGCAATAAAAAAAGGAGTTAACCACAAATGGCTAACTCCCTTATATCCATGGTGGGCCAGGGCAGAATTGAACTGCCGACACTCGGATTTTCAGTCCTGACATATAGCAGTATTCATCGGGCTTTGCGCGTTTTTGCGTAGACAAAGCCTTACACGTCCTATATGTTCGTAGACACGTCCATTTATATTTATATTTGTATGCCTATCGGAATTCTTTACTTTGAGCAATTTGTTCTGAATAGGATATATTTCCATTTGTTTATTTCACCTACAAGTAATCAGAACGGATGAAAGAAAAACATGGAACATTACCCGTTGAACAGGTGCACTTTAATTCTTCCTCGCACTCATCTCACGCTTAACGAGCTATGCTTTCTTACCCTCCAGTTCGGCAATCCGTGCCTTGAGTTCAATCATTCTCAACTCCCTACCCACGAATACTTTGTTCAGTTCTTCGAGATTGGCTATTCGTAAGTTTATATCATTTTTCAAATCTTCATTGAGTTTGAGAATACTTTCTTTTGCCCGCTTGCGGTCGGTGACGTTTCGAATATTACATTGTGCCAAAATTACCCTGTCTGAGAGATATATATCTGCATCGATATATTGCCCGGACTTGGTTTTTATTTGAATTTCATTATAGTTCATAAGACTACTATTGACCAAAGCCCGCATGGTCACTTGGACATTACCCATGTCGAGCAAAACACCGACATTCTGAAGCAGCTTACCCATGCTCTCCTCTTTGGTATAGCCCAACATCTTTTCGGCGGCCGGATTAATGTGGACAATCTTCCCTTCGAGTTTTTCGATGAGCACGATTGCGTCGCTTGCCGTCTCAAAAAGACGCCTGTAGCGTTCTTCAGACAATATTAACAAATCTTCCAGTTTCTTACGCTCTGTGATGTCCTCGAAGGCTAGAAGGATCAGTTTGCTATTGATGTCTTTCCGATATATCTGGCGGGCATTGAGCAGCATGATTTTAAGCCCGATGTTTTCGAAATTATGAGTAACCTCGAAGTCGTTGAATACTTCTTTTTCAGGCAGGATGTTTTCCAGCAAATGCCGAAGTATGGGGAGATTCCATTGTCCGTTTCCAAGGTCATAGATAAAATTCCCGATTGTCTTATTAGTATCTTCTTTAAAGGTAGAGTAAAAGCTGTGGTTAGCTGAGATTATCTTCATATCCGCGTTCAGGACCAACAGGGGATCTCGAACCGTTTCCACAATGCTTTCGGCAAAGCGACGGGCTTCCTTAATCAAAAGCTCAGCAGGTATTTTATTGGCTATTGTTTTTTTCAGCGCGGCAATTTCCGAGTGCAATTCCGCCAGTTCATGAACCAGTTGCTCTCTCGTTTTCTCATCATCTTTCATAATCTCACCTTCTGAAATCTGGATGGGAAACACACCGACTTTCCGTATTGATGTATATAATAAAACTTATCTCTGTTAGCATAGCTTTCACATGAATTGAAATTGGCACGCTTTAAATATTAAGCGTTTTCAAATAATTTATTCACATAGAATGAAAATACTTTTCATATAAAATGAAAATATACGAACTTTCCTTTTTCCGATTTCTTATATATTATAATAACATAAGTTGTTTTTTTCAATAGAGAAATATTGTAAATGATTATCGTTCGAAATCGCGCATTTTAATAGAGGTTGCAGTTATGTTTGCTACAGGAAGTAAGTGAAGGAGCACCAAGCACATGATGCGTTTGTCGGAGTTGAGTAACAGGCAATCGGATCATTTATCCGATGTTCTCAAATAAATAGTACAATATTTTATGAAAGTTAGGATGATCAATATTATTTGTATCTACATTTGTCTACAATATATGGGCAAATGTAGATAAAATAAAAACGGGCTCCATTGCTGGAGCCCTTATCCATGGTGGGCCAGGGCAGAATTGAACTGCCGACACTCGGATTTTCAGTCCGATGCTCTACCGACTGAGCTACCGGCCCGCCTTGTTGATCCAATCGGTGAAAAGCACGAAACGTCTATAGAATTAGGTTTCTTTTGTCAAGGTATTTTTTGGCCGTCGGCTCCCGTCGTATCTCCGCCGGATGGCGTGTCGGGCTTTTCGGCCTGCACGGGTGGAATACTGCCGGAAACATTACCCGGCGTCATGGCATCGGACCGCAAGGCGTCGTCAGGAATGGAAATTCCGGCAGCGTTTTCCTGCTGTTCACGAATAATCACGACGGTACCGGCTATTTTGTCATGCCAGCCCTGCTTCTTTTTGTCGAAAGCGATCCAGATGAAACCAAGAGGCACTGTAAATAATAAACTGGAGACCAGGTAACCCGCTGATCTTAAAAAAGCGATACCGAAAGAAATCGGACTGCCGTCGGCGGATACAACCTGCAGACCCAGTAAGTTTTTGCCGGGGGTCCGGCCGTTCAGACCATGAAAATAGGTAAAATAAATCATATAGAGCAAAAGGTAGAATGCCGTAATAAGAATTCCAAATGAACCAAAACGTTCGGGGTCGGTCAGTTGGGCAATCCAGACCTGGTTGTCGCCGGACATCGCGCCTGCAAAATAGGCCGTGCCGGCCACAATCGCCAGAATAATAAAAACAACACCGATGATGAATCCGTCAATCATATAGGCGACAAAACGCCGCCAGAACCCCGCGAATTGGTAAGTCGCCATTTTCCTTTACCCTCCTGCCCGCTGACTGAATATGCCTTTTTCATATTGAATAATGGATAAAATCGCCGCCGCCGCTGTTTCCACTTTTAAAATCCGATTGCCGAGGCTCACCGAAATAAAACCGGACTCCCCGGCCCTGGCAACTTCATCACGGGACAACCCGCCTTCGGGACCCACAACAATAAAATAATTCACGGCTCCGTTAAATTGCCCGTCATTTAATATATCTTTTATGTTGCGCTGATCTTCCTCTTCCCAGAAAATCAGTTTCCGGGAACCGGGTGTTGCCCGGGCGAGCATGTCATCAAAAGATAAAACCGGCTCGATGACGGCCAATCGGGGACTGCGCGAGCAGCGGGCGGCCTCCTGTACTATTTTTTGCCAGCGGGCAACTTTTGCAGAAGCTTTTTCTCCTTCGATCCGGCTGACCGAACGCGCAGCTGTAAAAGGAATAATAACGTCCGTTCCCAGTTCCGCGGCGGTTTTGACGATCAAATCCATCTTTCCCGCTTTCGGAATCGCCTGGGCCAGCGTCGTGCTGATTTTTTTATCCGCCTGCGGAATTGGCGTTCCCAGGGAAACATGGACGCCGGATGCGCCGAAGCCGTCGATGCGCGCCTCGAACTCATGTCCAAAGCCGTCGAAAACAATGATCCCGTCTCCGGGCTTGAGACGCAGCACTGTTTTCAAATACCGGAGATTATCCATCCCCAGCTCACAGGCTGTCGCATTTTGCAGTGTTTCGGAACTGTAGATTCTAGGCAGCGTCAAAGCAGAACACTTTCCTTAAAATATTTTTGTCATCTGGAAACGATCAGGATTTCACATCCGCCGGATTTCTTTTCAGCACGTAGCAGACCCATTCCTTTTCGGTCAGGACGCTGTGTTTTACAAGCGGCGCGACGATGAAATGCTCTTCAATCGCGGGAACATCGGGTTCGATGATTCCGGAAATAATCAGATAGCCGCCGGGCATGAGCAGCCTGACGAGCTGCGTGTGCAGCTTCAGCAGCAATTTTGCCGTGAGATTGGCTATGACCAGATTGCGGGGCTGACTGATTTGCGCCGCGTCTTCATTTAATATTCGTAAACGGTCGTCCACCTTGTTGATGACAGCGTTCTGGGCCGCGATTTCCGTCGCCTTGGGATCATTGTCCACGCAAACCACATCCTGCGCGCCCATCTTAGCGGCCGTAATGCCCAGAATTCCCGTGCCGCAGCCGACATCGAGCACGGTCCATTCTTTGACGGAACGATCCTTCAAAATAATATCCTCAATGGCTTCCATGCACATGCGGGTGGACGCGTGCTGACCGGTGCCGAAAGCCATGCCCGGATCAATTTCCACCACAATATCGCGGCTGGCGGGCGTATATCTTTCCCAAGTCGGTTTGACAACGATATTTTTGCAGACACGAATCGGTTTGAAATACTTTTTCCACTGCTCGCCCCAGTCCGGATCGGAAATGATCTCGGTCGTGAGCGAGGGCGCGTCAACATCAGGGAAAATCTCCTCAAGACTTTTTAAATATTTGCGCACGGTGTAAATCCGCTTCTCGCTGCGGACATCAGCGGGGAAAAAAGCTTGAATCACTTCAACGTCTCCCTGCTCCGGAAAATCACTCGCGCCGGGCGGCAGCAGCGATTCCGAAAAGACGCCCTGCGCGCCTGTTTCCTCCAGAAAATTACTCAGCGCATCAATTAAATTCACAGCCGCCGTTATTTCAATTTTCAACCATTTTTCCGGTTCTTTTTGAGTCATGTTCATGCCTTAATGATCCAGGTGGTTTTTAATAATTGTGCATTTATATAGCTTGTTTCTCTTAATATATCAAGCTGCGTCGCCAATAAACGGATTTCCATCGACGCCATTTATCCCAACCCCGATTTCAAAACAGTTTTCGCCCTCCCCGGCACATATTCATATCTTTAACATAATTAATATTCCCGGCATCGATTCACCGGTTTTGTTTTGTGATATAGGCTCGCCTGTTTACATCTTGACAAAATCTCTCCTGAAGTTTAGTCTGTATCTGGTAATACCACCAGCCAGGTGAGCAAAAAGGAGAAAACATGCCCGAATCTTTAATGGAACCCATCCGGACAGACAGCCTCAAAGATATTTTTGTTCTTCGGTTTGAAGAGCTGATTCTTTCCGGGAAATTTCAAATAGGACAGAAGCTTCCATCGGAGCGGGAGCTTGCCCTTCAACTTGGCGTCAGCCGTCCGGTGGTGCATGAAGGCTTGGTAGAGCTTGCGTCGCGCGGACTTTGCTCCCTCAAACCGCGCTTTGGCGCTGTCGTGAATGATTACCGCAAGGAAGGCTCCATTACCCTGCTTGCCTCACTGATCCAGTATCAGAAAGGCAGGCTGGAACCCGAACTTCTGGAAAGCCTGCTGCAGATCAGAATGCTTTTGGAGCCGGCCTTCGCCAGAATCGCGGCCGAAAATCGGACTGAAGAACAGGTGAGAGATTTTCACAACATTCTCGGAAAGGAAGTGTCCACCGACAAACGGAATGTTCAAAAGATAACGGATCTCGACTTTGAATTTCACCTTCTGATTGCCGTGGCTTCAGGCAACAGGGTTTATCCGCTTCTTTTAAATTCATTCCGGCAGGTTTACACGAATCTTTCCGGCCAGTTTTTTAAAGATCAGAAAGTAACCGCCACTGTTCACGGATACCACAGGGCGCTGACTGCGGCAATTGATGCCGGAAACGGCGCCAAGGCAACATCCGTCATGAAAGAAATTCTTCGTCATGGAGAGAAGCATCTTCGCACCATCATCGATCAGGAAGGATAGCCGCATGCCGGCGCCTTCCCCCCCAAGAGAGGTCCCTATGCAAAACATCTCACAACCCGAACATGTCATCAAAGAGCCCTCCGGCCTGTCGAGCCGCATCCAATGGCTGAGGGAATATTATTTCCGGGGAACCGAACGGGCCTGGAACAATGAATTCACCTCCTGGACAACCGGAACACCCTGGGACATCATCTACAATGAGCTGACCTTTTACATCGTTCCGGAAACCTACACCCTGCTTAACACGCTGGGCGCGTCTTATCTTCAGGCCGCCAGACCCGTGGCCCTTCATCCGGATTTCTGGAACTGGTCGCTTGCGGAAAGGCGCGCGTGGTTTGTCCGGGAAGTGATTGTCAACCATGTGCCGCAGGAAATTCTGCCGGGCGATCTGCTGGCCGGCGCAAGGTTTAATGTTCAGACCTCCCTGTGTTTTACAAAAGAGGAAAGCCTGGCCTGGCAAAAACTGGTAAAAGGCAAAAATGGCGCGAGAGCGCAGATGAAATGGTTTCATGATCATGGCTACGGCAACGCCGGCGCTACCTGCGGCCATTTGATCCCCGGCCATGAGCGGCTGCTGGCCATCGGCTGGAAGGGCGTCCATGCGGAACTGCTGTCCATCTATAACGCTCTGGACCGCCGGGAACGAAGCGGACCCAGGGGCAATCAGCTGAAAGCCATGATGACCGCCTCCACCATGGCACGCGATCTGGCCTCCCGATACAAAGCCGTCTGTGAAAACCTTGCCGAAAAAACGCAGGACACACAACGTGCCACGGAGCTTCAAACGATGGCCACCAACTTGAGCCGCGTCCCCTGGGAACCCGTTTCAACCTTCTGGGAGGCCGTACAGGCGCTCTGGATCAACCACATGCTTGTCATGACGGATGAAAACTACCCCGGCGCGGGCGTTTCTTTCGGCCGGGTGGATCAGTATCTTTATCCCTATTATGAAAAATCAACCCGCGACGGCATGCCACGGGAATGGGCCAAGGAAATTCTGAAATGCTTCTGGATTCATGCCAACACGGCTTACGACGCCATGATCCGCAATGGCAACCAGGGAATCACCGCCGGGTTCGGCCAGCTTGTCACCCTGTCCGGCCTCGGAGCAAAAGGCGCCGACATGACCAACGATCTGACCTATATCATTCTTGAAGTGATTGACGAAATGTCGCCCATCCTGGAACCCAAACCCAACGTGCGGCTGCATCAGAACAGTCCCGAAGTCCTGCTGGATAAAATCGTGGAGATGATTGAAGTAAGCCAGGGCGCGCCGTTCCTCTTGAATTTTGATGAACGCTCCATGGCCGGCATGATGCTGGAGGCTGAAAAGGCCGGCCTCACGGACCTGATTAACCGGAACAACGTTCACGACTACGCCCCGGTCGGATGCCTGGAAAACACCATGGTCGGCAATGACCGCTCCGGCACGGTGGACAACAACCTCAATCTGCTCAAAGCCGTCGAACTGACCCTGACGGGCGGTAAAGACCTGCTGCCTTTTTACGATCCCATGACGGGAAAAACGGAAGCCCTTAAACAGGATGGTCCCCGCACCCCCGATGCGTCGTCGTTTAAAACCTGGGAAGACTTCTGGAAGGCTTATGCCGTTCAGACGCGCTACATTATTCAAAAATGCGTCGATTTATACGAAACATCCGAATCCATCCGCGCCCGTTTTTTCCCCACGCCCTATCTTTCCTGCCTGATTACAGGCTGCGCAGCGCGAGGAAAGGACATTACACAAGGCGGGGCGCAAATCAGCTTCGTCACCCTGGAAGCCGTGACCTACGCGACCACCGTGGATTCACTCCTGGCCATCCAATATCTGGTCTTTGATAAAAAAGCCTGCACGATGACGGAATTGATCGCTGCACTCCAAGACAACTGGCAGGGCCACGAAGTGCTTCAGGCCCTCGCCAGAAACCGCGCTCCCAAATACGGCCGCGATGACGACAAAGCGGACGCCCTGGCCCGTCTTGTCATGCAATTGTGGTGCGACGAAACGTGGCGGCACAAAACAAAAGCCACTTCCCGCCAATTCCGGCCGGGCATGCTGAGCTGGAACTACTGGGCCGGCGACGGCTTTGTCATGGCGGCGAGCGCCAATGGAAGAGAAAAGGGTCAATTCCTGTCCAATGCCATCTGCCCGTCCAACGGTGCGGATATTTATGGTCCGACGGCCAATACCAACTCCGTGGGAAAAGTGCTGGGCGGAAAAGCCGCGGACGGCCGGGGAGACTGGCAGGATTACTTCAACATCCTCCCGAACGGCGCCAGTCATACAATCACTTTCAATCCATCCATCCTGCGCGATCCCGTGCACAAGGAGAAATTCAAGGCGTTTCTGAAAGGCTACACGCAAAACGGCGGCACTGCTTTGCAAATCAACATGCTGGATCCCGGTATGCTGAAAGCCGCGCAGGCTCACCCGCAGGATTACCGGCACCTGCTTGTCCGGATTACCGGCTATAACGCCTACTTTACAACGGTGGGCCGGGAACTGCAAAACGAAGTGATTGAACGCATGAGTCATAATAAATTCTAAGGTGGATGACCGATGACGCAGCACCAGACCCCAACGGGCATTATTCTGGAAATTCTCCGCATGTCCACCGAAGACGGCCCCGGCATCCGGACAACGGTTTTCTTCAAGGGCTGTTCGCTTGCCTGCGGATGGTGCCACAACCCCGAAAGCATCCGTTCAGAACCGCAGATTCAGTGGATGAAAACCGGCTGCATCGGATGCGGCATCTGCGTGGAAACCTGTCCGGAAAAAGCGTTGACCAGGACCCCCGGAGGGATCATGATCGACCGTCAGCTCTGCACCGGCTGCGGTTTATGCACACAGGAATGCCCCACCACCGCCATGGAACTCTTGGGTAAAAAATGGAACGTTCAGGATCTGGTGCGTGAACTCGTTAAAGACCGTGCTTATTTTGAGAAGTCCGAAGGCGGCGTCACGCTGTCCGGCGGCGAAGCGGCCCTGCAGCACGATTTCTGTCTGGCCCTCTTGAAAGAGCTCAGGGGCCGGGGCATCCGGACGGCGCTGGATACCTGCGGGCAGGTGCCCCGGAGCGTGCTTGCCGGTTTGTTGCCTTATGTCGATATTCTGCTTTATGATCTCAAGGAAATCGATCCGGTAAAGCATAAAAAGCATACCGGCGCAGGCAACGAAAAAATTCTGGCCAATGCGGTGTTTGCGGCACACTTTAAAAAATCTCATCCTTATCCCAAAACACTCTGGGTCCGCACGCCGGTTATTCCGGGCGCCACGGATACGGCTGAAAACATCCGGGGCATCGGCGATTTCATCCATGCCAAGCTTGAAGGCGCCGTTGACCGGTGGGAATTGTGCGCCTTTAACAATCTATGCCGGGACAAGTATCAGCGGCTGGGTATGGACTGGTCTTTCGCCGAAACGGATCTTCCGGAGGCGTCACGGATGGAGGAACTGACCCGGATCGCCAAAAGCCGGGTGTCGCCATCGATTGTCTGTTGGAGCGGATCGACAAAACTTATAAAAAGCACGGATAATAAAACAACGGGAGAAACGCAACCTGAAAGCAATCCGTCATACAATTGCTGAGCAAAACCGAAAGGGAACGAAACATGACCATCAAAAACAGTTTTTCCGAAGCGGATATCAAGGCCTTCGCGCCGTCGGAAAAAGTCGGCATTATTGCAACGGTAACGCCTGCCGGTTTACCGCACCTGTCTCTTTTGACATCTGTAATGGCGTCCACGCCGACGCAACTGACCATTGGTGAATTCTGCCAGGGCATGAGTAAAGCCTACATGCGGCAAACAGGGAAAATCGGTTTTGCCATTCTGACGCTGGATAAAAAACTCTGGCGGGGCAAAGCCCTCTGGACGCATTTAAAGAAAGAAGGCCGGGAATATGAAATCTATAATCAGCAGCCCATGTTCCGGTACAATACCTACTTCGGCATCAACACCGTGCATTACCTTGATCTCACGGAAACCACAACCGGCGCGCCTCTGCCGCTTGCCTCCATTATCCCCTCGGCGCTGCTCACCAAAATGGCGAAAAGTGCCGCCGCAAAAAACCATCCCGAAAGAGTGCTGTCGTTTTTTGGAGAGGCTTTATTCAACCGGCTCGATTCGCTTTGTTTCCTTTCCTTTATCGGCCGGGACGGTTTTCCGGTTGTCATTCCCGTCATTCAATGCCAGGCGGCGGGCACCAGCCGGCTGGCCTTTCACCTTGGTGCATTTTCCGCCGAACTGAGCGGGCTTGAACCGGGGATGATGGTGTCCGTTTTTGGTCTGACCATGCAGATGGAGGATGTGCTGGTACGGGGCGTCTTTAACGGTTATCACCGTTATCGGGGCATCAGGCTGGGCACGCTGGATATTGACTGGGTCTATAATTCCATGCCGCCCAATCATGGACAGATTTACCCGCCGGTGCCTCTGGAAGCGGTCGTCAACTTCTAAAACCTGAGATGTCGTCTCTGTTTCAACGAGTCAGAAATAGAATTGCACGCCCGCCTGGACAGCATGAGTTTGAACGGGATCCCCTTGGAGAGGCACCCCGCCTGTTTCAAAGTCCGGGCCGTTCATGCCCATAAAGCGGTATCCCAAAAGCAGCCGCCAGGCGTCTGAAAGGGAGCAGGAAACACCGGCCATGAGTTTGTAGGTAAAAAGTTTATTGCGGCCGGTGGTCGGAGGAAAACCGGCCAGAGTAATATCATGGGCCTCGAAAAAAACGACGCCCAAACCTGCTCCGACATAGGGTCTGAACCGGAAACCTACGGGGATGTCATAAAATAAATTCATCGTCGCTCCCCACAGATCGTAGTAACCCGACAGATCGCCGCCTCCCCCGGCGAAACGGATATCTTTCACATCATTGCGGCCGTACATCACCTCTCCTTCCACCCGGAAATCACTGTATCGATACCCCAGACTTCCGCCAATTCCAACGCCCCATTTTGTCCTGGTTTCGGCAGGTGAAAGGCCCGGTGAGGTGGTTTCTACTGAAAAAGGAAACTGGGCGGTCGGGATGATGGAGAGATAAAATCCGGTTGAGGGGACATCCCCCTTTTTCTGACCGGCCCACAGCTCCCCTGCCGTCAATAAGATCAGTAGACCCGACATCACCATTATCAGTATTTTCAAAATTTTCTTCTCGCTTTCTCTATATAAAAAACGTGTACACTCGCTTCACCAGGGCAGACGCAAGGTGATGCATTACTTGTCTTCAGAGATGGTGTTCCTAAGCTGTCCTGAACTTTCCCTCCATGGCAATTTCCGCAATACTTTTTCTCGCTGAAGGAAATTCCCGCTCCTGCTGATAGTCGGGCAAATCCTCTTTTTTGCCGTGCTTCCCTATGGCGATCATGGCCTCCACCTGATAATCATCCGGCACCTGCAATTCTTTCTTCGCCCTCTCATAGTCAAAA
The DNA here is from genome assembly GCA_002840435.1 of Deltaproteobacteria bacterium HGW-Deltaproteobacteria-6. Classification (NCBI taxonomy): domain Bacteria; class Deltaproteobacteria; species Deltaproteobacteria bacterium HGW-Deltaproteobacteria-6. The sequence goes on from PHAT01000004.1 coordinate 182,307, forward strand.
CCCTGCATGCCGTGAACAACCAGATTTTTCAGCGATCCCTGCAAGGCAAGGCTGATCCAGGCGGCGCCGGTATCATAGGAGTGCGTCCGGGCCGGTTTGCCGGAATCAAAAGTGGTTTTGGAAATAACAACCATCAGCACGGCGGCGTTTTTTGCCCAGGCTTGATTGGCTTCGTTCATCAGACCGAAGATCGTATTCCAGCCGGGTGTGTTACGGCGGGCATAAATAAATCGCCAGGGCTGATTGTTATTGGACGACGGCGCCCAGCGGGCGGCTTCAAACAAAGTCATCAGCGTCGCTTCATCGATTTCCTCGCCGGACATGGCCCGGGGCGACCAGCGGCTGACAAACAGTTCATGGACATTATTTTCCGGTTTTCTGAAATCATGAATGTTCATAAATCACCTCTGAGTTTTTTATGGATGTCTGTTGGCTAAATATTTTTTCATCGCTGACAGGTCCAGGCAATTCAGGCAATCACCTTTGGTGAGCCAGCCTTTGCGGGCAATTTTCACACCAAGCTGAATATGACGCAGCCCATCGACGGAATGCGCGTCCGGATTGATGGCGATTTTCACGCCTTTTTTTGCGGCATGGATGCAATTGCGCCAGTCCAGATCCAACCGTTGCGGATTGGCATTGAGTTCCAGCGCCTTGCCGTAATCGGCTGCCGCATCGATAAGGTCTCCGATATTGACCGCATAAGGTTCGCGCGATAAAAGCAGACGACCCGTCGGATGCGCCAGCATGGTGGTAAAAGGATTGGACAGCGCGGCTTTAACGCGGGCCGTCATTTCAGCTTCCGGCAGGTTGAAACCGGAATGCACCGCCGCGATCACAAAGTCAAACTGGGACAGGATTTCCTCGTCATAATCCAGGCGGCCATCCGCAGCAACGTCCGATTCAATCCCTTTAAAAATATGAAACGGCGCAAGCTTCCGGTTGAGCACGTCAATTGCGGCATGCTGTCTGGCGATATCTTCCACCTTCAATCCTCCGGCGTAAAAAGCCGAACGGCTGTGATCGCTGACGCCGATATATTGAAGCCCCATTGCTTTTACCGCGGCTGCCATATTTTCGAGGCTGTCCGCGCCGTCGCTGTAGTTGGTGTGCAAATGAAAAATACCCCGGATGTCTTTTGCCTCAATCAAATGCGGCAATTCGCCTCTTTCGGCTGCTTCAATCTCGCCCATGTTTTCACGCAGTTCCGGTTCGATATATTGAAGACCGAGGGCTGCAAATATTTCCGCTTCGTTACGGCAGATCACGTTTTGTTCACCCTGAAAGAGGCCGTACTCATTCATTTTTAAGCCCCGGTCTTTAGCCCGGCCGCGCATGGCCGTATTGTGCTCCCTGCTGCCGGTGAAATGATGCAGGGCGTAAGGGAATTCATCGTGTGACACCATGCGCAAATCCGCGTTGATGCCGGATTGCAGGCGGATGCTGACTTTCGTATCGCCCCGGGCAATGACCGAAGCAGCCTCGCCATATCCCGCAAAGGCCTCCGCTAACTTTTCGGGTTTGGATGAAGAAGCGAGAATATCAATGTCCTTAATCGTCTCATTGCCGCGGCGCAGCGAACCGGCAATGCTGACGGCGGAGACATCCTTGTTCTTTTTCAAATATTCCAGCAGCCGATCGGCATGGCCTGCGACTTCGTCATATAACCGTCTTTCCGAATAGTGTTTGAACCTTTCGATGCCGGCCAGAATGTTGGCCTGCGATTTCCGGCCAAACCCTTTAAGTTCCGCCAGGCGATTTTCGTGGCAGGCGTATTCCAGTTCGCCGACCGTCGTGATGCCCAATTCCTTATATAACGCATGAATTTTCTTGGGACCGAGCCCGCTGATTTTGAGCATATCCAGATGGCCGGGGGGAACGGACGCTTTAAGTTTTTCATAATAATCCAGTTTGCCGGTTGACAGAAGTTCCGTGATTTTCTTGCCGATGGCCAGGCCTACGCCCTCAATTTCATAAAGCTTCCCCTGACCAGCCAGCCAACCGAGATCCTCCCCGACTTTTTCCAGATTCCGGGCGGCATTGGAATAGGCACGGGATTTAAAGGGATTTTCTCCGGTCAATTCCAGCAAAACGGCGATGTCTTCAAGAATTTCGATGACTTTTTCTTTAGAAATCATGATTTTTCAAAAATAATCGAGCCTGTGCTTGACATTCTGGTTTGAAAAATATATAAGGCGCAACTTACTTAAACGTTAGGCCAACGACGTCCCCATCGTCTAGAGGCCTAGGACACGGGCCTTTCACGCCTGTAACTGGGGTTCGACTCCCCATGGGGACGCCAAATATAAAAAAAATGGTTTAGACTTTACCGGTCTAGACCATTTTTTTTACCAGAATCATGGCCAGGACACAAGTCCGGATACAAAATGTCTTCAAAGATATCACCTCAGGGGTTTTTACAGACATCTGCTTTTTAAGATGTTTCAGGCAGGCAAACAAACATCTGTTCGTTATCCCGGATGGAACATATTTTGTTGACGCTTTTTCAGGAAATTTTTGATCGATAAGAATGGAATACAAACCTGTTGACTCATTGTAATAAGAATGTTTCAACGATCAAAAGCAGAGATCATGGATTCTTTTCCTCCAGTGCTAACTTTACTTTGATGGACAGATCCTTCATCGAAAATGGCTTCTGAATAAAATTCATGTTCTCGTCTAAAACGCCCCGGTGGGCGATGACGTCGGCTGTATAACCGGACATGAACATAATTTTTATGCCCGGGTAATATGATTGCAGCCGGACGGCAAGTTCCCGGCCATTCATTTCCGGCATGACAACGTCGGTAATGACAAGGTTTATCTCGTTTGCGTATTTTTCGGCCAGCCTGATGGCTTCCTCCGGTGTGCCGGCGGCCAGCACCCGATATCCTAATCTGCCCAGCATCATTTTGTCCATACTGAGCAGTGCCGGTTCATCTTCAACCACCAGCACGGTTTCGCCATGGCCAACGGATATTTCCTCCCTTCTGTTTTGCGGCGCATTAACCACTTCGTCCGAATACCGCGGCAGATAGATTTTAAAGGTTGTTCCTTCCCCCGGCTCACTGTAGACGTTAATGAATCCGTTGTTTTGCTTGACAATGCCATGGACCATCGACAGGCCCAGACCGGTTCCCCGGCCCACTCCTTTGCTGGTGAAAAACGGCTCGAAAATCTGGTCCAGGGTCTCCTTGTCCATGCCGCACCCATCATCGCTGATGGCCAGGAGCACATAATCACCCTTCACATACCCGAAATGCTCAGCACAGTAGGTTTCGTCAAAGGCGGCATTTCCTGTTTCGATCGTGATCTTGCCGACATCGGTAATTGCATCCCGGGCGTTGACACAAAGATTGGCCAGAATCTGATCGATTTGAACGGGGTCCATTTTGACCGGACACGGACCCTCCCCGGGCAGCCAAACCAGATTGATGTCCTCGCCGATGAGTCTTCCCAGCATATTGAGCGTGCTTTCCACGGCCTGGTTCAAGTCCAGCGCCATGGGGATGATCGTCTGTTTGCGGGCAAAGGTCAGCAATTGCCGGGTGATGTCTGAGGAACGTTTCGCGGCCTTGATGATTTCCGCAAGGTCGTTATAAAGCGGTTGGGATTGGTCCACCTGGCAGAGCGCCAGTTCCGCATAACCGAGAATCACGCTGAGCATATTGTTGTAATCATGTGCCACACCGCCCGCCAGAAGTCCCACGGCTTCCATTTTCTGGGCTTGCTGAAATTGGGCGGTCAGCCGGAGATGATCCGTGATGTCCCGTTTGACCCCCACGTAGTTGACGATCCGGCCCTCCGTATTACGAATCGGTGAAATGGTCGTTTCCTCGGTGTAGAACGTCCCGTCCTTGCGCCGGTTGACCATGCGGCCCGCCCAGCTGCCGCCGCCGGAAATGGTATCCCAGAGATTCCCATAAAAAAATTCATCCTGCCGGCCGCTTTTGAGGAAACGCGGATTCCGGCCTTCCACCTCTTCCCGGCTGTAGCCTGTCGTCCGCTCGAAGGCCGGGTTTACATAGAGGATGATCCCTTGCGCATCCGTCATGATAATGACCTCTCCGACCTGCTCGATGGCCGCCATCAACCGCTTGCGCTCGGCGTCGGCCTGCTTGCGCTCGGTGATGTCGCGAATGTTGCACTGGATCACCTTGCAATGGTCCACGAGGTAAACGTTACTGACAAACTCCACGGCTATGGGCCGCCTGTCGAGGGTTTCCAGCGGCAAATCATCATAACGGATGTATTCGTTATCCTGCAGCGTCTGGAAAGCGTCCTTGGATGCGGCAATGTCTTTAAATACGCCGAGTTCCCAGATATATTGCCCGCAGATCGCGTCGTAAGAATAACCAAGTAATGTAAGCAGGAAGGGATTGACATCCACCACCTTGCCCGTATCGGCATCAAGAATCAGGATGCCGTCTTTGGCTGATTCAAAGAGCCGTCGATAGCGTTTCTCGGAATCCCGCAGGGCCTCCTGATTATTCGCCTTTTCCAGCAGCGCTGCTTCCAGCAACTGAATTCGCCGATTCAAGTCGGTGTCATCCGGGCAAAGCCGGTCCTTGATACCTGTGCCGGTCATATCCTCAACCTCCCTGAGCTCAGCAAAGGCCGGGTCAGGCAGCCCCCGGTGTCACAAAGATCGTCCACAGTGCGACAACAATCACGAATATGGCGGCGGGAATGGCTATAATCGCAAAAAATTTAGCAACAATGTCGGTTACGTCTTCGTCGTCTTCAATCTCACGGAACATGTTTTCAATCATACAGTATTATTCTCCATTCAGCATACGCGACAGCCCTGCGCTGCCAATTGTCACCTAATCATTCCGGAACCGGTTCCTGATCCAGCATCAATCTCACATAATGCTCTCCGGCTCCGGCGGGATGATAAACGGGTCCGGTTCCGTTTGACGGATAGACCGGCGTGAATTGGTCAGCTTGTTTATTGTAAAGATAAGGCGTCTTCCCCGCTCCTTGGATAACCACAGCCGGATTCATCTGATGTCTGTACAAACCTCTTCCAATACCTGCCGGTAAACATGGGTCGAAGTTGATTGCAGATACAGAAAAGATGTTGCGGTAAGAAATACAAAAATCAAGAACAGGGATATCATTATTATAATATTGAGGCTCATGGCCGGCAATCCGACGGCAAAGTTCTTATATGTATTTTGTTCCGTCTTTACCATGATCTGCTTCCTTGATATCTTTGAAAAACCGGACAGTGTGTTAAACGACTTTCCGCCCCTGAATGACCCTGACCAGCACAACGATGATGGCCACAACCAGCAGGATATGAATAAAATTACCTATCGTGTAGCCGGTCACCAGTCCCAACCCCCACAAAATCAGCAGTACAACAGCAATAGTCCACAACATCGGATCTTCCTTTCTGACTGTTCATTCCAACCGCCGGTTGCTTCATCACCTTGCCGGCAGTTGGAATGCTGTCCTTTCGGCATTGGGTCCGGACTACTCAATGCTCATCTTGTTATTAACGGCCTTCACGCCATTTACATTGCCGGCGAATTTTGCGGCCAAATCTTTTTCAGCTTCGCTTTTTGCTTTACCGGTCAAGGTGACGACACCTTTTTTCGTGGCGACCGACGTGCTGATACCACTGGTTGAACGGTGATAGAGCAGCGTCATCTTCACCTGCGCGGTAATGGAAGCGTCATCAATCCTGGAGCCTGCCGTTTGCTTCTTTTTTGCGTCCTTCCCTACGGTCATCTCATTGACGACGTCTTTGACGCCTTCGACGTCCTTTGCGTATTCGGTTGTCAGATCCTTTTGCGCGCTGTTTAATGCTTTGCCTTTCAGAGTGACAATACCGTCTTTGGTGTCAACCTCCGTCATAGCACTCACGTTTCGATGAAACAGAAACATGGTTTTTACCTTCGCTGTGATCCACGCGTCCGATCTCTCTGCGGGGCTTTCTCCCTTGATTTCCAATTTATTGTCTACGCTCTTAACTCCCGGCAAGCCCGCCACGGTATCCCGGGCCAGTATTTTGTGGGATTCTTCCGCAACCGTTCCCGTTAAAGTCACAGCGCCATTCAAGGACTGGATTTTAACATCATCGCCCTGAAGATAGGTTTGGAACACATATGATTTTTTGGCGGATGATTCGATACGGTCATCCGTCCTGGACGCATACACGGGCACGCTGAGCGCCAGGAGTGCCACCGTTGCGGCCACAATTACTGCCAGTCTGTTACTTGCTTTCATTAATCCGTTCTCCTCTTAATTGCTGCTGTTGTTTTTTAGACTTATTGACTCCCGGGCTTAAAGCCCCGGGGAACTCCGGCCGTCCAGATGCGCGAACCATCAGCGCAATAACGCCTGAATGCCTATCATCATAAGATAAATGGCAGCGATGTAATTCAATATCGGGACATGGTCTTTGCCGCCTGCCGGCATGCTTTTTAAATCCATGACATTCCCTCTCCATCTATTTCACAATCAGATTATTCTTGACGGATTTGACCCCTTTGACGCTCCTGGCGATTTCATCCGCTTTATCAACGGCCTTTTGAGAATTGACGAAGCCGCTCAGCTGAACGGTGCCCTGATAAGTTTCAACGCTGATTTGAAAAGACTTGAGTAAATCATCCGCTGCCAGCATGGATTTAATTTTGGTCGTGATGACTGAGTCGTCAACGTATTCTCCTGTGCTTTCACGCGTGCTTGTCGCTGCGCAGGCGGCAAAGGCGGCGATCACCACAAGCAGCAATAAGAACCTCAACAAATGCTTAACGATATTTTTCTTTTTCATGGCGCTTCTTCCTCTCTAATAAGTTTAATGGTGAAATATTTCCTTTCATACGGTTCCTGGAGAAGGTTCATGGCGCCCCGGATCACCCTGAAATGCTCCGATTTCAGATGGGTCAGAAGATTTTCCCGGGTATCCCATTCTTCAAGAAGAAAGAGACGATCTTCATCCTCGATGCTCCGGCAGCACTCACAGCGTTCGCATCCTTTCTCCTTCCTGATGGAAGCGGACAGGGAAGCAATCGTCTGTGACAGCTCTATTCGCTTCTCAGAGATGACGTTCATTCGTGTGACGGCAAGAATCATAAAGAACCTTCTTTCATGTAACGGACATGATGACATGAAGGTAATTGCAAGGAGTCTGCCAAGTGCGGAAGGCGAATCGTAATCTTAAATTATCCTATTAACAACATCATGTTGGATGAAACCGAGAGGACGGCGGCAAGGTTTGAAATAATTCGTTTGGCCTCAGTATTTGACGGGGCCTCAATATCTTGAGGGATGCTTTTTTCAGGCGCCGACGCATTGCAGGCAGAGGGCCGCTGAGGCGACGCGTATGCCCCGGCGCGTCGCCATCAGATGGATTTGCGACCATTGCCTTCCTGTTGAGAATTTCTTTTCCTCTGCCTCTTATTTTTCTGCGACACCGGCATCGGCATGTTTATTTTCACCATGGAACAGGATCTCTTTTGTCTTCTGACGTGTCTCTGCGAAATGTCGACCGGCATCTTCCTTTAACGCCATCGTTTGATGCGCGGCCTCCTCAATGATCCGGCTTGCTTTCTCACCGGCATCGGCATAAATATCCTTTGCGTCCTTTAAAAGCGCGTTCCTTTTCGCCATGATCTCAGAGCGCAGTTCTCTGCCTGATTTCGGAGCGAAGAGAATTCCGGCCAATGTGCCCAAGGCGCTGCCGATCAATAGTCCAGCCAATAAATGCCCCAGCGGCTTTTCATTCAATGTCATAATCAATTTTCCTTTCTTTCCGTTATTTATTTCTGTTTAAGATAAGTTTAACCGCCTTCTGAGAAATCACCTCAGTCGCCGTGCCGCAGAAATGATCGTTTTCCGGCAAGATGAAAATTCGCAGACCAGTTTTATTTTACTTGCCCGGCGTTGTGCATGATTTCAGATTGCCGTCCATGAAAAAGGAAATTAAACTATTTTGCCGGCATTCCGTCATGCCTACGCTGGTCGATTTAGCGAGCACACAGGATTCCAGGCTGTCGTTGTTATAAAAGCTGATCGGACGATTCCCTTTACACGGGATACGGTTCACATCATAATCGTCTTTGAGCTGGCAGCTTTGCAGGGATCCATTGTTATAAAGTATAATTTTTGCACCGGAATGACAAATGGATTGGTCGGCGGCAAAGACATTAAAACCGGTTAATAGAAAGGTCAGCGCCAGGCCATGGAAAAACAAATTTCTTATGCTCTTCATAAAATATTCCCTCCTTATGTCGTATTACAAGCAACAGCTTCTCCCATGCACAGTTGCAAGTGCTCTGCCAACTGCCGAAATAAAATCAGAAGATTATATTCATGTTATATTAACAGGGGGTTAGATCAGCAGAGCGCACAACATAGCCGCATGAAACCATTCATTGGACCGCCATATTTGGTGGAACCTCAGCATATTGAGGCCATGCGCTAATCCGATCAATAGAATAAAGCAAACAACACCAGTAAAATAATCATGGCATGCGCGGCATAAATGCCAAATTTGCGCCGATGGTAGAATTCATTTGCTTTTTGAATTCGTGTCAGCCCGCCCAACAAGCGCCGGATTTTCACAAGAAGGGGATATTTGTAATTATCCGAGGTAAAATCATTTTGAAATGCGCACATGGGATAAATCGCATAGAGATCATCCGTCAGCGGCCGGAAGAGGGTGTCGTTAACAATGCCCTGCCAGGGTTCATAGGCTAATGTTTCCGCATAAGGCCGGTTTAAAGCGTAGGCATGGGTCAAACTCTGGTAACGAACTTTCTGGATGCAGGGTTCAGCCGTTTTACAGCTGGAGCGAATTAAAGCGCCGAGCAGCAAAACTTTCCATTCCGGATGCCCGCTCAAAAATTCAGTGCAACGTCTTAATCGTTCCGGATCAAAGCGGTCAAACACGACATCATCTTCAAAAATAACGATATTCCTTGCGCCCGCCTCCAGGCCTTTACGCAGGCACATCATGTGAGACTCATACACTTGCTGCTCAAAGTCATAGGAAAGGCGTTCAACGATCACAAACTCAACCCGGCAAGCCAGCCCCACTTTCGAAAATTCCCTGAGCGCCGACTGGCGGCGATCTTCACGTTCTCTCAGGGAAATGCAGTATAGACGATCAAAATATTCCCAACCGGAGACCGGATGATTCATACCGGCATCCGTATGAAGATGATTCATGATGTCCCTTTCTCGATCCGAGTCTTTCTTCTTTTGATTGCGGAAGCGAAAACGGCGTCTTCCGGTCATGTCGGCAGATATCATGCCTGTTTAGCAAAACTCAAGCTTTAAAACGGGAATGACTCGCAACTTTACCGGCATCGCCGCTGCTTTTCCAATCTTCTGCGGATCAGGCGCTTTTTTGATGCTGCAGCTGCATAGACCCGCAGACTTTTTATCCGGTTTTTATTGAAGCTCTCCGCGGCAAGCCGCGTAGAATATTCGAAGCATAAGGCATGCGTCATTTCTCATTCGTCCGGTTGCCCGCTGCGATCAGCGGAAATGCGGGAAAGGCGCCCCTTTTCCGGAAAAGATCCGTTTGAATCGTCTCACGGACCCCGCGTCCGCCTTCGATCTTTTGTATGCAATCGGCGATGTTTTACAGCCAGCGGGATAATAAGTGCGCGGCTTTTTCCTTTATTTTTTGCGATAAAGGTCTTCTTTCCCACTGATCTATTTGAATCTGGTCGGATTGGGCAAGATCATCGGCAAACATGCGCTCCATTTCCATCGCAAACTCACGATTCAGGACAACGGCATTCACCTCATCATTGCTTAAGAGGCTCCAGTAGTCCAGATTGGTGGACCCAACCGTCGACCATATGCCGTCAATGACCGCTGTTTTCGCATGCAGCAGGACGGTCCGGCGTTCATAAATCTTCACCCCCGCCTTCAGAAGCCCGGAATAACTATGCCGCGCTGCGTTTATGACCAGCGTTGAGTCAGTCATTGAAGGAAGAATAATCTTGACATCAACACCGCGCTTTGCAGCATCCTTGAAGGCGTCTAATATCTGGTCATCCGGGATAAAGTAAGCATTCGTCAGATGAATGGAATGCTCCGCATAAGTGATCGCAGCCGCATAAGCGATAAATGTAATCCGGTTGTCCGTGCCGGGTGTACTGCCGACGATGCCTACCAGGGCATTCCCTTTTTCTTTCTGATCGGCCAGATAGCTGCGTCCGGCAAGTGCCGGTCCCTGCTGCCTGGACCAGGTTTCCAAAAAGAGCTTCTGGACTTCCCCGACAGCAGGCCCTTCAATTTTAATATCCGTATCACGCCAGGCGAGGGGTTTTCCCTTTCCTTTTTTCCTTCTCGAAAAACTGCTTGAATAAACATTGCTGATATTGATGCCTCCGATAATGGCAACTTTGCCGTCGGCAACTAAAATCTTGCGGTGATCCTGGCGGACCAGAAACCAGCTTCCGGGCGCCTTGAACGGATTTTTTGGATTGAATTCGACGACCCGGATTCCTCCATCCCTCAACCGTTTGAAAAATGATTCCGGCGTTTTGATGCTTCCCACGCTGTCGTAAATGATGTTGACCTGAACACCCAGTGCCTGTTTGGCGAGCAGCAAGTCTGTAAATTTACCGCCGATCTCATCATCCTCGATGATAAAGGTTTCCAGGTTGATATGGTCGCTGGCATTCCGTATTGCTTCGAACATCGCGGCATAGGTAGCCTTGCCGTCAATCAGTATGGTAACTTTGTTTCCCCTGGTCAGCGGACTTTCGGTGACCGACTCCACCACGGCAATGTAGCGTTCCAAAAGGTCCGTCGGGTTGACGGATCGCTTGAGGCGTTCCATGATGGCCTTGCTTTTCTGGGGCGATAAGAGTCCTTTGGACGAAACAATCGGACGGGGTTTCTGCCCAACCGGCGCTTCATCCATCTTCTCCGAGACATTCGGCAAAGTCGCACACCCATTGCCAAAGCTCGAAAGGCACAGGAACAAAAAGAATAAAAAGATGTATTTAGCGGTTTTCACAAGTCGATCCCATCAGAAAAAAACATTCACCGTCGTTTACGGGAAGATTTGCCTTTTTCAATTTCATGCTTAAACTACTTGAAAGATAAATCATTAATTCAATATCATTCCGAACCGGTCAAATAAGGTAAATACCGAAGATGAAACAAACGAAATTCTTTAAAAAAGGATTCAAGCCGGTTTCCCGGACCATAAAATGGCTGCAGCGGTTCAGTCCAAAACGCAGATATCACCAAACGGATCCGGATTCTTTTTCTAACCGGCTGCCCGATACCGGGATGAACATCAACATAATGAGTTTTAATATACGGCGCGGAACAAAACAGGATGGGAAAAATAACTGGGTATTCCGCCGGGATCTGGTGAATGAGATATTGCAGCATTATTCCCCGGATGTTCTGGGCCTGCAGGAAGCTCTGGATTTTCAAATTTCTGAAATCCGCGCCATGCTTCCCGGGTATGAGATGGTCAATATTATCAGTTCGGGTGACAATAACGTGTTGCACAATGCCATCTTTTATAAAGCAGCGCGATTCCTTCTTTCTGAAGAAGGCACCTTCTGGTATTCGGACACGCCCGACGATCCGGGATCGAAGGGCTGGGGGAACATCATGCCGCGAAACTGCACCTGGGCGCGGCTGATTGAAAAAGAATCCGGACGGGCTTTTTATTTTTATAATACCCATTTGAATCATCTTTCGGTGCGTTCGCGAAAAAAAGGCGTCATCCTCCTGACACGGCGGATTTCAGCGCGGTCTCATCCGGACGCTTTCGTCCTGACCGGCGATTTCAATGCCCGGGAAAAGAGTTTACCGATACAATATTTAAAAGGTAATGCACTGATCAATACCAAAGCCGAAGGTAAGGTACATAATCCCGATCCATTAACGGACACTTTCCGGGTAAAATATCCTGATTATCGCAATGCGGCTACCTTTCACGGCTACCGCCGATTCTTTTTCCGTTTCAAGCTTGATTATATTTTCGTCCCCTCGGCCGTCAGTGTCCATGATGCGCAAATCATTCAAATGCGGCAAAAGCGGCGCTACCCATCGGATCATTTCCCGCTTTTTTCTCATATAAATTTACCGGAAACATTGCCTCCGCCCGTTCATCGGCATGGATAGAGCCGCAATGAACGCGCGCAGCCGCAATCGTTCACACTTTTCCGATGATTCAATGGCTGTCATTTCCTGATGTCTTCTACCGCCTTATCGACTTTCTTGCCCGCCTGCTCCAGCGGGCCTTCTTTGCAGCTCAAACACCCGGTCAGAAGGGCGATGACGGCTAACAGGACGATGATGCTCTTGCCAATATTCATTATGGTATCTCCTTTCGCGAGTGGCTGATTTTGTTTCAGGAGACGGTTCTAATTACTTTACAAAAGGGAGGGCAAGATAAAATAAATAGAACCATCTCCCTCCATTTTTCCGCGGCTTACTTTTTCATTTTGGTAAATTTCGAGCCTTCTATGGTTGCGCCGACCATCAGCCCTTTCTGGCCAAAGACAAACCCCACAACAGGTTGCTTTATTTTCATCGTGTTGATGGATTCATCAACGCCGATATTAATCAGGGTTACCTTAGCGTCCACACCGGCTTTCCAGTTTTTGCTGTTGCGGAATTTCTTCAATGCTGTTTTATCCATGAAGACCAGGATGATGTCCTTGGTTTCGCCGCCGATCTGAGCTCCAAAAGATGCGGAAGCAATGTTATAATAGGCAACTGATTTTCCATCGATCCTTAAAGCGCCCTCGCCATACTCCGCACCAACCACAAGACCTCCCTGGATCACCTTGGGGATAATGAGGACTCCCTTGGCGGCGTCCAGAAACTCCTGCGCCCCCTTGACCTGACTGACAAACCGCTCGAGCGATGCATTGACACTGGCATCAATTTCACCCGCCGTGGCCGCGTAAGAGGCAACCGGAAGGCTGCCGATAATCAAAGCCATACATGCGACAAAAAAATATTTAACACTTGTTCTATTCACTTTTTTCTCCTTTTATTGAGTGGGTTGTTAGTAAAAATTATTCAGGATGACGTCGTCTCATGGTCCAATGGCACAGAACTTTTTTGACGATCTTTTCCTGAACTCCGCCGCCTATCTTTTCACTGCTTTGTTCTGCCTCCATTTCCGGTTCACTATAATCTCTCTGCTTCCTGTAAGATCTCTCTGGCGCTGATGTTCAGATTCGTGCCGCGAAAACAGGATGGCCGGAATCAGAAGAACCAATCCAGCTCCACCGCTGGGATAGCATCCTCGTTTATACTATAAGGCCGGGCAGGCAACACGCCAACGAGGGCAAGAACTAAAATAACCATCAGGATCGTAACCATTTTTTCTATCCTGAATGATGATGTGTTATTCTTTAATTGCCTTTGTCCAATTTAGCCGCGGCTTCCGTCGTCGATACGGTTTTGCTCATGAAAAAAAGTTTGACGATGCCCCAGGCAATCAATAAGAAGACAAACATAGCCAGCAAGGTGGTCCATTCAAAAACGCCGCTTTCGACCTTCGATGCCTGAAAGACCTTGAGAAACGGCGCGGCAAAAGGATAACTAACCGTATAAATAAATCTGCTGAAACCGGCTTGCGGGTTGGCGCCAAGCAGCCTCAAGACAAATCGAAACGCCAGAAGCACTTCGATTATGCCCAGAAGATACCAGACAACCTGGGTGCCGCGGTATAGCGGTTTGGTGGTGGCTGAACTGTATGATGAGTCCATATCTTTTCATCTCCATTTTATTCGACTTGTTAAACATCTCCGGCAGCTCCATACCGTCCTGGAAAGGAGCATTATTGCATGATAAAAATACTCATACCCTTGCAATAGCAAGTAGCCTGCCAGGAACCGCAGTTGAATCACAAGCTTGGATTGATCATTTAATATCAGGTTGTTAGATAAAAACCCGGGAGACTACCCGGTGCATAACATGATTTGTTTGGCCTCAATATATGGTGGAACCTCAGCATATTGAGGGATGGCCTGAAGGAGGGTGAGCCGATTTGTCTGAAAACGGCGGATACGATATATCCCCACAACGGACGTATTTAAGCCCCTTGATTATCCATGGCAGGCAGATACTTTTTCCCCACGTGGATACCCACATTGGATATTTCTGACTCAGAATTGCATTTTCAAAGTTCGCAGCATGCCTTCCGTAAAATTACAGTAGTGATATTAACTCCATATGTTGCAGTCTAAGATGTAAGTCAGGCATGCCCATTGCTTTAAATATTATCATGGATAGATTTAATACAATGGAAACGGGAAAGAATGATCATCAAAAGGGATGGAACATGCATTTTTCTGATAATCATTTCTTTAATGTTTAACTGAGAAGGAGGATAAAATTTATGGCATCAATCCGGAAGACAACGGTAAATAAACATAAGACGAAGCGGCGGTTGTCAGGAGCATGTCTTTGGCTTTTGCTGCTAATATTAATTTTTGCTTTGACCGCATGTTATCCTGCGACTTATCGGGTAACCCCAAGCGCAAGTTCAGACGCCGGCCAGAATGCCGGCATGACCCAGGTCTACTTTTATCCGGCAAAAGGCCAGACACCGGAGCGGCAGTCGCGAGACCAATATGAATGCTACAATTGGGCGATTCAAAAAACAGGCTTTGATCCCAGTCAGTCATCCATCCCGACCGAACGTCGCGTCAAAGTGGTGCCCATGCCTCCCCCCGGTCATGATACAGCCGTCATGGCAATTGCCGGCGCCGTGCTGGGCGCCTTGATCGCCGGACCAAGGCATGCCGGAACCGGCGCATTAATCGGCGCCGGAAGCGGAGCGGTTATCGGTGCAACGTCGGATATCTCCCGTCAGCAGTATGCCCAGCAAATGGATGAAGCCTATAACCGGCCTAATCAGGCGCTTGACACCCGCTATGAGACAAAGGCGAATGACTTCCGACGCGCCATGGGCGCCTGTCTGGAAGGCCGCGGCTACAGCGTAAAGTAAACAAAACGAACATTGCTTTTGATGTTATGGAGGTAATAACCATGATCCGCTCTCACAATAAAAACCGGTGCGTTATGATCGGGCTTATGCTGACGGTCTTATCGGGGGTCATCTTGTTGGGGTTTGCGCAGACGGCAAGCGCCGAACCTCGCGGCTCCGGTCATCGTCAATTCAGAGATTCGCGTCATGGCCATGACCATACCTACCCGGCGCGCGGTCAGTACACGGCCAGAATCCCGGGCGGCAACCGTACGGTGTTTTATGGAAAATCACGATATTATTTTCATGAAGGCGCCTGGTACCGCCCTTACGGAGGACGCTTCGTTGTCATCGCACCGCCATTCGGCCTGATCGTTCCCTTTTTGCCTCCGTTTTACACGACCGTCTGGATAGGAGGCATCCCTTACTATTACGCCAATGACGTCTATTATACCCAGGCCGCAGGCGGCTACGTCGTTGTCGAACCCCCGAAGGGTGAAGCCAGTCCGGCTTCGCCCCAGGGCGATCAAACATCGGCAAGCCAGGTATTCATCTATCCCCGCCAGGGTCAGAGCGAGAAGAAGCAGGCAGACGACCGTTATGATTGCCACCGCTGGGCGGTAGATCAGACCGGCTATGACCCGATTAATCCGCCTGTTGATCTTTCCACAACGGAGATAACCCGGAAGCGCGACGGCTATCAGAGGGCGTCGGCCGCCTGCCTTGACGGACGAGGCTACACGGTGAAGTAATCGCCGCTCTGTTGCCTGATCAAGAGGCATCGCATCTGTGGTGATGTCTCTTGACGGCTTCCAACGGGAAATTGCGAAAGAATGTTCAAGAATGAAAATGGATGAAAAAGCACGCGGCACAGCGCCTGCTCTCCCCGTAGGCGGGCATGCGTAAATCCTGCCGACGGATCTCACATTTTATTTCTCAACCCGGGAGTTCCGCGATGTTTTTTGCCTGCCCATAATCGACCTGCCCGCTTTAAGCTGCATCGCATGCTTCTTGTTTGACCAGAAATATTGAGCAGGGCATGGCTCTGATGATTTCATCATTACTGCCGCCGACCAGCAGGCGTTCCAGGCGGCTTTCTTCATAACTGCGGAGGATAAGCAGGTCCATGTTTTCTTCTTCAATGAGTTTCAGGACGACTTCAGAGGGAATGCCTTCCCTGACAAATTCTTTAATGATCCTGTCCCGCTTATTTTCAGTGCTGATAATTTGGTGCAGATCTTCTCTGTTCTTTTCCATCTCCCGTTTACGTTCTTCTTCCATGGACACCATGGGGGTGTTCCACCCCTTAAGCCATGTTGTATCCATAACGTGAATCACGGAAAGTTCAGCCTGATATTTACCGGCCAGTGAAATTCCAAGCTGTATGGTTTTGCTGCATTTCGGGGTCAGCCAGCTGACAACCAGAATATGCCTGATGATATCCATGATCCGTTTCCTTTAAAATAATGATTACTTCATTTTCCACCTCTACTTTACTTTGTCATACCGGCGATTCAAATCGAACTCTCTCGTATCGGTATGTTCATCCCTGCAGTATTGGTATTGAACCCGGTCGTAGGTAGCCCAGAGTCGCTCAACCGCTTTGTTAAATTCGACCATTTCGATGGTTCTTTGTTCCTGATTCATTTTCCTGTTTCCTTAAGACATTAATTATTTTATGGGTAACATTGCTGCGCCACCGAATGATTGGCGCGTCGTCGTTCGCATCTCGTAAATTGTAAAGCGCATCTCCCGTTCCGTATCCCGCGCGCGCATCCCCCGCAAGGGGGATGACGATAGTCCACCCATTCGGGCGGCAAAGCGAGATACGCGCGACAAGATACTTTTTTCTACTTCACGATGATTTCAAAAAGAACTCTCATGTTGGCTTTTGCTGCTTTGGAGTATATCTCCTTAGGCGCGGCTTCATACATGGCCGGGTCTGTTTCTCCATAGCCTATCGTGGAAAGCCTGTCCGGTGTAATGACGCCCTCATTAATGAGGTATTCCTGAACAGCCGCTGCCCTTCTTTCGCTTAACTTCTGATTATAAACATCCGTTCCGGCGGCAGACGAATACCCGGCAACACGGACTTTAGCATTAGGATTATCCTTGAGCATCCGGATGCTTCTTTTCAGAATCGCCTGAGCTTCCGGCTTAAGGGTCGCCTTATCGAAATCAAAATGGATGTCCTCAAAAGCAAGAACAATGACCTTTTCCGCCGCGACAGCAGCGACGATTTTCTCCTGCACAACCGGCTCATCGGCAACAAAAACGACCTTCTCCACCGGCTTGGCAGCAAACTGCTGATAACGGGAACAATTGCCGGAGATCACTTTTTCCACGAAAGAGGCCATGGCGGCAGGCGTCGCCAGTTTATCGGCATTGACATTATAACCGCCTGCCACATTCTGTACGATCTGCTCGGAAAGGTCCTTGCCGGTTTGCGTGTAGGCTAACTGGATGGCATAAACGCAGAGTCTGTCGCCATATTCCGCGTTAACTTTGGTAATGGCCGCCATCACGGCATCGTTGTTGATGTCATCGATGTTTTTAACGTCGCCCTTCATCGGACTTCCGGAAAAATCACTGACAATAATCAGCGCCGAATTACCCTGAGATCCTCTGAGATCATTGCCGGCTTCCATGATAGCCCTTTCCAGAGGCGATCCACCGTTGACCATTTCGATAGAGTTGACGGCCCTTGTATAATCTGTCTTGTTAAGCTGCGTCATCCCGTAGATAAGATCCGTTTTCCCTGCCCAGAAGACTCTGAGTCCCGCGCCCATCTGAATATCCGGAAATGTTGTAATCATATTGATTGTCGTCTCTTTTCCATAGACCAGACGTGTTGGATTGTCCACAAACTGCGGCTTATGATGCTGATCATTCATGGAAGCTGATTTGTCAAAAAGGACGACGAAGTTGTTCGTTTTCTGAACGAGTTGTCCTGATTTGATCCCCGGATTAAGATCGACCGGCTTAAATGTCGCACAACCGATAAGCAACAGAAAAAACATCGACAAAAATATTAACCCCAAACCTGTTCTTTTCATAATAACACCTCTGTTATATTTTATTTATTTAAGCTTCATTTATAACTTTTCACCTATCGTATCGCGCTGCGCCACCCGAACGGGTTGTATCCCGTGTTCCCGTTATCTCCCGCACGGGAACACGAGCGCGGGATACGAGATACGATTCCAGATACGTTTACTCATGGATGAATAATGATGGGCGGGAAGAAGATACCGATGCCCGGAGGAGGCGGTGGTGCATAAACGACCGGCGGCGGCGGATAATATACCCGTTCTCTGTGGCCATAGTAACCATAAGGCCGGTAAACCGGTCTGGCATGCACCTGACGGTTGTATCCTTGTCCTCTGTGCTGGTAACGGCCGTTGTCATGTCTCCCATGAGATTTATCATTCTTGGCAATGGCCGGCGACGTGCCTGTACTGATGATCATGGCTGCCAGCGCAAGCCCCATCATCACTTTGCCTGCCATGGATTTGAAATTCCATTTCCGCGGTGTTTTCATAAAGTCACTCCATTTCTGTTATTTCTTGTTTTGTCTCTTATGTTTTCCATATTTTCCTGTGCGGAATACAATATTGGTAATATTCTTCTGTTGATCCGACAGGCTTTCATAAAATGCCTCAAAGGGCGGGATGAGTTTATTCATTTGAGTCAAATGAGATTGGGTAATCTGGCTGTGGAATTTCATATGCTCGACCGCGTTCATGGGTTCCGTATTTTCAACTCTTTCTTTCCTCATGGCATCCATGTCTTTTGCATTTTCCCTCATCACCTGCGTCAGGTTATTCCACAAAGGCGCCTGGCCTGCGGTGATATTCAACGTGTCCTGAAGCTGTTTGATCTGGGCCTCCGTGTACTCGGCGGCAGAAGTTTTGGCCATAGACTGCGATTTTTTTGTGCCTGAGGCGGCAAAAGAAGTGTTGGCATTGGCTAAAATAAAAGTGGATAGAAACGCCGCCATCACCAAAACGAATGTCATTCTGTAAACAACCGAACAAGTCCTTTTTTTCATATTAGTCTCCTTTAATTGGTTGAGGATCATTTAAACTATTCGCGTCGCGGCCGATCCCCCGCGGCCGCGGACTGCATGGTCCCCGAATGTGCACGGGGTTGTGTCATAGACTTTTTTCCCATCCTCCCTGTCGTCAGGACAGGTCAAACGGTCAAAAGCATGAAGGTGCGGGAGAAACACCGGGATTTCCAGAGCCTGGATGAGACAGCTTTTGCCTTCGCCCGTTTTCCTGTTAAATTTTTTGTTTTCTCCCGCGGCTTTTCCGTGAACAATGTTTTATCATTTTTTGCGAAATCCGTGCCGCCCCCTCCCGGGCATACGCCCGGCCCGAAATGACCGCGCTATTTCCCCCAAACCTTCTTGACCTCGCCCATTTTTTCCTGAGTGCGGCCTGAAATCTTTTCAACGGCGCCTTCCGCTTGAAGTTTAGGATTATCGGTCAGGTCGCCCGCGACTTCCTTAATCTTGCCTTTCATCTGGTGAAACTTGCCTTCCGCCTTATCTCTTGTACTGGATTTCATGTTCTCCTCCTTCAAGGATTCTGATTTGTTTTTTGATCTGTTCAACCTTTCCTGCTTCCCGTAACCAGCAGCACAATACCGCCAATGAGCGCGATAGCCCCCACGATGGGCGGCAGAGGAATCGTCCTGGTTTTTTCGGCTGTCATCTGAATGGGGCCGATATCGACGACTTTCTCCCGAGTCGTGTAGGTGATTCCCTGATAAGCGAATGCCACGATTCCAACGGCAATCAAAGTAATCGCAATGATAATTCTTGGTTTCATCAAACCTCCATTTTGCCGGTTTTAATGTGGCAATCATTTTTAACCGAAGACCTTCATCCCCTTCGGAGTCCCTATTGCGGCGCTGATAGACTGTGTAATAGCAAGGAGTCTGCCAATAGCCGAAAAGGAATCGGAAGCAGGTTTTCATCCTTCAATAACGTGCGGTTGGATAAAGAAGTGTGCGCGGTTCGGAAAGATAGAAGAACTCTTTTGGCCTCAGCATTTGGTGGAGCCGCAATATGTTGAGGGATAAGTTGGGAAGGGAAAGGGACAACAACAGATGCATCATTGTGTTGACGAAACGAGTCGGGACAGGTCTCGAAACCTGTCCCGACAAAACGTCACTCAACAATTTTCCGGGTGCAAAATCCGATGCTTTTATTGCACGATGATTTCAAAAATAACCCGCTCATTCGCCTTTGCCACTTTTGAGTAAATCTCTCTGGGAGCTGATTCATAGGCGGCCGGGTTCACCCCGCCATAGCCGACGGTGACAAGCCTCTCCCATGAAATAATGCCCTCGCTGACAAGGTATTCCTGAACAGCCGTTGCTCGTCGTTCACTTAACTCATAGATATAAGCCTCGGTGCCGGTCACAGAAGTATACCCTGCAATGCGGACTTTAGCTTTAGGGTTATCTTTCAGAAGCAGGATATTCCGCTTCAGGATCGTCTGTGCTTCCGGCGTAAGCGTCGCCTTATTCACGTCAAAATGGATATCTTCAAAAGCAAGAATCACGATTTTCGGCACTGCTGCAGCGGCCAGAATTTCCTGCTCTAATTGCGGTTCTGTCGTTACGAAAACAACCTTTTCCACAACCCGTGGAACGTACCTGATGCTGACTGCCGTCTCTGACGGAGCTTTGGCGATTGGTCCATAACCATAACGTGAAAAGGACCAGTTTATTCCGTCAGGCGACGTCAGTGCCGTGCCATCCGGAGCGATAGCGATAAACAGCTTACGGGCATAAATAATTGCCGCAAGCGAGCTTTGCGAACCGGAATCCATTCTGGACCAGGTCAGTCCGTCAGGCGACGTTACAATCGCGCCGTATGAACCCACGGCCACAAATTGTTTATTGCCATAAGTGACGGCAGAGAGCGTCTCGGTCGTTCCTGAATAACGCTCAGTCCATGTCACCCCGTCATCGGCCGATATCATGATTTTTCCATTTGATCCGACGGCGACAAACTTATTCTGCGCGTACGTAAGGCCCAGCAGGTGGTCGGTATACTGGGCGGGCCTGCGTGTCCAGTTAATACCGTCTGTTGAATTGAAGATGAAGCCCATCTCGCCAATCGTAACAAAATTCTTTTTGCCATAGCTGATATTTTTAAGGGAATAGGGAGTCAATTTCTCCCTTTTGGTCCATGTGGCGCCGTCCGGCGACGTGGTGACAATACCGGCGGAACCGACGGCCACAAAAATCCCGTGCGCATACTTGATGGCCCAGAGATCGCTTTGGACCCCGGACTCCCGGATGGTCCATGTTTTACCATCCTGTGTGCCCTGTACAATCGTGCCGCGCGCGCCCGCTGTCACGAAGGATTGCTTACCGTATGCCATGCCGTAAAGAAACATGTCCGTACCGGAACGTCTCAGCGTCCAGACTTCGCCATCCGGCGAAGTCAGGATCATGCCCTTGCCATATGTGATCGCATACACGGGCCGCGTATCTTCAACGTCCCCTGCCGCGAGCTCCTGAGCCTGCACAAGGCCGGTGCCCGCGAACAGCATATAAAATGCAATAATAAACATTGATACAAAAACCTTTTTCATCTTACCTTCTCCTTTATGGTTGTTCGTTTTCACGGACAGGTTTGGCGTCACCCCGCCGCTTTCTTTGGTCCCGGATGTGGACGACTCGATGGTTATCCGGTTATTGATGATTCTTCACGCCGCTACGTCATTGGCAAATTTGCCCGCCAGATCCTTTTTCACAGCGTTTCCAGTTTACCTGTCATGCTGCTTTCTATCCTGTTTTTCCTCCTGCCCTCTTTCCGGTTTTCCCTTTCGGAAATCAGATTGCTGCCCTCTTTGCTGCTGCGGTTGTGAGTGCTGTTGTCTTACGTCCTGTGGTTCCGGTCTTGACGGTTGAGGCCTGTTTGTCTCCCGCACTTCCGGTCTGGGTTGAGATTGCGGCCGGGGCTGTTGCGACTGGATATCCCGGGGTTGCGGCCGTGATTGCTGCTGTCTGGCCGGTTCGCGTACGTCCGGTTTCGACTGGGGCTGCAACCGGGATGGTTGCGGCCCAATCGCCTTCGGTGACGGTTTTGATTGCACTTGCGGCTTCAAACCCCGGACCCCCCAGGAATTCTGCTTCTCCCAATGTTTGTTTTTTTCCCAGCCTCTCCAGTTTCGTTGAACCTGCTGATGAGGTATGGGTTGGTAGTCCCACTGATGACCTCTCCAGCGATGCGCCCGATAGTCGTTTCTCCATTCCGATGGTATCCAGACATAAAAAGACGGAACACGCCGATAGTATCTCCAACCGGAATTATAATCCCGTGAACGATACCAGCGCCCTTCCCACGGACGCCACCACCAGCCGCTGTAAAAAAAGATATCCACATCTGAATCCGGGACAACATAGACATAGGTCTCGGGCAGCACAACCAACGCAGGCGGTGCGGCAAAGATGACAGGCGGCGGCAGAGCAATGTTAATGTCTACATTGACCCCGGCCATCGCCTGCGCGGGTAATAAAAATGTCAGCGCGATAAGTATTTTTCCTAAAACGAAGTTGCTCATTTTACAGCCTCCATTATCCAGCAATCATTCAGCATCATGCAAACCGGCATGGCCTTGATATTCGTCTTTCATTTCTAATGCCCTTTTCCATCCCTGTCATGCCCTCCGCCGTCCCGGTGATGACCTCCATCTCTTTCATGGCCTCCGCCGCGTCCACCCCGGCCGTCTCTATCCCACCCCACGAAACATCCGCCGATCGACACAAGCAGCATCACTAAAACCATTGCCGACATAATGACTCTCTTCATCGTATCCTCCTTTGACAGGACCTGTTATTGCTTATACAACCGTGCGCGACCATCAGTATATCCATGATGCTTGCCGTTTACATTTGCCGGAGCGTATTGACGTACTCGTGCTCCGGTATCTTCATTTCCTTTTGCATTAAACATGATAACCATCATTCGCTCAATTGTTTGCCCGCGGTGCGCTTCGGTTATTCAGTATAAAAGCAAATAGTCTGCCAACAGCCGAAGCGGCGGCAGCGATTTGAATTCGTCATTTAATAACGGGGGATTAGGTTAACGGGGCAAACAGCCGAAAATTGTGAAAACGTTAAACATCCCTCAGCATTTGGTGGAGCCGCAATATATTGAGGGGGAACAAAAAATGGAAGCGAGAAGTCAGAATCCAGAAGTTAAGAAACGGAATGACGGACAAGTTGCGAATAGAATTTCAAAATCCTGCTGACCTCTTCAATCAAACGGTTGAATCCGGAAACATCCTTCTTTCTTCATCTGTCTTCTGTCTTCTGTATTCTGTATTCTCTATTCTGTCTTTAATTCACTTTTTTAGTCTGCGGCCGGACGATCCTCAGCTTATGCATCCGTGCCCTGAGCGTGCTCGCGTTGAGGCCCAGAATGAGTGCAGCTCCGTCCTTTCCTTCGATGCGCCACTTTGTCTCGGAAAGGATTTTCAGCATTTGGTTGCGCTCCGTCTCTTCCAGGGTTCTTACGGCGGAGGATATTTCAGGGGATGGCATTTCCAGTTTATCCGCCAGATGCAAAACCGGCCCCCGGCACAGGATCACAGCCCGTTCAATGATGCTTTCCAACTCCCGGACGTTGCCGGGCCACGGGTAATCCGAGAGCGCCTTCATCGTCTCCCTGGAGATCGTCGTGATTTGCTTTCCCATATTTCTGGAATACCTGTCGACAAAGGCCTGAACCATCAACGGAATATCTCCCTGCCTAAGCCTGAGCGGCGGGACCGTGATGGGGAAAACATTCAGCCGGTAGTAAAGGTCCTGCCGGAAGCGGCCCTGGCGGACTTCTTCTTCAAGGTTTCGATTGGTCGTCGCTACAATCCTGACGTCGACTTTGATGGTATTGGATGAACCCAGCCGTTCAAACTCGTGATGCTGAATGACCCGCAGGAGTTTGATCTGCAACTCCAGCGGCAGCTCCCCGATTTCATCCAGACAAATAGTGGACCCATTGGCGACTTCAAACCGGCCCATCCGCCTGGTATCCGCCCCGGTAAAGGCGCCTTTTTCGCGGCCGAACAATTCACTCTCTATTAAATTGGCCGGCAGGGCGGCGCAGTTGACCGTGATCAACGGCCTTTCTTTGCGGGGACTCATCTCATGGATGGCTGCGGCGATCAGTTCCTTCCCCGTCCCGGTCTCACCCAGAATGAGGACCGTTGTGTCGGCGGGAGCCACTTGTTCGGCCCGATAAAGAACGTACTTGAGGCCATCACTTTCTCCGATAATGTTATCAAGATGATTTTTCATCTTGTCCACGTAGCGAAAGTAAATATTCTCGGCCTCCAGTTTATCTTTCATCGTCTCGATTTCCGCGAGAGCGGTCTGAAGGTCGCGCGTCCGTTCGCTGACCCGTTGCTCCAGTTCGTCTTTGGCTTTTTGCAGCGCCTGTTCCGCCTGTTTGCGCCCGGTAATTTCCTGCGCGTAGATTCGCGCCACTCTCAGATGAACAGGCACAATAATGCTTTCGATAAACGTCCTGCCGTTTATTTCCATCTCACGGAGCTCGTATCGCCCGTCGTTTCTTTTTTCCATCTCTTTTATTGTTTTGGCCAGGTCGCGCGGAAGCAGGAGGCGGACATCATCGTCGGACATTTTTAACTTTTTTAACATGTTCGTGGTTGCGGCGTTGCAATAAATGACGTGCCCCTCCATATCCGTTTCGATAACCGGATGGGGATTGAGTTCGGGGAAGGAAGCAAGATGCTCAATTTTTACCTCCGCCCTTTTGTGCTCAGTGACATCCATGATGGTGGTGTGGATATTTCCGGCTGTGCCCCCGATATTGTCCCTGGCGATGCTTTGGAGTTGTGCAGGAAATATCGAGCCGTCTTTTCTCTTCAATCGTATTTCACAGGCCGGGACATCCTGTTTTTGAAAAATATCTTCGCAGTGTTTTAAAAAAATATTTCTTTCCGCAGCGGTGGCGATAAAGTCACTGAACGGCTTCTTAATCAGTAATTTTCTTTCGTTCCCCAGCAGTTTCGCGCCCGTCAGATTGACTTCGCGGATCAGCGTCTGCGCATCAAAGGTGAAATAACCGACGGGAGCAAAGTCATAAAGATCGACATAATTGTTGTGCGATAACTCAAGCTCCTCCCGGGTTCGTCGAAGCTCTGCGTTCTGCATCTCCAGTTCGATCTGGTGAACCTCCAGTTCATGGACAAGACGCCGGGCATCTTTCTCAGAACGGGGCGGACGCAATTCCGCATTTTTCATGCGCAACCGCGTTTCCGCCTGACCGCGCAGCTGAATGTCTGCTGTTGATTTGCTTCTGTCTTTGGTGGCACCCATGGCAGCCCCTTTTTAAGGATGTGGCGCAATGGTTGCACGTTGAGGAAGATTTTTCAACCGGGTCAATTCCTTAAAATCTCCCTTCTTTTTGCCCTAATCATTTGATCACATGGAGATCAGAAGACGGAAGGCAGAATATGGGTGGTAAAATGCAGAATGGAAGATGGAGTACACAATGTTTTTATTTTGACTTCTGACTTCTGACTTCTTTTTTTAACTTTTCCATCTCTTCCCGCAGTTCGGCCTCCAGCTTCTTGGCTGCGGTGATATTGGAGAAAGTGATCACCACGCCGCCGATGACATCTTCCATGGTGCGGTAGGGCATGATGCGCACTGAAAACCAGCGGCCGTCCGCCGTAGTGATTTGCTTTTCCGAAAAAACCAGCGTCCTCAGCACCTCGCGGGCTTCTTCCGTCATCGTGGGATAAAGGAGGTCGCTTGTGATATCGGAGAGCGGCCGTCCCACATCGCCCGGAATCAGCTTGAAGAGTTTATCCGCCCCGGTGGTGAAGCGCCGGACGTGGAGGTCGTTGTCCAGAAAGATGGTGATGATTTCCGTGCTGTTGAGCAGATTCCTCATGTCATTGTTCATCCTGGCGAGTTCATCCATTTTGGACTGCTGCTCGGCATTTACTGTTTGCAACTCCTCATTCATGGATTGCATTTCTTCCCGGGAGGTGGTCAGTTCTTCATTGGTGGATTGCAGCTCTTCGTTGGTGGATTGCAACTCCTCGTTGGCGGATTTGAGCTCTTCTTGCGAGGACTGCATTTCTTCTCGGGTTGTCTGAAGTTCTTCGCGCAGCAGCCTCAGTTCCTGCTCCATTTCCAAAAACCTGGCGGGCCCGGCAGGCGTCTTCTTTTCACCGGTCTTCACTTTCTTTTCCGCAGGCACCGCCACATCGTTAAAGACAACCATGACCATTCCCTTAAGCGCCTCCGGCTCTTCGATGGCCGAGACAGTTATATCGACGGTGTAGGGGGCGCTCAATTCACCAACGGTAAGATTACGGACGGTGACCACGCCTTTTTGCCGCAGCGCCTTCTGAAACGCATGGCCGAGTTCAAAACGGAGTCCAGTGCGTGCCATAGCAAAAATGTTCCAGTTGGCCTTGCCGGCGGCTGGCTCCAGGTACTTGCCCGTCCGACCGCTGATATACAGAATATCCCCTTTGTTATTGACCAGTACGGCAGGGGGGGAAAAGCGCTGCAGGAGCAACTGGTCGGCAAATGACTGGAGATTGTTTGGAGGCTTCGACATGTTTAACTCCTTGGGGATACCCGGTAGGATGTGAGCAAAAAAAGCCGGAAACATCGCCGGTTCGACGCTGTGCACCGATTCAATCCTGCGGAAAAGCCGTAACTTGATGTCTAACGGAACGAAAAGATCGGTGAATGCATTGATGGTTTCCGAATTTCCCAGAAACAAAATGCCGCCCGTATTCAGGCTGTAGTGAAAGAGCGGCAGTAGCTTTTTCTGAAGCTCCGGCATCAAATAGATTAAAAGGTTGCGGCAGATCAGGATATCCAGCTTGGTAAAGGGCGGGTCCATGATGACATTCTGCGTGGCGAAGGTCACCATCTCCCGGATCTCCCTGGCGATCCGGTAGCCGCCCTCTTCTTTGACAAAAAACCGCTTCAGTCGCTCGGGCGTCACATCCGCAGCGATGCCCGCCGAATAGAGCCCCTGCCGGGCCTTGTCGATGGTGTCCCGGTCCAGGTCGGTGGCGAAGATATGCAGTTTGAAATCCTGTATGGACTTGACCTGTTCGGCAGCCTCCTTGAAGACCATGGCCAGCGAATAGGCTTCCTCTCCGGTCGAACAGCCGGCCGACCAGGCTCGCAGCGCTTTTCCTGCCGGGTAGTCAGCCAGCAGCGCCGGGATGGCTTTTTGCTGCAGATATTTCCATGCCGCCTCGTCTCGAAAAAAGCTGGTCACGCCAATCAGAAGTTCCTTGAAGAGCAGTTCCACTTCCTGGGAATTCTCCTGCAGATAACGGACGTATGCCGCGATCCGGCCGATCTGGTGAATGCTCATACGCCGTTCGATCCGGCGGTAAACGGTGTTCTTTTTATACATGGAAAAATCGTGGCGGGTCTTATTCCGAAGCAGAATCAGGACTTTTTCCAGGGCGCTTTGGTCTCTCTCTTCCAGAGATGAATCCGTTTTGGCGATGACCAGGGCATGCCTTAAGTAATCGATAATTTTTCCGGGCAAATCCTCCGCCGGGGCGACGATATCGGCAAGGCCGGCCGCAATGGCGCTTCGGGGCATGCTGTCGAACTTGGCCGAGGCAGGGTCCTGCACGAGCGCCAAGCCCGCCTTTTCCTTGATGGCGCGAAGTCCCATCGTGCCGTCCGAGCCCATGCCGGACAGGATAACACCAATACTGTGCATCTGCCGGTCGCAGGCCAGCGAGCGCAAAAAGAAGTCAATCGGGAGGCGCAGACCGCGGGGGATCGAAGGTTCGAACAAATGCAGCACGCCGTGCAAAATGGACATGTCCTTGTTGGGGGGAATAACATAGACTGAGTTCGGCTTGACCCGCATCCGGTCCCTGACCTGAAAAACTTCCATCGAAGTGGCGCGCCCAAGAAGTTCGTGCATGATCCCTTTGTGGGTCGGGTCCAGATGCTGGACGATGACAAAGGCCATACCGCTGTCCTGCGGCACTTTCCGCAGAAACTGTTCGAGAGCCTCCAGGCCCCCGGCGGAGGCTCCGATGCCGACAATCGGAAAAGGGAGGTTTTCCTGTCCGGGAGGGGCGTCTTTCAGCTCACTGGAAATTGTTTTCTTCGCTTTTTTATCCCTCACGGGGGGACTCAAACGAGCGGCAGAAGATACCTTCGCTGACTTTGTCGGGGCCGCGGGAGATTTATCCTGGTTTTGATCGCTGTTCACTGGCTTTGTTTTTTCATTCATTGCGGCATCCATACCATAATTGCCTTAAACAGGCTACTCTCATTCGGTTGTCTCCGGCCTTGCAATTCCGATCTTATGCATCCGTGCCCTGAGCGTACTCGCGTGAAGGCCCAGGATCGCGGCGGCACCGTCGTGGCCCTCAATGCGCCACCCCGTCTCTTCAAGGATCTTCATGATCTGGTTTCTTTCCGTCTCTTCCAGAGTTCTGACGGCGGATGAAATTTGCGGAGATGAAATCTTCAGCTTATCGACCAGCTGCAAAACAGGTCCGGGGCTTAAGATGACGGCCCGCTCAATAATACTTTCCAGCTCGCGAACGTTGCCGGGCCATGGATAATCCTGCAGAATCTTCATCGTTTCCTTGGAGATCGACGTGATCTGCTTGCCCAGTTTTCTGGAAAACCGTTCGATGAATGACTGGACCATCAGCGGGATATCATCTTTGCGCTGCCTGAGGGGCGGCACCGTGATGGGGAAAACGTTAAGCCGGTAGAAAAGGTCCTGCCTGAACCGGCCCCGGCGGACTTCTTCATCAAGATCCCGGTTAGTCGTCGCCACGATCCGCACGTCAATTTTGATCGTCTGGGACGAACCCAGTCGCTCAAACTCGTGATGCTGGATAACCCGGAGCAGCTTGGCCTGCAACTCCAGCGGCAGTTCCCCGATCTCGTCCAAACAAAGGGTGGAACCATTGGCGACCTCGAACCGGCCGATCCGCCGGCTGTCGGCCCCGGTAAAGGCGCCCTTCTCGCGGCCGAACAATTCACTTTCCATGAGGTTGGCCGGAAGCGCCGCACAATTGACCGTAAACAACAGCCGTTCCTTACGGGGACTCATGCTATGGATGGCGGCGGCAATCAACTCTTTTCCCGTACCGGTTTCCCCGAGAATAAGGATCGTTGCATTGGTCGGAGCCACCTGCTCGGCCCGGTAAAGAACATACTTGAGGCCGTCGCTTTGCCCGATAATATTTTCATATTGATGTTTCATTTTGCTCTCGTGACGGAAGTAAATATTCTCGACCTCGAGCTGTTCTTTCATGGCTTGAATTTCGGAGAGAGCCGTCCGCAGTTCGGCCGTCCGTTCAGCAACCTGCGATTCGAGTTTATCATGGGCTTTTTGCAGGGCCTCCTCCTCTACCCGTATCGATTCATTACGCTTTTGCTCCGTCAGATCGGTCACCACCATGCACGTCGCGACTTGCCCGTCGGTATGCCCGAGCGTGCTGATGGATAACAAAACTGGCGTTGCATTGTTGTCTCCGGTCTTTAAGGCCAGTTCCAGCTTGCTGCTTTTCTTTAAGCCCTGCTCAAAAAGGTTTTTGAACAACGGAAGATCGGTTGATGAAAATAATTGATAGATTGAAGATCCCATTATATCGTCGAGAGATCCCCGGACAATGTCCGCAAAACGCCGGTTACAGAAAAGAATCGTGCCGTCGCTGGCCAGAGTGACAGCCCCCTCGTTCATGGCTTCAACCATGAGCCTGTACGGATGATCGGCGCCCGACAGCGTAAAGACGCGGTCACCTTCCGCTGTTTTGACAACCAGACCATCCGCACCACCGCTCAGAATAGCGCGCAGCGTTTCTTCGGCTTCAATCATCCGTGGTGTGATTTCCTGCAAATTGTCCAGAAGCTGCCGGCGGGTTTTGTGTGAATTGTTCATGGATCAGTTCTCATTTCAATAGAAGATAGAATCCGGAATTTTTTTTATTCTGTCTTCTGTCTTCTGTCTCCTGCCCTCTGCCTTCCGCCTCGCGCCTCTTGTCTTCTGACCCCTGTCTCCTGACGCCTGTCATCCGGGTTCTGCCTTCTGTCTTGCGCTCCATACAAGAGGTCGGCCTTCCGGATTGCCGGAAGCGTAAAATAAAATGAGGCCCCTTGGTCCAGCATACTCTCCGCCCACACGCGGCCGCCATGTCTGTGGATGATGCGCGAGACGATGGACAAACCAATGCCTGTCCCCTCAAACTCTTCTTCAGTATGCAAACGCTGGAAAACGCCGAAGAGTTTGTCGGCATAGTGCATATCGAAGCCCGCGCCGTTGTCTTTGACGCAGAAGACAACCATGTTGCCGTCGGGACGGCAGGTCATTTCAATCACAGCCGGCATCCTGTGCCTTGAAAATTTGACGGCGTTCGAAAGAAGATTCGTAATGACATGACTAAGGAGGGAGGGATCAGCTGAGACGGGGAGTAAATTATTTATTTTCATCACGGGTTGCCGACCTTTGGCGTCATTTACTATATCCGGCAAAATCTTCTGGATAAGAACCTGCATGTCGACTTCCGTCATTTTCAATGCCACGCGGCCAATCCGGGAAAAAGCCAGCAGATCATCAATGAGCTGCCCCATTTTTTTCGCATTCGTTCTGATGATCTTTAACCTTTGCAGACCGTCTGCGTCGAGCCGGCCTGCGTATTTCTGTTCCAGCATGCGGGAAAAACCGTCGATTGCCCGCAGCGGAGCCCGGAGGTCGTGTGAGACACTGTAACTGAAGCTTTCCAGCTCCTGGTTGGCGGCCGCCAGTTCGGCGGCTTTCTCTTCCAGCGCCTGCGTAGCCTGGGCATATTCCGTCACATCGATGAATGCACCGATCGCGCCGGTCGGTTCATTTTTTTCATCCTGCAGCGGAACGATGTTTCCGACGAGGTAGCGCACCGCACCGTTGTCGAAGACGAAACTCAAAGAATAATCCAGAAGCGGCTCGCCGGACAAAGCGACTCTTTGCATCGGCATATCTTTTACCTCCAACGGCAAACCGTCTTTGAAGACGCGGCAGTGCCGAAGAAGATCTTCAGGATGAGCGGTTATGGAAAGATCGGTCGGTTCTTCAAGATGCAGAAATTGATAGGCGGTACGATTAGCGCTGATTTCCCGGCAGCGCCGGTCCTGTGTCATCCAGACAATGGCTGGTGTAGCGTCAAGAAGCCCCTGTACCTGCAGGGCATGCATCTGCGCGTGCGCCTCGCTCATCCGAAGCTCATGGGTTCTTTCTACAACCCGAAGCTCCATTTCACAAAGGGACTCTTCCAAAGCCTGCTGTGCATTCTGCAGCTCCGAAACATCGGTCACCAGCAGGCATGTCGAAACTGCGGTTTTACTGTGCAGATCGCTTTTAGAAAGAAAAACCGGCCGGAACGTTCCGTCGGCAACCGCAAGTGAAAAATCCTTTCTGCCGTCCTTTGCCGTCTGCCGGATAAACTCCTCAAACAACGTTTTATCCGCCGGGTTAATGAAACGGTAGATGGAAGTTCCCATTATCTTTTCCAGAGGCGTTATGGTCATATCGGCAAAACGTTGATTACAGAATAAGATTGTGCCTGCTGCATCCAGAATAAGGGCCCCTTCGTTCATGGCTTCGACCATGATCCGGTAAGGATGATCGGCGCCCGACAGCGTAAAGACGCGGTCGCCTTCCGGAGTTTTGACAACCAGACCATCCACCTCGCCACTCAAAATGGCGCGGAGCGTTTCCTCGGATTCCTCCAGCCGACAGGTAAGTGACTGCAGATCGGCTAACAGTTGCTCGCGGGTTTTCTCCTTTTTTTTATTCATTGATCAGCTCTCTCCAGTAGAAGACAGACTACAGAAGATGAAGATTATTTATTCTGCCTTCTGCACCGGCATGCGCCGGTCTCCGCGCTTTGCGCTTCGCTTCTATCTTGTGTCTTCTGCCTTCTTTGTTTTTAAATCAATGCCGACAAGAAACTTTTCCGTATCCGACATGTCGCCAATGAGCTTCCGAAGCGGCAGGGGAAGCTGCTTGATAAGCGTTGGAGTGGCGATAATCTGCTCCCCTGCGGCCAGTTTGGGCTGCTGGTAAATGTCGATCACCTTGAGTTCATAGGCGCCTTTCAGGTATTGTTCACAGAGTGTCCGGACATTGGCGATGGCCCGGGTTGACTTTGGAGTCATCCCCGTAACGTACAGCCGGAGCAAATGCTTTTCTGTTTTCCGCTTCGCTGCTGCCTTTTCGAATTCTTCAGTAGTATTTTTTTTTACTTTTTTACGATCCATGCCAACTCCTTAATGCAGAATTCAGAAGCCAGAATACAGAATCCAGAATTCCGTCTCCGCCTTCTATCTCCTATTGCCCACCTTCTATCTTCTATTCTCTATCTCCTGCCTTCTTTGTTTGCGGAATTCCGAACAACTTGCGAATAGGAGTCCAATAAACTGCTCGCTTCAATCAACTGCCGTATTAACTGTCTCCTAAAAAACTTCATTGAACGATTCCCCTCTTTTACTTGTGCCCTTCAGGGTATAAAGAGGGGGTAGGGGAGATTTTAAGGAATTACATTGCTTGAAAAATCCCGCTTAATCCCCTTTAGAAAAGGGGAAAACTTCTGTCTCCTGCACCGGCATGCGCCGGTCCCCGCGCTTTGCGCTGTGCTTCTATCTTCTGTCTCTTCTCACACCACTCGTATATCCAGCCCCACCAGCACGCGTTCCGTGTTCGCCAGATCGCCGATAATCTTTTTTATCGGTTCAGGAAGCCTCCGGACCAGCGTCGGCAGGGCAATAATCTGGTCGCCTTTGGCCAGTTGGGGATTTTTTATCAGGTCGATCACTTCAATCCGGTATTTTCCCGCAAGGTGCTCGTCGCAGATCATCTTTAAGTTGGCAAAGGCCGTAATCGATTTTTGGGTCTGACCGGCTACATATAACCTTAGATTCCAGATTTCTTCCGTTGCGTCAGTCTTTGCGTTCTTCCTCTTTACTGTTGAAACCGTTTTCATCTCACTTTCCCTTCCTGTTCTTTTTAGAACCAGGCATCCGCTGATTTAAAGCTTTCCCCCTGCGCAGATGCGCCATTCTTAAACGGTCATCTGCCAATATAGCTTGCCTTATTTGCTCTTCCTGGGCCATCAGCTGCACCTCCTGAGTTTCCACATCAAACTCGGCGCGCAGCGCTGCGATCTTTGTTTCCAGGGCATTTCTCTTGCGCTCCTGCTCGCGGAGTCTGCGCTGGGCCTCACGTTGTGCCATAAGCTCATTGGCTTTTTCGGAGGCTTCCTGGACGGCTCGTGCGCTGCCGGTTAATACATCGCCCGCGCCGGTGTAAATGTCGATGAGGTCGATGCCCCGGTCCGTGAGCAGGAACTCCTGAATCTGGTTGGAGTGGGCCATGCCGCGGGACTTCAAAATGTAAAGACCCCGGTTGCGTTCCCCCTTGAGTTCAATATCCCGCAGCAGCAGCCAAGTATCGATCAAAGATGATATCTCCTCGTTGGTGTGCTCCAGGCTGCCTCCAAAATGGGTAAGGTCCGTGAGAAATGTTGTGATCTGTTTGAGTTTCAAATAATCGATCAGGCGGGTTAAAATAGATTTGACTTCGGATGCTGTTCCCGCGGCGCTCAGGTTGCTGATCGGATCGATGATGAATACCCTGGGTTTGAACTCATTAATCACTTTATGAAAAGTAACAAGATGCATTTCCAGGCCGTAAAGCGAAGGCCTCGCGGAATGGAATTTGAGCAGACCCTTCCTGACCCATTGAGCCAGATCAATGCCGATGGAAGCCATGTTCCGGATAATCTGGCTGGGCGATTCCTCAAAGGCGAAATAAAGGCAGCGCTCGCCCCGCCGGCAGGCGGCGTCGGCAAAGGTCGCCGACAAACTTGTTTTGCCGGTGCCCGCCGTACCGGAGGCGAGAATGGTGCTGCCCCGGTAAAACCCTTTCCCGTCAAGCATGGCATCCAGCCTGGGGACGCCCGTGGAAACGCGCCCGGAGGAAACGGCGTAGTCAAGTCCCAGGGATGTGATGGGCAAAATAGAGAAGCCACCCTCGTCAATCAGGAACGGGTACTCGTCGGCGCCGTGGGATGAGCCGCGGTACTTGACAATACGCAGGCGGCGGGTGGAAATCTGCTCGTCGATACGGAAATCCAGCAGGATCACGCAATCGGCCACATATTCTTCAAGCCCGTAACGGGTAAGCATTTTCTCGCCGCTTTCCCCCGTAACAACGGCCGTCACCCCTCGTTCTTTCAACCAGTGAAAAAGGCGGCGAAGCTCCGCCCGGATGATGGCGGCATTGGACAACCCGGAGAAAAGCGCTTCGATGGTATCCAGAACAACCCGTTTGGCTCCGACAGAATCAATGGCACTGCCCAGACGGATGAACAATCCTTCCAGGTCGTACTCGCCTGTTTCCTCTATCTCGCTGCGCTCGATGTAAACGTGATCCGTGGCGATGAGACCGCGTGAAACCATCAAAGGGAGATCAAAGCCCAGAGAGATGAAATTTTTCGCGAGATCCTCGGGGGTCTCTTCAAAGGTCATGAAGACGCCGGGTTCTCCGTAATCCAGGGCGCCCCGCATGAGAAATTCCATGGCGAATAGTGTTTTACCGCACCCCGCGGATCCGCAAATCAGGGTTGGCCTGCCTTTGGGAAGCCCTCCCTTCGTGATCTCATCGAGCCCCTTGATGCCCGTCGGGCATTTTTCAAGAACAACAACATCAGCATGCTTCTTCTTAGCCATGGTTATCTCCCGGAATATTTACACTCATTAAAAAGCGGAACACTTTCCAACAGCGCAAATCAGGTTGAAGTGAATTAATACTTAACAGAATAAAAGACTATGAGGCCGCTTGCTTCGGTGCATTAAATCATCATCGGTAGAGCGGTGGTATGGAAAAATGACGTCATTTCATTTTTTTGCACCAAGCTAAGGTACCAAAAAACTTATTAATTTTCAATAGCTAAAATGCAAACGCCCAAAATACCGGGTCTGGATGACCGGCCGCCCCTGTTTGAAAATTAGATAATCAGCAAACCGGTATACTTAAAGGCTCAAAGGGCGGACTAATATTTATCCAACTGCCATTGATGCAAAGAGGGGGTGTACAAAGGTCTCTTGTTTATAACGATTATAAGTAACTTTGATGAACGATAAAAGCAGGATATTCAATACCGGCGGGGTGGCGGGGACGCCCTTCCATGCCTGAAACCGGGGGCGATTCCGTTCGGGGACGCCCGAATATCAAAAAAGGCAAACTGTTTTTCAGTTTGCCTTTTTTGACCGGAGAAATTATTCCGCCGGGGCTTCTTCTTTCTTTTTGCGGGGCTTCTTGGGAGCTTCCCCTTCGGCCGGTTTCTTTTTGGGTTCTTTTTCCGCCGGCACCGCTTTCTTTTTCGCCTTGGCTTCCTTTTCCGGCGCGGCCTGCTCTTCTTTCGGCGCGGATTTTTCCGCCAGTTTCTTCTCTTTGGCCTGCTTCAATTCCTGGATTTTAACCGTGTTCTTATCAAAAGCGGCAATACGGACATTCGTTTCCCTGATTTGCGATTTCAGATTTTTCACAAGAGGATCACTCTTAGCTTTTTCACTTGCGACCCCAAGTCCTGCCAGCTTCGAGAGCCGCAGCTCCAGTTTCTTTTCCAATATCCGACGTTGCTCGATCCTGACGTCCTTGCTTTTTGATGCCATTTTATCCTCCCCTGAAATATAAAAATAATTTGCCTTTCCGGGAAATAGCAATATTTTCATTGGAAAGCCATAAATATTTTTCAGAAATTGTATTATGGTGAATCCAGGACTTCCCGGACTTTTACGGACAGGTCTTCCAGGCGGAACGGTTTGGGCATAAACGCCCGGCACCCCTGTTCCATGACAGCGGCAATTTGCTTGTTCATGACATAGCCGCTGGCCAGAATAACTCTGACTTCCGGATTGATCTTTTTTAAGGCTTGAAAAACATCGGCGCCGTTCATACCGGGCATAACCATGTCCTGAATGACCAGATCGATTTCATTTTTTTGCCGGGCATAAATATCCACCGCTTCCCGGCCCTGTTGCGTGACAATAACCCGATAGCCGAGAATTTCCAGCATATCCCGGGCAACATCAATTATAATCCGATCGTCATCGACCAGCAGGATTGTCTCATTCCCCGTAGCCAGACTTTCATCGGGATGGTCCGCACCGCCTTCAGGGTTTACGGTATATTTCATCGCAGACGGATGCTCATCCGCCAGCTGCCAATCCTCAAAAAGATCGGATGATTTTTTGTCTTTATTAATATGACTGGTAAATGAACGGGGCATTTTATGCTCCAGCTTGTGAAAAACATCTAAAACTGAACAATCTGACAGCTACTTTCGCTGCCGCCTCCATACGGTATGATCGTAAAGGCGGATAATAAATCAGGTGATCATTAAATGCTTTAACAGGTTCGCAGATACAGGAAAAAGATTGCCGGGAGCGCTCATAATATTTACCAATTGGATGATAAACCCTCATTTGCACTTTAACCTGCCGATATTTTGCCTATATCGATATTCTTTAAATGTCAATGAACTTATTGTGCCGCAAAAACAGGGCATTATTCAGGGCCGGTCTTTGCGGCGGTTGCCGCATGGACACCTGCTTGTTTACCTTCTTTGCAACAAACCGATGGTTTCGATGTGCTCTGTTTGAGCAAACATATCCAAAGGCTGAAGCTTCCGCAGGCTGTAGCCATGCCCGCTCAAAAACTTAACATCCCGCGCCTGTGTGGCCGGATTACAGGAAATATAGATAATATCCTCTGCATCCAATCCGGAAATTGCGGTGAGCGTTTCCGGACTCAAACCGGCGCGCGGCGGATCAAGAATGATTAAATCAACGGCATCTTTCTTCTGCATCCGGTCTCTCAAAACCGCCTCGACATCACCGCAAATGAATTCCGCGTTCCCTATCCCGTGTTTATCGGCATTTACGCGCGCATACTTAATTGATTTTTCATTAATTTCAACGCCAACCATCCGTTTTGCGTAAGGGGCCATAAATATTGAGAAAAGTCCTGAGCCACAGCAGGCGTCGATGATGGTTTCCCTCTTTTTTGGGCCGGGCAGACGACATACTTCCTCCACCATCCGGTCCGTCAGATGCAAATTGGCCTGAAAAAAACCTTCGCGCGGGACAAGAAATTCCCGGCCTTTCACGACCCGTACAATGGTTTCGTCGAATCGATCCGGATGATCGGACCAAAACGTCAAATCGGCCTTGCCCGGGGAGACACTCGCTGCCGTTCTGGCCTGCCGGATCTGATCATTGATGGTTTCATCCATAATTTCACATCGTTCGATATCAACAATTCTCCCCCCGGAAACATCCATAAAACCAAACTGGAGGCCTCCGGACGTTTTCACGGCATGAAGCGTTGCCTTGCCTCTGTACGCATAAGGGTGAGGCGAAGGGATAACCTCGCAGACCTGCGGCTGCAATAGCCCCCCGATTTTTAAAAAAGCCTCTTCAATCTGTTTTTTCTTAATTTTCAATTGCTGATCGTAACGGATATGCTGATAAGCACAGCCGCCGCACCGGCCATAGTACCGGCAAAGCGGTTGGGTCCTTTGCGGCGAGGGCTCGATGATTTTCAACAGACGGCCCCGGGCAAATTTTTTCTTTCGTTCAACGATTTCAATTTCCACGATATCGTCGGGAGCGGTGAAAGGCACAAAAATAACAAACCCATCGGCACGCCCGACGCCCTGGCCGCCAAACGCAACGGATTCAATTTTCAGAGTGAGACGATCTTTGATCTGCATAGGCATTCTGTCTCATACAATAGACACCCTAGTCAAGAAGGGACGTATTTTTCTTTACAACGCGATTTATTGTTGTTAATTAAATGCCCGACTAAAATCTACAAGGACTTCATAATGAGCGCTGCCCGAAACTCGATCTTATGCCCCAATTGCCGAAAACTGATCAGTCTGGACGAACCGGCCTGCCCTTATTGCGGGTTGATCCGCCCCGGCCTGCATGCAAAAGCGGGGAAGCTTCGCAATATCCTTTTTGCGTTTGAACCGGTTACCGCCATTATCTATATCAATATTGCTTTTTTTGCTCTGTCGCTGCTGATCGATCCACGGGGAATTTTTACGGGAGGCAGCCCTTTCGGCTTCCTGTCACCCTCCAACCAGAGCCTTTTGAATCTGGGGGCAAGCGGCACCATGCCGGTGCTGGCGTATCATAACTACTGGAGCCTCTTCTCCGCTTCATTCTTACACGGTGGAATTCTGCATATCGTTTTCAACATGATGGCCTTATATCAGCTCGGCCCTTTCGTGCTGCGCGAATTCGGCCTTCATCGCTTCGTCAACATTTACATCCTGACCGGCGTTGCCGGTTTTGCCGTTTCCGTGCTGGCGGGCGTTCCCTTTACAATCGGCGCATCGGCCTCCGTTTGCGGGCTGATCGGCGCGATCATTTATTTCGGGAAAAGCCGCGGCGGTTCTTACGGGGACGCTATCTTCAAACAGGCTCTGGGATGGGTGGCAGGACTGATCATCTTTGGATTCATCTTCAGCGGCATCAACAACTGGGCCCACGGCGGCGGTCTTCTGTCGGGACTGCTGATTGCGTATCTGATGGGCTACAATGACCGGAATCGCGAGAGCGCCTGGAGTAAAATACTGGCCTACGCCTGCGCCGTTATCACAACAGGGGTCTTAATCTGGGCGGTCGTTTCTTCACTGTTTGATAAATTCGCATCATAAAGGCTGACAGAGCAAAAAACCGGCATTAATATTTTCTCACCAGCAGCCCTTTAAGATACCGGCCTTCGGGATGCCCCAGGGCCAGGGGATGATCCGGACCGGCCGAAAATCTATCCAGCAACTGCAAGTCGGCCTGCGCGTCTCGCGCCGCCCCCTGCACGATTTTGTAAAACAAATCTTCCTCAATGAAATTGGAGCAGGAAAACGTTGCCAGCATCCCGCCCCGGTTCAGATGCTTCATGGCCTGCATATTGATTTCTTTATAGCCCCGGGATGCCTTTGACACATCGCGTTTGGTTTTGGCAAACGCCGGTGGATCGAGAATGATCAGATCAAAACTCTCCCGCAAATCGCGCAAATACTGAAATACATCCGTTTCAATCACCGGATGATCATCAACCGGCAGGCCATTGAGACGTAAATGTTCGGAAACGGCGGCGCAGGCGGATTTGGAAATATCCAGAGAAACAACTTTTTTCGCCCCGCCTGCAACGGCGTAAACCGAAAACGCGCCGGTATAGCAAAAACAGTTTAAAACCGTCCTGCCGCACGACAGCGCGCCGATTTTTTCTCTGTTGCCGCGCTGATCCAGAAAAAAGCCTGTTTTCTGCCCGCCGATGAAATCGACATCAAACTGATAGCCGTTTTCCATAATCCGCACGGCGCTTCTCTGATCGTCACCGTAGATAAATCCTCTGCTTTCCTGAAGCCCTTCCAGGCCTCGTGAACGACCGGCGCTCTGCTCGTAGATTCCTGCCGGTTTCAGATGGAAAATCAAGGCATCCAGGATGTTTTGTTTCTGCCCTTCCATGCCGGCCGTGGTGATGGAGATAACCTGCGTATTGTTATAGACATCCACAATCAGGCCGGGACATCCGTCGCCTTCGGCATTAATCAGGCGATAGGCGTTGGTCTTTGCGTTCACAAGCCGCAGGCGCAGCTCCAGTGCCGCCTGCACGCGCTCATTCCAGAAAGCCGCGTCGACAACCTTTTCGCAATCCCGAGTTATTACACGAAAAGCGATATCCGTAAGGCTGTTAAAAAATCCCAAAGCCAGCATTTGGCCTCTGGAATCCCTGGCCAGCACGACATCGCCGTCGGACGGTTGACCCTTTATCCCGGCAATCGCGCCGGAAAACACCCACGGGTGCCCGCGCAGGAGCGACGCTTCCCTGCCGTTTTTCAATATAATTTCAGGATAATTTATTTTCGCCATAATGGTTTATCTAGCTTTTCGGGCTTGAAATAGCAAGCCGGATTGTACTAAGTAGCAACTGTAAAACCTGGAAATTTAAATGGCCCGTCAGGCAGGTCTCAGGCGGCTGAAATAACGGGGATGAGATTGATCAATGCATAGAAATCAAATTGAGTTATGGCAGCATCATCACACCTTCAATGCTGAAAAAAAAGCAATAGAAAAACGAACAGCCATTGTTGTCATCATTACTTTTGCCACAATGACGGCCGAAATAATATTCGGCTGGATTTCAAATTCAATGGCGTTGCTGGCCGATGGCTGGCACATGGGAACGCATGCGTTTGCCCTGGGCATATCCCTGATGGCCTATATGATGGCCAGAAAATATGCAAAAGATGAAACCTTCACATTTGGAACATGGAAAATTGAAATTCTGGGCGCTTATACCAGCGCCGTCGTGCTGGGCATCGTTGCCGTGATCATGATTTTTTCTTCTGTTGAAAGAATGATCAACCCTTTGAACATTTATTACAACCAGGCCTTGTTTGTGGCCATCGTGGGATTGTCGGTCAATCTTGTTTGTGCGGCAATACTGAACAACGGTAGTCATGCTCATGAACACGATCATCATAGTGATGATCATCAACATTCGCATCATCCGCACCATCATGAAGATTTAAACTTAAAATCAGCCTATCTGCACGTGATGGCAGATGCTTTAACGTCCATCCTGGCTATTGCAGCATTGCTGGGCGCAAAATATTTCAAGCTGAACTGGCTTGACCCGTTTATGGGTATTGTGGGCGCGGGCCTGATTATCCACTGGTCGTTTTTATTACTGAAGGATACCAGTGGCATTCTGCTGGAACGGGAAATGGGTAATCCGATCGCTGATGAAATCAAAAGTGAGATTGAATCCGATGGAGATTCAAAAATAAGTGACCTGCATATCTGGAAAGTGGCGCAAAACCAGTATGCCTGCATTGTGTCGCTGGTTACAGCTGAACAATACTCGCTTGAAGACTATAAAACACGATTACATAAAGTACATGAATTGGTTCATGTCACGATAGAAATTAATGAATGCAAAAGTGACAAGCACCGACCGGCAATCCGGTAGTTGACGATGTCCATGTTACATGGCACAGCCGGGCTCTGCATTTAGAACCCATGCTTTACAAAAATAAACAGACAGGAGAAAACACATGCATGCAGTCATCATGGCCGGAGGACGCGGCACACGATTCTGGCCCAGGAGCCGCGAAAGGAAACCGAAACACCTGCTGGACATCACGAGCGACCGGACAATCATTCAGGAAACCGTTGACCGGATCTCGCCGCTCGTCAAACCCGAAAACATTCTGATTGTGACAGGCAGCAAACATGCCAAGGAATTGATGAAGCAATTGCCGGAGGTTCCCGCTCAAAATATTCTGATTGAACCGGTGGGGCGGAACACGGCCCCCTGCATCGGCCTGGCCGCTGTCCACGTTCAGAAAAGATGCAAAGATGACGTCATGGTTGTTTTGCCTTCCGATCATGGCATCGCCGATCCTGCCCAATACCGGAAAGTTATCGCCGCGGCGGCCAAGGCGGCCGAAAAAGGGAACGCACTCGTGACCGTCGGCCTGAAACCCACCAGTCCGCATACCGGCTTTGGTTACATGGAAGGCGGCGCATCCATAGGCCGGGTCGCAGGCCAGACGCTTTTGCGGGTGAAAGCCTTCCGCGAAAAACCGGACCGCAAAAAGGCCGAAGCCTTTGTGAAAAACGGGAATTTTTTCTGGAACAGCGGCATGTTTATCTGGAAAGCTTCGGCGATCTTAAGCGAAATAGAACATTTTTTGCCGGATTTGCATTCAGGACTGATGACCATCAAGGCCTCGCTGGGAAAATCCTCCGAAGCCAGAACGCTGTCGGCGATTTACAAGGGACTGGCGTCGATCTCCATCGATTACGGCGTCATGGAAAAAGCCAAAGACGTGTTTATGATTCCGGCAAGTTTCGGCTGGAGCGACGTGGGAAGCTGGGATACCCTGTGGGAGATATCCGCCAGGGACAAAAACGGCAACGCCGCAACAGGCGGCTCCCAGGCCATCTTTGAGAACACCGAAAACGCTCTTGTTTACAGCCCGAAAAAGCTGGTGGCGTTGATCGGCATGAAGGATGTCATTGTCGTCGAGACAAAAGACGCTCTGCTCATCTGTAAAAAAGGTCAATCACAGGATGTCAAAAAAATTGTAGACCTGC
This sequence comes from Deltaproteobacteria bacterium HGW-Deltaproteobacteria-6, assembly GCA_002840435.1. Taxonomy (NCBI): domain Bacteria; class Deltaproteobacteria; species Deltaproteobacteria bacterium HGW-Deltaproteobacteria-6. The sequence continues at coordinate 224,476 of PHAT01000004.1, forward strand.
TGGAAGCCGGCGGAGAAAATCAGTTGCTCTGAGCCTCTTCCGGAAAATCTTTCAGATAAACCGGCTTGTCCTTTACGGGGAATTTTCCTTCGCTCAACGCCTTCGTCAGGACATCAAGGTTCGTCCGTTCGTCGTCAAAGACAACAAGCAGGATATCCGGCTGCCGTATCTGGTGTTTCTTAACGCCGTCAATTTTCTTCAGGATAGCCCCTATCCTGCTGCCGGCGCCTCATGAAAAACACCCGGGAACGGTCAACTGCACGATTTTTTCCGAAGCGAAGGCGGTAAAGGCCTGCGACATCAGGAAAACGAATACTAAAAAAAAGATCGCTGTTTTTTTCATCATCAGCTCCACATTTGCCATTTTAAATTTGATTACGCCAAGTCGCTGAAAGATGCAACGGCAATTTACAATTGACAGGGAATGTTTTATTTGGAATAAAAACTCAAAACTGGAAATAGAAAGAAATAATGATGACCATCTCCGTATCCTTCCCTTTTATTCTGGCCTCCGCTTCGCCGCGCCGCGAAGAGCTGTTGCGCTCCGTGGGACTGAAGTTTAAAATTATTCCCGCTGACGTTGATGAAACTTATCTCAAAGGCGAAAGCCCCCGCGCTCACGTCCGAAGGCTGTCCCATGATAAAGCGGGAGTGATCGCCGCAAAATACCCGAAGGCTCTGGTGCTGGGCGCAGACACCATCGTGGTAATTGACGGCCTGATTCTGGGCAAGCCCAAAAACAAGAAGCAGGCGCGCGAAATGCTTGAAAGACTCAGCGGGCGCAAACACACCGTATTCACGGGTTTTACCATCGCCTGCGCCGCTTCCGGAATATCAAAGACCAGAGTTGTCCAATCCGCCGTTCAGTTCAAAGAAATCAGCCCCGAAGAAATGGACTGGTACGTGGGCTGCGATGAGCCCTACGACAAGGCCGGCGGCTATGCCGTGCAGGGCAAAGGCGCGTACTTTATCAAAGCGATCCGCGGCTCCTATACCAACGTCATCGGCTTGCCGCTTTGTGAAACGCTGGAAGAACTTAAAATTTTCGGGGCCATTCATTTCAGGTGAATCCTTATGGAAACAGCAATCGTCTCCAACATCCGCATGATCAGAGAGAGAATCGCCGCTGCCGCAACCCGGGCGGGCCGTGACCCCGGCGGCATTCAACTGATGGCGGTCAGCAAAACGGTCCCGCCCGAACGCATCCGTGACGCCATGGACGCGGGCATCACGCTGTTTGGTGAAAACTACGTTCAGGAAGCCCGTGAAAAAATTCCCGCCATCGGTCACACCGTCTCCTGGCACATGATCGGCCATCTGCAAACCAACAAGGTCAAATACGTCATCAACCTTTTCGACTGGATTCATTCCGTTGACCGCCTGGAGCTGGCGCGCGAACTGGATAAGCGGGCGGGCCGGAACAACCGCAAATTAAACGCCCTGATGGAAGTCAATGTCAGCGGCGAGGAATCAAAAAGCGGCGTGGAAGCTTCGCTGGCCCTCGATCTTGTCCGGCAGATTTCAGTCTTGCCCAATTTAAACGTGCGCGGATTGATGACCATGCCGCCCTATTCGGATGATCCCGAAACCTCACGTCCTTATTTTCAAGCCCTGCGCAGACTGCGCGATGAAATAAACAGCGCGGCTGTTCCCAACATCCGCATGGACGAACTTTCCATGGGCATGACCGACGATTTTGAAGTCGCCATCGAAGAGGGTGCAACCATTATCCGCGTGGGACGGGCAATTTTCGGCGAAAGATCCTATCGGCACGTCTGAAAACGGTTTGCCGCATCGGTGGATTGGTTTTAACGGGAAACAGCATCAAAAGGATTGCAGGCCGGGCTAATTGTTAATGTGCCCTTCTTTGGAAAAAGGAAAATCGTGGGATCCGAAGGCCGCTTTGATGACGGCCTTTCCCTCAATCTTATAAGGCAATTTTTCACCGGTAATAATGATCTTCAGACTTTTGCCCCAGTCTTTAAACATTGCAACGACCGGCACCTGGACCCGCGTTGTGGCCGACGCAGGAATCATGATTTCCTTTTCCAGATGCCCGTTCCCGATCTTTTCATTGTTCAGGTAAACCGTATATTCAAATGACCGGAGCGTCAGGTCAAAACGATTCGGATTTTGCACATCAAGACCGAGAAAAAGATTTACCTCCGTCAGGGAGCGGGGTCTGAGGCTGATCTCGCTTACCACAATGGAAGGGTTTTCCATGACCCAGCTCAGACAGGACACAAGCAGGACGGAAAGGGCAAAAAGACTGATCAGGCATTGTTTTTTCATGTCGGCAATATACGAAGCGCGGCCTTTTGTGTCAATAGAATTCTGGGCGTAAAACATGGGGTGCGGCGCCGTTTGATGAACCGGAATAAACGCGGAGCAAAAATAATCGCCGATTGGATATTTCCTTAAGATGATATATATTCCAACGATGAATGAAGGCTATCCCGCAAAATATGAAAGCCGGCTTACGCTGAAAAATGGCAGAGCAGTATTGTTCAGGCCGATTTTGCAGACAGACAAGCCCCTGATCGTGGATCTATTGAACAAACTGTCTCCTGATGCCGTCTATTTGCGTTTCTTGAGGCCCGTAACCGAACTTCCTGAAAAAATGCTCTTCCAGCTCACGCACATTAACTATGAAAGCAACTTTGCCCTGGTCGCGGTCATCGAAGAGCATGGAAAAGACTCCCTGATTGCCGTCGCGCGATATGGGTATGATACCGCCGAGAAGGCTACAGACTTTGCGATTGCGGTCCGTGACGACTGGCAGCATCTGGGCCTGGGCAAATACATGCTTGACAAAATCCTGAGCATCGGCAGAGAGCATGGAATTTTCCGCTTCGTATCCGTCATTGATTCGACCAATCATAACATGAAGCGGCTGCTCAGGACGCTTGCTTATAAGGCAAACTATTCTCATAAAGGCGGCGCCATTCAAGTTGAGGTTCTCGTTTAGAGGAAAGAAAGTATATCGAAATGACGATGCGAGACATTATTGCCAAAGCAACTCAAAAGCTGGACAGCGCGGGAATTCCTTCAGCCAGGCTGGATGCGGAAGTTCTGTTGGCTTTCTGTCTGGAATGCGACCGGATGGAGTTCATCAAAAATCCTGACCGGATCATAGGCGGGACGCAGCTGAAAGCTTTTCATCAACTGATCGAACGGCGGCTGCGCTTCGAGCCGGTGGCCTACATTACCGGCCGCAAGGCTTTCTGGTCGCTGACGCTGGACGTTAATCCGGATGTCCTGATCCCGAGGCCTGATACGGAAGTGCTCGTCGAAGAGGCGCTGGCCGTCTTTCAGACAGAGGCTTTTCATCATCCGCGTATTCTGGATATCGGAACGGGCAGCGGAGCAATTGCGCTGGCCCTGGCCTGCGAAATTCCCGAAGCAAAAGTAACAGCCACCGACATTTCAGAGGCGGCACTGGCCGCAGCGCAAAGAAACGCCGCCGCGCTCGGTCTGGCAAACTCAATCACCTTTCTTCCGGGTGATTTGTTCGAACCGGTTTGCGGCGAATTTGACATTATCGTTTCCAACCCGCCCTACATCGGAGCGACGGAGTATGAAACACTCGAAGCCGGCGTCAAAGATTTTGAGCCGAAGCTTGCGCTTTGGGCCGGACAAACAGGTCTGGAATTTTACAAAAAATTGATATATCAGGCACATAGCCACCTTGCGGAAAATGGCTGGCTTTTGTTGGAAATCGGCGCTAAACAAAGCGAAAGTGTGCGTGCCATCATGTCGGCAAATGCCGGTTTTTACGACCATATTGATGTACGCGCTGATTACGCGGGACTTTCTCGCGTTATCAAAGGAAGGAGAAAATAAGTGGATAAAATAGTCATTAACGGCGGCAAGCCGCTACAGGGAGATGTTCAGATCAGCGGCGCGAAAAACGCCGCCCTGCCGGTGCTGACGGCGGCGCTTTTGACGGAAGGAACCTGCACATTTTCCAATATTCCCGATCTGGTTGATATCAAAACCACCTATAAGCTTTTAAGAAATATGGGAGTGGAAATTGAAGGCGACAGCACGGTAAAAATCAGCGCTGAAAAAATCACCCATAGCGTCGCTCCTTATGATCTTGTCAAAACAATGCGGGCCTCGATTCTGGTGTTAGGGCCGCTGGTGGCGCGCATGGGCCATGCCCGCGTGTCTCTTCCCGGCGGCTGCGCCATCGGCGCGCGTCCGGTCAACCTGCACATCAAAGCGCTTCAGGACATGGGCGCCTCCGTGGAGTTGCACGGCGGCTATATCGAAGCGAAGGCGGACCGGCTTCGAGGCGCCAATATTTATTTTGATCTGCCGACCGTTACCGGCACGGAAAATATCATGATGGCGGCAACCCTCGCGGAAGGCACGACGGTTCTCAACAACGCAGCCCGGGAACCGGAAATCGTCAACCTGGCGGACGTCCTCACCGGCATGGGCGCCAGAATCAAGGGAGCGGGAACGGACGTCATCACCATCACCGGCGTCACATCGCTTTCCGGAACGGAAGCCTCCATCATCCCCGATCGCATCGAAGCCGGAACTTTCATGATCGCCGCCGGCATGACCCGCGGTGAAATCAATGTACTGGGCTGCAATCCTCAGCATCTGGAAGCGCTGATCAACAAACTGCGGGACACCGGCATGAAAATCACTCCCGTTGACGGAGGCCTGAATGTGAAAGCCGGCCCGAAAATCAACAGTGTGGACATCAAAACCCTTCCCCACCCGGGCTTCCCCACGGATCTGCAGGCGCAGATCATGGCTTACATGACCATCGGCAGCGGCCTTTCCGTCATTACGGAAACCGTATTTGAAAACCGCTTTATGCATGTCAGCGAACTGATGCGCATGGGCGCGGATATCGTGATTCAGGGCGGCAGCGCCGTGGTTCGCGGCGTGCCCACCTTATTCGGAGCGCAAACCATGGCCACGGATTTGCGGGCTTCCGCCTCGCTGATTCTGGCGGCACTGGTCGCCGAGGGCGCAACGGAAATTTCCCGCGTCTATCATATCGACCGCGGTTATGAGAATATTGAAAAGAAATTCTCCGCGCTGGGTGCGGATATTAAAAGGATGAAACAATAAAATGAAAATCATTCGAGCCGACGCAATTGAATTCCGGGATTTTTTTCAGGCCTTACGGGCCAGGGGCGGCGCCTTTACACCGGAGCTCTTGACCAATGTGGCCCAAATTATTCATGACGTGTCCCTGCGCGGCGATGAAGCGCTGTTTTACTATACAAAAAAGTTTGACGGCTGCGACCTGACAACGGCAACCATAGAAGCAACCGGTGCGGAAATAAAAAAAGCGGCGGCCCTTGTAAAATCTGAAGACCGGGATGTGATTGAACTTGCCGCTAGGCGGATTGAAAAATATCACCGCCATCAAACGGCATCCGGATACACGATGAGTGAGGAAGCCGGCGTGGAACTGGGTCAGCGGATACTGCCGCTCTCCAGGGCGGGCATTTACGCGCCCGGCGGCAAGGCTTTTTATCCTTCCACACTGCTCATGGCGGCCATTCCGGCGCGCATTGCGGGCGTCAAAGAAATCATCCTGACCAGTCCCGTAAAAGACGGCCGGCTCAATCCGCTCATTGCCGCGGCCGCCGAAGTTGCGGGCGTTGACCGCATCTTCAAGATCGGCGGCGCGCAGGCTGTGGCCGCTCTGGCTTACGGCACACAAACCGTCCCCCGCGTGGATAAGATTGTGGGACCGGGCAACGCCTATGTCGCCGCGGCCAAAAAGCTCGTTTTCGGACAGGTCGCCATTGACATGATCGCCGGTCCCAGCGAGGTGGTGGTCATTGCCGATCAAACCGCCAATCCCGCTTTTGCGGCGGCGGACATGCTGGCGCAGGCCGAACATGATGAGATGGCGGCGGCGGTGCTCTTCACGCCTTACCCGGATCTGGCCGATCGCGTGTTAAAAGAAATTGACCGGCAGATGCAAACACTGCCCAAGAAGAGGATCATTGAAAAATCCCTGTCACAATACGGCGCGATCATCATTACATCCGATATTGCTCAGGCAGTGGAACTGGCCAATTTCTTCGCGCCGGAACATCTGGAACTGATGGTGGAAAATCCCGCGGACCTTTTAGGCCAGGTTCGCAACGCCGGCTCCGTATTCCTGGGTTCCTATACCCCGGAAGCGCTGGGCGACTACATCGCCGGAACCAACCATATTCTGCCGACGGAAGGCACGGCGCGGTTTTCCTCACCGCTCGGTGTCTATGATTTTTACAAACGAATGAGCGTATTGTCTTTCTCTCAAACGGCTTTCGAAAAACTATCCTCACAAACACAGCATTTTGCCCGGATGGAAGGACTTGACGCGCACGCCAACTCGGTGCTCGTGCGTTCTACAACCGGTAAAGACAAGTGAACGGATAGCGTTTATTCTTCACCCGTCAAGCAACCTGCCTGCCACCCGACGCCCCGATAACCTGATGTTGAGGCAATTCAATATATACGGATTGCGGGAGATAACTGGAATTGCACCGGAGGGCAATGTATGAAACAGGACATTTATGGAAAAAAGAAGACATAATGAAACACGGACTTTTCAGATCCTTGTCTGTTTGTTAACTCTTTTCCTGTTTGCGAATCACACCCGGGCGGAAGACTGGATATTCTGTTCGGAATCCGCCATCGGGGCTGTGTATTACAGCAAACACAGCATTAAAAAAGTAAATGAAAACGTGATGAGTATCTGGACTCAAAACGTAGTGAATGAAAAAGCCAAGACAAAATATTTTTCAATTCTCCAAAGCGTCGGCAAAGCACCTGTTAATCCGCACTTAATCCATTATGTTTTTGAATTATCGGAAATAGACTGCGTAAAAGAAAAAACAAAAGATTTATCGACCATTATTTATGACGAGAAAGGCCATATGCTTTATTCATCACCGAAAGATGTGGCCGGTGGATGGAACAGCATCCTTCCCGATTCCGTTGCGGAAAAATTAAAAAATATCGTTTGCCGGGCTCCTGCGGCCTCTCAGAAGGTGGTTGCTGCCGAATCCGCGGTTACCGATAATAATCCGGATCAAGTTAACCTCCTGCACAATGACATGGCACAATCGGGTGAAAAAGCAGTGCGGAATCTGATTACCAGATGGTTAAACGGCTGGCAATCAGGGGATATGAAAATTTACCGGAGTTGCTATGCCCCCGATTTTATATCGAGGGGAATGAACCGGAATGTCTGGAGCTCCCATAAAACCAGTGTGCACCGGAAAAGTAAAAACATCCGTATCAGGATTGAAGAATTGCAAATATCGGTGAAGGAGAATAATGCCACGGCAACCTTCACACAATATTACCATTCCGACATCTTCAAAAATTCAGGCATCAAGAAATTAGAGTTAAGAAAAATAAACGATGAATGGAAAATATATCGAGAGATAATGTGACGAGCATAAGTTTAGAGGATGCAAAACAGCCCCATCGTCTGCAAGCGGCGATGGGGCTCGGGTTTCATCGGGTTTTGGGAAATATTTTTCTCCGGCAAGCTCTTTCGATCGCAGGATTCATTAGACGTAAAAGCGTCCGGACGCAATAATCGGCGGATCTTCATGATCGATCGCGTAAACGATCTCCTTGTTCATTTCCGCTTTAATGAGATCAACAACCGCGCGTCTCTTCGTCTGCTGTTTGGCGAAATTCATGACCTCGTCCATCAGCTGGTCAATGTGGCAGGCTTTGGTGATGATATGATGCTCCTCGCATTCCTGCGCGGCAACCCGCTTTCCGGTTAAAACCATCTCATCGAGTTTGTAACGCGGAATGGCCTTCTTCATCGCCGCCATCATGCCCGGCAGAAACGGAATGCCCAGATCAACTTCCGGGAAGCACATAAAGCCCCGGTCCGACCGCATGAAACGAAAATCAAAGTAGCAGCACATGATCGCGCCGCCGGCAAAGGCATGTCCGGTCATTGCGACAATCGTGGGCATGGGGTACAGTGTAATCTTCCTGAAAAGCACCATCATCGTTTCAATAAATTTTTTGGCCGTTGCCGCGTCATTTTTCTGCATGATCGGCATCAACCACTCCAGATCGATTCCATTGCTGAATATTTTTTCGTGAGCGCCGCGAACGACCAGCACATTGGCATCCGTCTGTTTCTCAATATGATCCAGGGCGTCTATAAATTTATTCAGGAAATCCAGATTCAAACGGTTTTCCCCTTCATTCAACGTGACTACGGCCACCTGGCCCTCCATCTTAATCTCAATCGGCATATGTATCCTTCGCTTTCTCCATATTTTAGAAACCGCTCAAGGCAGTTTGCATGGCACCTTAGAGTTAAACCGGGATGATTTTTATCCTTTTCATGCTATATTTTCAACACTATTTTAAAGATAAAAATGACGGGGAAATTTTACGCAAACACATGTCCGGTAAAATAAACGAATTATCACCCAATTACATCGCCACCGGCACCGGTCTTGCTCATGCCTTAACGCCTTGCCGCAAGCCGGGACCGCGATCGCCATCCTCTTCATTTTTCAAGCTGGAAACCCTTTCATTCCCGGTAAACGGACAGCGCCAGGCAAGCTCGCAGGCGGTCAGCCTCAGCGGCTTTCCATCCTTGTTGCCGGCGCCATAACGCGGATCACCCATCACCGGATGGCCGATGCACGCCAGATGACGACGGATCTGATGCAGCCGTCCTGTTTCAATTTCGACTTCCAGCGTGGATGTATCCGCTTCGGGATTTCTTGAAATGATCCGGTATCGGGTTACTGCCGTCTTTCCATCCAGAGGCTGGCTGATGGCGCCTTCATTGTTTTCCGGCATGCCCAGAACCTCCACGCGGTAACGTTTGACAACCCTGTGTTCCGAGAAAAGTATGGAAAGCCGGCCCGCAGCTTTTTTGGAATGAGCAACCATCATGAGGCCTGCTGCCTCCCGGTCCAGCCTGTGCACCAGAAAGGCTTCGCGCCTCGGATTGAAATATGTCTCCGCCTGCCTGAGGAGCGATCCGTGGTCTCCAAAATCAGTCCCCTGGCTGAGGAGATTTGCCGGCTTGAACCAGACGCTGTAGTGTTTGTAATCCTGGAGACACGAGGCTATGGGTGGATCCATTGACAGGAGTTTCGGGTCATAGTGCAGTTCAAGGATATCCTCTTTCCTGAGCCGGAAACTGGCTTTTCTCAGACGGATACGCCCGGAACCTTTTCGCTGAAGCCAGACCGCGCCTTTGTTCATGGCGTCTTTTACACGGCCCTTGGAAAGACCGGTGTAAAATGCAAGAAAGTCGCAGGCTCCGGGCGATGTGTCATCGGTTACGGCCCTTACGAAACTTAATTTCTCCGGCCATTGCGATGCCTGCATCAGGACTCCCTTTGTCATGAAAACCTTTTAGAAATCTTTGATGCTGTACCAGAACTGACCGACATACTCTCTGAAGATGACCGCGTTATTCGACAACCATTGCGCCTGCGGAATGTATCGGACGGCGGAAACGCCTGCGGGTGATCGGTAAAGATAACCTGCCGGCAGAGGCAGCACTTTTTTAAAATACTTTTGAAATTCTTTTTCGCTTCGTTTCATGTGATAGGCGGAGGTTACCAGCCCGATACGGATGTCTTTGTCGATAAACATTTTATTAAATTCTATCGCATGTTCATAAGTATTTCTTGATTTGGCTTCCATACGGATTCTCGCTTTGGGCACGCCGAACGCTACCGCCATCTGGGCCATCAGCTCCGCGCCGGATATTTTACTGTCATCATAGCCGGAACAAACAAGATATTTAGCGTCATATTCCTGATACATTCTGACGGCATGAACCAGCCGGCCGGTGGTGGTATCACTCGGAAATGTTTTGCCCAGGGCCTTGACAGAATAGACGCCCCCGCTCAATACGACAACCACATCAACCGCCGCTTTTTCTTCAGCCGGGGGGACCGCAATATAGTTCTTCTCCAGTCCGTAACTCAAATAGTTGGATACCGGCTCTATGCTGAAACCATAGAGCAGGACAATCATCAGCAATAAAAACAAAACACCGCCTTTTTTCCTGCTGGCATTAAGGCAGATGATAAAAGAAATGAGCAGAAGAATAAAAATGATAAAGACGGGGTCAACAAATGATTTGCATATACTGTAAACCTGTTCCATGGCCAATCAACTCCCTGAATATTTCCGTTTTTTTGCCGAACAAACCCGAAAATCTTGTAACAGACCTGATCATACATTTCAAGTGTTTGCTGCCAGCAGCGCCGTTCATGAAACCATTCGGACAAGGTGCTGCTATTTGCCCGACTGGATGGGATCCCAGTCGTATCCCCAGATGGCGCTCCCCATGGGCATCTTGTAATGACGCCGCTCGTCATAAGACGGATAGCGCCGGTTGCCGCCTTCCGCAGGCAAAAAGTCGGCCGGAAATTTCGGCGGTATCAAACCGTTTTCCCGGGCTTCCTTTGTAAGCCAGGGCCTGTCGTCCGGATGAGCAATCGAAATCAGCGCGGCGGCACGTTCATAACCATTGAGGCCGCGCAGGTTTACTATCCCGTATTCCGTGCAGACATACTGGGCAAACTGCGCCGGCACATCCACCGCCGTTCCGGGCGGCAGGAAAGGAACAATGCGTGACGTGTTGTGCTTGCTGCGCGACGTCATGGCGGCGACTGAGCGGCCGCCCCGGGCCTGAGCGGCGAAAATAATGAATTGAAAAAATCCACCCGTGCCGGAGATAGGACGCCTATCATAAAAAGAACAGGACATCTGGCCCAGCAGATCAACAGACACGGTGTTGTTGATAGCGACCATGTTGTCAATCCGGCGCAGAATATCCAGATTGTTGGTGTAGTCGATATCATAAACGGCCATGGCCTGGTTGCGATGGATCGTTTCGTAATACCACGCCACATCGACAGGAAAGGCAAACGTCCAGACACTTTTCCCATGGTCCAGATTCTTGTAGGCATTGGTCACCTGCCCCGACTCGATCATTTTAATGAGACCGTAGTTGAGCATTTCCGTATGAATGCCCAGATCCTTGAATCCCGCATCAGCCATGGCGGCGACGCATGCCGAGGGCAGCGATCCGATCCCCAGCTGGACCACATCGCGATCGCGCATGATGGTCATGATGTGGCTGGCAATTTCCTGCTCCACCGGCTTCGGAACAATGGCCTTTTCATTCATCTGCGGCCATTTATATTTTTCGCAGTCCACCTCCACCCAGTAGTCAATATCATCGATGTGAATCGTGTTGAACCGCCCGCCTTCCGCCCAGGGATAATCGGCGCGCACTTCAAAGACGATTTTCCTGGCCGTCTGGCGAAAGACATTGCTGCTGTTGGTGCCGTAGGACATGTTGAAATAGCCGTGATTATCGGGCGCAGTGGCCGCGTTGAACCACCAGTCCATGCCGCGCTTCTGCCGGTCCGCATTGGCAAACCGGTAGTGATGCGCCCAGATGCCGCCCGCCCACCCCCAGGGCGTCCAGCTGGTAACACCGTTTTCTTCCCTGGCTTTGCGGTTCCAGGGAAAAAAGAAATGCTCGTGAACACAATGATACTGCTGACAGGGATCCATCTGCTGCAACTCCGGATGCGGATAAAAATTGCCGGCCAGCCAGAATTCGATATCTTTCAACTGGCCCGGGCCGCCGCCCAGTCGTTGCGCGACAGCTTCCGTGCAGACGGTGGAATCACCGCCGACTGTCCCGTGGTTGATCCAATCGCCCGACTGGACCATATCGGCGATCTGTTTGGCTGTTCTTTTCTTGTCCCTTATTTTCTGTTGTATCGGTGTTGTCATATTCTTCTCTCTTATTTTATTTTATAAATACACAAAACCCGGGAGGCATTTTTCTGATTCTGCAATGCCCCTTTCTCATGGTGCTTATTTGCTTTATTCAGGGTCGGGTTGCTATATCATAATATCGAAATGAGTCAATATTGTTCTGCAAAATTATTGAATGGATTTTAACTGAAGCCGGACGGCGATGGATGGATAAAATTTAAATCAGATGAGACATTGATGCATAAAAAAAGGGGTTGGGATATCGCTTTCTATCCCAACCCCACTGTGAAATCTTGATCAGGTGGGCATAATCGTGAAAACGCCGCGCGGATCAACCTGGGTACGGATGATCTCCAAGGCCTCGGGCGTGATCAGTTTGGTGTCCGGAATGTCTCCTTCAGGCCTGAGCAGCTCGAAGCCGGTGAGCTGCTGGGCGATCTCAAAAGTGACGCCGGGGGTCAGGGTCTTGACCCGCATCCGCTTGCTTTCCGGATGAAAGTCATAAACGCCCCACGGGCTGATCACGGCGGATGGGCCTTTACCGATCAGGCCTGCCTCCTTACGCGAATTGCCGCCGGTCAGATGTCCAACGGAGGTAACGAAATCAACCTTCTCCAGAAATTTATCCGGAGACTGAAGTCCGACCAGCACCATGTTCTCAGTTAAAGACGACAGGTCATTATTCCCGCCGCTGCCCGTCATGCGAACCGCGGGTTTGTGAAAGTCTTTGCCGATCATGTGAGTATTCACGTTGCCGTACATATCCACCTGGGCAAACCCCAGGAATCCCATATCCACATATCCGTTGTAGCATTGGGCAAAAGAGTAGGACATTTCCATCGTGGTAGGGGATTTACGCCAGGTGAAGGGACAGCCGACCGACCAGGGCATGTCGCCTTCGATTGGATCCTGTCCGCCGGATTCATAGACAATTGTAATATTGGGGGCGTGGGTTTTCTTGGCCAGGATTCCGGCCACCATGGGGATCCCGGTACCGATATACACGACCGAATGATCGTGAATCTGCTGCGCAATAATATAGGCCAACGTTTCCAGAGGATTGGCCGGTGCATTTAAATCTCGCATAACATACTCCTATCTTAATAATAGAGCCCTGAATCATGCTTCAGGGTATATTCTTCATAAGAAAAATCAATGTCTTCATTGTCGCCTTCGGCGGCCTTGGTCTGACGACGGGCCTCGGCGATCCACTTCGCACCTCCCAGCTTTTCGATGAACTCGAACTGGTCCTTGGTGCCCATGATCCACTCATTGAGGAGGATCATCATATTTTCGTCGGATACGCCGCCAAAACGCATGATTTTTTCCCACCACTGCCGCGACCAGTAGTAGCATCCGGGCATATTGCCGGGGACCGCTCCAAAGGGCAGCTCGACCACGGCATCGGCATAAAAGAACGGGATGATCTGCCCCTGCCTGTTGTAGCGGATGTCATTCTCGGGAACGATTTCTTCGGCTGTGATGATGAGTTTGCGCGTTGCGGCTGCCACGGCGAGATCATTGACGGCCGGGCCATAGATATAACCGTTGCCGTACTTGTCCGCCACATGACAGTGGATAATGGCCACATCGGGATATAATGCCGGAACAAATACGACAGGATCCTTATCCTTCTTCAAGGGGTTCTGTATCACCTTGAGGTAGGGATTATAGCGAACGATGTCGCTGCCGAGCATCTGTTTGCTGCAAACGCCCGGCGTGCCGAGCTGGGCCGCCTTGAACCCCTGAGCGACTCCGCCGTGGCTCCATTCGGAAAGAATCTTGATCCGGCCTGCCTTGAGCGCGCGGTCATAGCTTTTATCAATTCCGCGCATCTCCGCACCGGTGTATGAATTATGGGAATAATCCACTAATCCATAAGAGATAAAGAAACTCTGATTGGTATTGGGCGCCCCGATCATCTGAAGATTCTTTTTACCCTGCCTGATGACCTCGTGAAAAGCCTGGTGGGGTGTTCTGACATAAGAAAAACCGGCATCGGTCATGATGTCGCCATCCTGCACATAAGTCGCCACCGCCTCGGCAAGCGACATCCGTTTGTCTTTCTTGGCATGTTCCTTTTTTAAATGCGCCGCGCGCGCAGACTCGAAATCAACCAACCGGTCCAGAACGGACGTATCGCTGAGTCTGAGATTTGCAACGGCCTCCTCGTTGTAGAGATATTTTGCCATCTCTATTTCCTCCTGATTTGTATTTCCCCGATGTGTTTCCCGCACATTCTATTAAGATTTTACTCTTATAATGACCAGCGGTCAAGTTATATTGAGAATGGAGACAACCCGGAGCACGTCGTCTTTCCGTACGGCGATCTCACCGGAAATACCTGCCCCGGATACTATACATGGCTGAAATAATGAACGGAATGGGTCGGAAGCAATCAGATTTTACTTGAAAAACACATCATTAAAAAATAGCATCATTTGCCTTTTCTATTGTTGCCATCAGGTTTGTTATTATCCGCCTGGTCGTACTGAGCGATAATGTCCTTGAGTTCCATGTCATGATCCTCCAGAATGACATATTGCTGCCATTCTTCGTCTTTAACCGTTACGGTTGGGCTCTTGAGCGCATCATCAACATTGGCCATATAAACAACATCCTGAACGGCATTGGGATCGATGAGCGTTGAAACATAATCCGCTTCTCGCGAGGATTCCGCTCCCATACCAAAGCTTTTATGGGGATGGTTAAACGAAGGCTGATTGTTGAGAAACTCCTTTTGATAAAGTTCCATGGTGAACATGCCTTCATTCCTGCTGGTAAGCATAATCGTTTCCAACTGGGCCAGTTTGTTTTCACGGATACTGCTCCTGACCGATGACGAGCCGCGCATTATCGATAACATCGGTACACGGAAACCTGCCTTTTCGATATAGGTCAGTTGTTGAATAATCAACCAGGAAAACGTGGAGGCAAACTGGTAGCGAATGACTTCCTGATTATCTCCGGATACGCAATTGTTGATGCGGTAAACGGCATCCTCCGCATCGGTGGCATGCAAAGTTCCGAAAACCAGATGTCCGGATTCGGCCGCGGTAAGGGCCATTCGGATGGTATTCGGATCCCTCATTTCCCCGACAAAAATCACATCAGGATTTTCCCGCAAACTATCCAGCAGCCCCTGGTCAAAAGACGGCACATGAATACCGACTTCCCGCTGTTCAATAAATGCTTTCTTGGGTTTAAACCGGTATTCAATGGGATCTTCAATCGTAATAATATGGACAGGCCGGGTGCGATTAATCTCTTCAATCATTGCCGCGACCGTGGTCGATTTGCCTGAACCGGTGCTGCCGCAGACAAGAACCAACCCGGACCGGAGATCCTTGATCTGGCTGAGAGAGGGATGCAGGTTAAGTGCAGCAAGATCGGGAATCATTTCGGGAAGAAGCCGTATCGCCAGACTCAATCCTCTGGTTGTGTAGAATGCATTGATTCTTACCCGTACGTGATTAAAAGATATTGCAAAATCGACGGACCATCTCTTTCTCAGCGTAAATAACTGGCGTTCGCTCAACATTTCTTTGACAATCATATCAATATCCGCATGCGTCCATTTGACATTCTTATCAAAATGAATAACGCCGTCACTGCGGAAAATAAGGGGAAAGCCTCCGGTAATGTGGAGATCGGAAATTCTCTGTTTGATGGCGGCAAGAATCAAATCCGTAAAACGCTTGTTCATATTCATATCCTGAATTCAGTGTTGTGAGCCCGGTTAAGGCAGAGACAAAATAATTTTTTAAAGCAGCATTTTCCCCCGGAACCTGTTCGCCCCGGTTTCCGCCTCTGCCGGAAATTACTTTCTTATGAATGATGAATAGGAGAAAAGCTGTCCGGCGTCAAGTGAAAAAGATTATAATGTATTGATATATTGATATAAGAAACAAATGAATGCGCATCGGATCGGCCCGCTGACTGATGCAGCTTTCATGATCAATTTCAGCAAAATTTTTTCTTGACATTGGGGGGCACCAGTCTTACAAATTCATGAAACTTCATTTCATAAAAAACCAAGGGGAATAATATGAAATTTAAAAGACTTATGATTATTTCAGTAATTTCAGGACTCATGTTGTTTTCCCCGTTGCATTGCATTGCCGCCTTCGCCAATGAAAAAATGGTCGATTTTATTCTCAAAACATATCCGGGCGGATCAGCCTCTTTAATTCCCGAAGATTTCTTCAAATCGGGCAGTGATGATGATTATGGGTATGCCTACGAGGGTTATATAGACGGTTTTAAGATAATCTGCCGGACAAAGGGCGGCAAAATTAAATCCGTACACGCGCAAAAGCAGTTTAATACCGGTGATTTGAGCGCCGAGCATACCTACTTTAATATTTTGGGGGGAGTGTTAAACAAGCTGATAAAAAAATATAATGGCACACTGGTCAACGAAAAGGGCCGGGGCGAAAATACCGATAAAGTGCCTTATGATTATGGAGAATATTGCTATTACACCGCTTTAAAAGGAGAAGGAAAGACCATTAAGTCCAAAGATTTCAAGCTGGGGTTCTGGTATGATCTGGGAATCTGGAAGCGATGCGACAACGATGGTTACAACAGCTCAAATCCAGGGAACGTCATCATAGAATTTCGCCCAGGCACCTGATGGGCATTAACACTTATTGACTATTTTTGCCGTGTTTAACTATCTGATGAACATAACTAAAATAAGACGGTTTCTTCGGGAAAGATTTTACCATGCCTTTTCCTTTTCTTTAATGGTTCAAAAAAGGCTTTAAATCAAAAAAACGCTCTGCCTGCTCTTCACTGACAAAATAGTTTATGTGCTGTTTTACGTTTTCAGGAGCCATGCTCTCAAACCCATTTCATCTTGACAGTGATAAGCAATTTAAGTATATCTTTTCCATGTCGATTTAATGGAAAACCAAACGTTGAAACGGACTTAAACCGATACCGTAAAGGATCTTTTACAGAAAACAAATTCTCTTCACAATTTCAAGGGTATTTTTTATGAAAAAAACAATCCTCTGTCTCGTTTTTGCTTTTATAGCTGTTTCCATTTTACCCGCTTACGCCCAGAAGAAAATTACGGCCAAAGGCATGGCAACCATTCAAAAAGAATTTGTTGATATCGCCCGCAGCAAAGCGCTGGATGAAGCGCAGCGCAATGCTGTGGAACAGGTCGCCGGCGTGATGATCACCAGCACAACCAATGTGGAAAATTTTCAGGTGAAGATGGACAGCATCCTTTCTGAATCAAGCGGGTTTATTGATAAATACGATATCATTTCAGAAAAACGATCCGGCAACTTGTATGAAGTTGTTATTAAAGCCACCGTCAGTGAGGGCAAATTACGCGATAAGATGGCGGCTATCAAATTGATTATGGCGCGCAAATCAAACCCGCGGGTCATGTTGATTTTTAAAGATTCAGAATCAAAAGATGCCGTTGCTGAGGGCGCCATGGCCAAATATTTAAAGGATCATAATTTTAAGCTGGTTGACGCCCGGGCATTGAAAAAAAACAGGGATTATGAGCGCCTGCAGGAGGCTGAAGATAAAAAGGCTATTTCCAGCATTGCCCATCGCTATGGGGCTGAAGTGATTATCTTCGGAACGGTCGAGGCCATCAGTAAATCCTCGACAATTTATAATGTTGAAATGAATAAAAACTCAGTAGTTGTCACCGGCAAGGTTGTTAACGGGGACACCGGCGAAATTGTTACAACGGAAAGCGAAACGGAGTCCGACAACAAAGGCAAAGGAGAGTTTAAAGTTTTAACGGAAAAGACATCAACCAAATTGATTGCTAAACTTGTCGATGACGTATTGGAAAGCTGGTCGAAAGAATTAGCCAATACCGCCACCATCAAGCTGGTTGTTTCAGGGCTTAATTCTTATGCTGCTTTACAGAAATTCAAATCGGTGATCGGCGAGGAAATCAAAGGTTTTAAAGGCATGAACCAGCGGCACTATTCAAAGGGCAAGGCTGAATTCGATCTGGAAATCGAAGGCGACACACAAGCCGTAGCACACGATGTATCACAAATAACCATCGGCAAACGCAGCATCAAAATTGAGGAAATCAGTCAAAATCGAATTGAGGCAGTTCTGCTGCCTTAAAGCAAAGATATCGGATATTTCAGGGGAGGGAATGAAAGAATGAAAAGCAGAAAAACATACATGGTGGTTGCATCTGCAATGATTTTGTTTTTCCTTGCAGCTTGTGTAGGCACAAACGAGAGTTTTAAGCAGGGCCAGGATTTTACCAAAGCCAATCGCTGGGAAGAAGCTGTCATTTATTTTCAAAAAGCGGTGAGTGAAGAACCCGATAATCAGGAATTTAAAAATGAACTGGCCAGAGCCAAACAGCAGGCGGCGCAAGCCCGTCTGGCGAAGGCCAAGCAGGCCTATGCATCGGCCGGACAAAACCTCATGGTACTGGAAAGACTGTCCAAAGACGCCGATACAATGCTGGCCATGGATCCTGAAAATGCAGAGATCAAATCTTTTCACGCCAGGGTCAATGAACAAACCAATAGTTTGAAAGCAACTTTGAAAAGCCTCTACCAGCAGTCGGAAGCCGACATGCAGAGGGAAGACTGGATTGCAGCCTTGAACAAGCTGAAACAGGTCAATGCCATATTCCCCAATTATGAAGACACGGGCAACAGACTCAGGCGTTCCCAGTCTGAAGGGATAAGAGCGCTTTACCAGCAGGCGGTAAATTTCGGCAAGCAGGACGATTGGAAAGCTGCTGCAGAAAATTTTAAAGCAGCCATGGATGTTAATCCCAAGTATCTGGATGTTTCCAGGCAGTATCAGGAAGCGTTGAAAAAAGATAACCCCAGTTATTATGCAACAGAAGCCGCCAGAGCCGAGGCTGCCGACAAATATGACCGTGCCGTGTTTCTTTATGAGAAAGCAATGAGTTATCCTCAGGCGGATCCCGGCTTGAGCAAAAATCTGGAGGCATTAAAAGCAAAGGCCAGCCAGATCCATTTCAAAGAATCCGTCAAACTTTTAAAGCAGGATAAGCTTTGCGGCGCTTTTGATGAGATCGAACTGGCCCGCAATTATGCACCTGCTCTGGTCGATGATGCCGATTTTCGACAGCATGCCACCCGCCTTTGCGCCGCCGCGATGAAAAGATCGGATAAATTCATAGGAAAAGAGATGTGGGGCAACGCGTTGGTCTGGCTGCAAAAAATTGAAGCGCTTATTCCGGATTACCCTGAATTATTCCAAAAGAAGAACGACGTTAAAGATCCCATCACCAAACGCGTCCGCAAATCGATAGCCGTTTTTGACTTCGGTTCCCCCAGCACCGAGAAAGATGCCGGCAAAATAGCCGCCAATAAGTTAATTGCTTTTTTACATAAAAACGCCAGCGTTGATCTGCGCATCATTGAAAGGGAAAACCTGCAGTCCATTTTAAGGGAAATGCAGCTCAGCCAGACGGGACTGGTGGATATTAAAACAGCCCAGAGTGTCGGTAAAATGAGGGGCATCGATACTTTTATCATGGGAGACGTTTTACATTTTTCGGCCAAATTCAAGGACAATCCCAGCATTACTCAGGTGAGGGTATTGGTCAGTGAAGACGATGTTCCTAATCCTGACTGGTCTGACTGGCGCATGTTAAATCCCAAGCCGACCGAAGAAGATGTAAAAAATGCTCCGCCGCGAACGATCAAGAAAAAGAATTACCAGTTCATATCCAATAAAGAGGGTGTCGCCAGAATCAGCGCCATGATGGAACTGTCTTTTAAACTGGTTGATACACAGACGGGTGAAATTATTGCCAACACTGTTTCCGGTAAGATGGTTAAGGAAGATAAGTACCGGGACGGCCTGCCCATGGCCAATATAGCGCAGGATCCGCTCGAAATGCCCACGGAAGCCGAAGTGCTGGACGAACTGGCCAACGACAAAATTTCGGAAATGGGCCGCAACGTTCTGAAACATTTCCAGAGTCTGGAAGTGGAATATTTCAACAAAGCGCAGGACTTGCAGAAACGCCGCAATTATGAGGCCGCTGTAGAAAAATATATCGATGCCGTTTATGATGAAAAACTAAAAGGGATCACGACACCGATATCGCAGAAATCGCTGGAATTAATTGAAAAGATCATTAAAGATATTTAAATTATTTTACATTCAATCTTTCCTGACATGACCTGCACCTGCGTCTCGCTTACATCCGACAAACGGTGCAGGTCATCATGAACCCAGTGGGATATTCAGGATGGTCTTCATGCCGATATGATGACTTATCCATTGAGCCGGAGACTCATTATGCTTAAGAAAACGATTCTTGGTGCAATTTTATTATTTCTGATCATTCTTGCGCAGACAGGGATGATCCATGCCAGCGAATACAAGCTGTCCGTCTTTAATTTCGGAGCGGTAAATTTTGAAGCCTCAGGATTGGGAACGAGCGTGACCAACGCGCTGATCGGCACCCTGAAAACGAATTCCTCCCTTTCTATCTTTGACCGCAAAGACCTCGAAACTTTTCTCAACCTCAATGATCTTCAACAAAATGATCAAATTGATAATGTTGTCAATATCGGTTCCCGTCTGGGGCTCGATTTTATCGTGGTCGGGTCCGTGGCAAAAAGAGGATCGGCAATCAACATCAAATGCAGCTTGATTCAAATCGACAAAAAAAAGGAAGTTTATACGACCCGGGTAACGGCGTTCGGCGAATCGGCACTGACCACGGAAGTCGGAAAACTCGGTTCTTCGCTCATCGCAGTGCTGACTAAAAACAGCTCTTCGGGAGAAAGGGCATCAGACACGGGAGGGGAAACAGCAGCCGGCTCTCCGGGTAATTGTCAAAGCATTCCGGGAAACAAAAAAATAATCATCCGCTGGCAGAGCATTCCGGGTTTTGCCGCCGCCGGTTATGAAGTTTATCGTGGCCTTAATCAGAATGGGCCGTTCGCCATGCTGGGTCAGGCGGACAGAACGGAATACCACGATCAAAATGTGGAAAACAACATTGATTATTATTACAAAGTAAGAGCCTATGACAAGCTAAGCCGGTTGAGCGGTTTTACTCCCGTTGTTTCCGCCCGCACTGATTTCGCGCCCAACGCGCCCATCATCTTGAGGACGGAAGGGCGTTCAAAAAGCATTCTGATTGTCTGGACGCCCAGTCCGTCAAAAAGCCAGGACACATCCCAACTGGCCGGCTACAAGATATACCGCGCCGACCAGGAGGATGGCCAATATCAGGAAGTTAATAAATTGCTCATCAATGATCTTGCCGCCAACAGCGACGGAAAAATTCATTATCGGTCTACGGCATTACCGGATGGCCATACCTATTTTTATCGTCTTGCCGCTTTTAATGAAAAGGGAATTGAAAGCGAATTATGTTATCCCGTGAAAGGAACGACTTTCCCCGGAATTGCTTCAGTCAATAGCGTCAGCGACTTGATTCGTGAAGTGAAGTTAAGCTGGACCGGTATTCAATCCCCTTTCCTCGCTGCTTATAATATCTATCGCAGTCCGAAAAGTGACGGCGGCTTTATTAAAATTAAGAAAATAAACGCATCGGACTCCAACAACCAGTATGAGTATTCAGACGTTGAAGGGCTGGGCGATAAAATCCCGTATTATTATTATGTCACGGCAGAAGATGATTTAGGAGTGGAAACAAGCCCGTCGCCGGTTAAAGTTGCGGTCACCAGGGACATTCCTCCTCAACCTGAAAAGTTTGCCGCCCGCAGCGCCCTCGTCAAGAAAGTGGAACTGACCTGGCAGGCGGCTAAACAAGAAGAGGTTGAAGGCTACTTAATCTATTGGTCTTTGGAAAAGGACGGCCAGTATACGCTGCTCAAGAAAATCAGCGGCCGGGAAAACAACAGTTTCATGGATGATTCCCGCGGTTTTGACCAGCTGGCAGATGGCAGAACATATTATTACCGGCTCACCGCTTACAATAAAGTGAATGCGGAAAGCAAGCAGGCGCAGGCTTTTGCCACAACCAAACCCCGACCGCAAAAACCGGGCGGTTTAAAAGGGACATCTTCCAGGGTCAAGGAAGCCCCTTTGGAGTGGCAGGCCAATCCGGAAAAGGATATCAGTCTTTATTATATTTACCGGACAACCGGCGACAGTGATAGTTTCTCCAATATCGCCCAGGCCAATATGTCACCTCATACGGATAAAAATCTGAAGGATGGCGCCACTTATCGTTACCGGATACAGGCTAAAGACAACGATGGACTGCTGTCTGATTTTTCTGATACCATTTCCCTGACCACCAAACCAAAACCAAAATCTCCGGAAAATCTGCAGGGAAAATATGAAGCGGGCAAAGCGGAATTATCCTGGTCAGCCAACAAGGAAGCGGATATTTCCCATTATGTCGTTTATGAAAAAGTCTTTATGGGTGCGGAAAAAATCGCTGAAACAAAAACGGCTCATTATTCAGACGGTTCTATTGTTAAAGGTAAAAATAAAAACTATGTGGTTTCAGCTGTTGATAAAGATGGCCTGGAAAGTGACGTCAGTACGGAATTTACCGTTTCAGCGAAATGATTTGACATTGATCAATGAACAGAGAGGGCGTCCGCCGCAAGCACATTCAGCGCCGGACGCCCTCTTTAGTTTTCTTTATTGTGTTGACATGCCTTTTTTTTGACCCTATAGTTTCAAACCGTGAAAGAAATTCATCGTTAATCCGCCTTTAAAGAGGAGACATAGCCTTTCACATAATATCAATCCGGACGGTATGCCCATGCCGGCCGACAAACAAGACAGGAGGAATCAACATGTCAGAGTTACTTGCATACCTGAGTCCGTCATGGCGGGATGAAGCGCTCAAAAGGCTTCAGGCCGAACTTCCACCCGAGAAAATGAATAATGTCACGACATCGATGTCCAACATTTATAAAAACTGTCCCGGCGGCGTGGAAATGTTTCTTTTTGTCGAATGCCGGGAAGGGAAAGTAACCCGCGTGGAAACGGGAGCAGGCGAACCGCCTCAGGGAGAGTTCAGAATCATCGGCGATTATGAAACTTTTGCCAGAATCTCCCGCGCGGAACTGGGCGCGCAAAAGGCGCTGATGACCGGAAAACTTAAACTTAAAGGCAATCTGGCCAAAGCGCTTAAACTCGCCGCCGTGTCTGACCGCCTGAACAAGGTTCTGTCACGGATTCCAACTCAGTATTAAAGGGAGACAAAAATATGACCAGAATATTAGACCCTCAGGACAAGTATTATATCGACAATCCCGGACGCGTGAAGGCGATTCAGACCGAAATGCACAAGCGCGGCATTGACGTGTATCTTGGTTCGCGTATCCGTACCATGAGTTTTGTGATGGATACCTTCTGCCCGTGGAGAAGTTATCTGATCATTCCCGCCGAAGGACAGCCCACCTATTTTACATTTGTGGTCGACGCGCTGCGCGTGGGCGACGAAACCTGGCTTGACGCCGATCATGTTCGCGCCTACGGGCCGATGGGCGGCATGGATCAGGTTTCCGCCATTACGGATTTTATCAAAGATGAGCTGAGGCTCCGGAAGGGGCGGCTGGGCTACGAGGACGGAATTTCCACCTACACGGCCGAAGGAAATCTGTCCCACTGGGAATATACCCATTTTAAAGACGCGCTTCCCGGCTTTGAGTGGGTCAACTCACACGATATTATCGACGCCCTGTCGCTGATCAAAGACCAGGGCACCATTGAGCGTTTCCGCACCGCCTCGCTGATTGTTGATGAAGGACACAAAGCGGCGCGAGCGGCGCTTGCAAACGGCGGCTACAAAGGCATGACGGAAACCGTGATTGCCGGCATCGCCGCGCTGGCCATGCGCAAGGCGGGCAGCGTGTCGGAGTGGAATTTCGCGGGGCTCAATGAAATTTCCAGCGGATTCCGCACGGGACTGGGCGCGTGCACGCCCCCCACCACCAAGGAGATCATGGCGGGCGAGCCGCTGATGCTGGATTTCCACGCCATGTTCAAACTGGCGCTGGGCGACCACTCGCACAATTATCTGATCGGACCGGCGACCAAGCGCCAGCGCTGGCACGCGGATAATTTTGTCGCGATTATTCAAAAAGTTATTGATCATTACCGCGCCGGGACTACACCCGGGACGCTGGCCGCAACGATGATGGACTTTGCCGAATCGCGCGGCTGCGGTGATTTTATCCAGCCGGCCTGCGAACACGGAATCGGTCTTTTCGGCGATGAGTGGCGCATCGGTTCCGTCGTCAATTCCGAACTTCCTTACTGGACGGACCAGGATCACGTTTATCAGGAAAACGAAATGGTCGTCTGCGCGATGCAGTATGCCGCACCCGATGAGAACATCGGCTTCCGCTATGAAAATGATATCGTCATCACCAGAGACGGCTGTGAGGTCCTGTCCAAATATCCGCTCGGCATTGAAGAAATTTCCTGAACCCGGATTACCGGGGCATCCAGTTTAATTGGAGAAGCAGCGCCCCCGAATTCTCCCCCCTTTAAAAAAGAGGGGAGAATCTTTTCTCGCGGGCAGCAGGTTGGGGATAATGCTGTCATGAAAAAAAGAAATAAAAAATGAAAAACGCACCTCTTCCCTGGCCTCTGGACCTGCCGCGGTTTTTCTGGCAGCGAAAAATATTCGGCCGCAAAATCCCTCTGTTGGCGAGTTTCAAAGTTACCTATCGCTGCAATCTGGCCTGTCTGGCCTGCCCTTTTCATCTGCGCGCCGATGATGAAGATGCTCACATGTCCCGGAGCATTGCCGTTCGCGCTCTGGAAGCCCTCCACCGTCTCGGAACCCGCATGGTCGTTTTTGAAGGAGGAGAGCCTCTCTTGTGGCGGGACGGGGCATACCGTCTTCATGATCTTGTCCGCTATGCCCGGAAACGATTCCTGCGCGTCGCCGTAACGACCAATGGAACACTGCCACTGGACGTCCCCGCCCATACCCTCTGGGTAAGTCTGGACGGCATGAAGGAGATACAGGATGACCTGCGCAGCCATTCCTTTGACCGTATCCGTACAAACCTCAAAGCAACAAAGCACCCCCGTGTGTTTGTTCATTGCACGCTCAATCGCCGCAACTTACGGGATCTGGAGCCGCTGTCCCGGTGGTTGAAGGAAATACCCCATATTCAAGGGATGACCGTCCAGTTTTTTTACCCCTACCATCAGGGAGAAGATGACCTTGCCCTCTCAAAGGACGAACGCCGCGAGGCTATTTTGAAACTGCTGGAGCTGAAAAGGCGGGGATTCCCCATTTTGAACTCGGCGGGCAGGCTTCGGGCAATGATGGACAATTGCTGGCGCTGCCATGACGATATTTTGATCAACGTTGATCCGGACGGAACCATTACGAAAGGCTGCTATGTGAAAAACCGCGGAGAAATCAACTGCGATGCCTGTGGCTTCACACCGGTTGCCGAAGCATCCGGCGCGCTGGACTTCAATCCGGGATCACTGTGGGCGGGATGGAAGTTGTTTTTGAAAACATGATTCCATTTCTAAAGGAAGTATTTGCCATTTCGGCAAATATTCTCGGTAATGTAGCTTTTATTTATTATGCGCGCCCCTGCGGGAATGCACCACCGATCAAGCGCTGTCTTTGTTGGCGTCGCTTGCCCCCAGACGTGGGGGTCGTGGCTTTCTCAACGGATAGACCATACGGCTGGTCTCCTCCCACCTTGCCGCCGCGATATCATCATTGACGCGTGCCCTCGTGTGGCCTTTAGGCCATTAGGGTATTTAGAAATGGAATAAGTGGAAGTCACGGCCCCTGACTAGCCCAGTTCAAAACTGGTCACACCGAATATTTTGTCCAGAGGAAGCAAAGGCGCAGCACCGGAATACATGCGGGCGGTTTCAAAAACCATTTGCATGTTATGGCGGCAAACAAGCGCACGGGCGCCGGAATTGGGCTCGGGAATATCCAGAAAAAATTCCTCACCAGATACAACGCCCGTCAGAGCCAGCAATAATTGCCCTGCGATTTCTTCACCATCTGCGAACAATGGACCGATTTTATAACCCTGCCGGCACTTTCTGATCACCCCGTACCCGGATAACTGCCCGTCCCGAACATAGCCCAACGCCGTGCTTTCCGGCTGATGGATCCAGCAATGCAGAAAAGCTGAACGTTCGGAGGGAAACATCCCGCGGTCATAAGTTGAAACCTCATGAAAAGGTATTTTGCGCAGATCGGCTATTTCAGGAACATTAATCACGCCGGAAGCAGCAATCCCGCGATATCGGATATTGCGATAAGCCATGCTGAAACCATATTTTTTATAAGCTTCCTGCTGCGCAACAACCGCATCATTTCCAACGGTGCGGTTGCCCATGTAAGCTGAGGCCTTCCGGATCAACTGATGTCCGATTCCCTGACCGCGCAGTTCAGGTTTCACAATATAAAATCCGGCGAAGCCAAAATGCTCATCATAGGCTACCGCCGACAGACACCCCGCCGGTTTGCCGTTCTGCAAGGCCAGGAAAAATCCAGCGGGATCGGCCGCGTAAAAACATCGGGCATCCTGTACGCCCGGATTCCAACCTTCTCCGGCGGCCCATTCAACGGCCACGCAGAATTCCCCCAGGCTCATCTTGCGAATTATTAAATTCTTTGCTTCATTCATGGATAGTCATTTCACGCCGCCTTGCGCGACATTCAGGTTATCAGCGTATTCCTCATAGAAGAAAAGCCTAAACATCCCAGATGAAAATCACACCGCTTGTCGGGAAAATCCATTCTTCATGGGATATCCTGATATGGATGGATTTGCCGCGGCTGGCCTGGATATCCGCGTGAGGATGACGACCGGCAAAAAAGCTTTCCGCCCGGACATTTTTCAAATTTGCGTTTTCATAATTGAAGTTGATCGAAAGCCCCCGCGTCGGGTATAAAAGATAGACGGGAAACGTCCGGTTGCCTTTGGCTTTCTTGGTGAGGATTTCGATTTCGATTTTGACTTCCCGGTTGATTTTTGATTTGAGTTTCTCGCTGCCGCACCAGACTTCGTAGCCCCGGCCGGTCTTTTTGGCTTCAATGATGGGGATATCCTCGCCGTCAATGCTCATCTTCTCAACGGTAAAATCGCGTTCCATCACCAGATCATCACCGCCCAGAATCCAGCGGTATTCGCAATGTTCGTCTTCAATCAGGGCTTCCAGCTGCGCGCTGTCCGAGGCGCAGCCGATCATAAAAATATCGCTGCGGATCGTTTTTTTATATTCGACATGGGTTCTCAACTGGAAATACGCCTCCGCGCGCCGCCTGTGTTCGGCGGCGTCGGGCAGCGGCGCAATGGTAATATCATAGCGGAAAGAAGAACGCAGTTCAAGCTGCCGGTCTTCCTTGCCGAACAGGGTTTCAAACATTTCATAGTATATGGCGTCGCCGAGTTCTTCATTGCGCGTGCGGGTCTGTAAGCAATGGCGGATGATATTGTCGATGCGCGCAATGGATTTTTCTTCACCGGGAACAAATACCCGTCTCAGCCGGGGTTCCACCGCATCGGTTTTCCCTTTTTGCAAAAAGACGCGCGGCGCGCGTTTGCCTAGCGCGCAAAGCACTTCATAGCTGATTGTCTTTGCTTTTGCGGCAATTTCGCTGGCGCTGATATATTCGGACTGCTGCCTTCCCAGCAAAACCACTTCATCGCCGATGTCGCAGTCCGGAATATGCGTGACGTCCAGCGTGCACATGTCCATGGACACCCGCCCGATAATCGGCGCGCGCCGGCCGCGAATCAGCGCTTCACCCTGATTGGAAAGAATAAAGGGATAGCCGTCGCCATAGCCCACCGGGATAGTCGCCACACGGGTTTTGTTTTTGGTGATATATGTTCTGTTGTAGCCGATGCCGTAGCCCGCGGGAAATTCCTTGACCAGCACGATAGTCGTTTTGAATGACATAACCGGCAGCAGCGTGGCCCTGGCTTGGGTTTCCTCTGACGGATAGATACCGTAAGTCATAATGCCGGGACGCGTCATTTCCAGTTTCAGCGCCGGGTAATTCAGGATCGCGCCGCTGTTGTCCATGTGTTTGACGGGGATGTCGATGCCGAGGCGCTGCAATTCGGCAATAAGCCCGGAGAATAATTGCCACTGCTGATCATTATAAGCGGTCATGACTTCGCTCGATGCAAAATGGCTGAACAATCCCTCCAGGGTAACGTGGGAGAGGGTTTGAATGGTGCGTATCAAATCCAGGGCCTCACTGTGCATTGTGCCGCCCCGTCCCATGCCGGTATCGACTTCCACATGAACGGATAAAGTCCGTGAGGCGCGGGCCAGTTGTTCTTCGAGCGCACGGACAAATCCCGCGTCGGAAACAGACGGCGTAAGGTGGTATTTGATCATGTCGGGGATCTCCGACAAAGTGGAAGGTCCCAGAATAACAATGGGGGCTTCGATGCCACTCACGCGCAGCTGAACACCTTCATCGGCATTGGCCACACCCAGCATGCGGGCGCCCGCGCGCAGTGCGGCGTGGGATATTTCAATAGCGCCGTGACCGTAGGCGTCCGCCTTGACGGTCTGCATAAAATCAACCCCATCGCCGATCAGCCGCTTGATTTCCCGGAGATTGGCGGTAAAGTTGTCCAGGTCCACTTCCACCCAGCTGCGATATTTTTGTTCGTTTCTCAGAGGCATATTTTGTTTCAAATCCTCATGGATCAAAGCATCGTGTGCCTGTCCTTCCGGTGTGCGCCCACGGGATGGCACCGTCACGCCGCCTCGCGAGACCTCCTGCCCTGCCGCCCGCAGGGCGGCGACCTTCAGATGATCAGATGGTCACGTTATCTATCAAGGGGTCGGCATTGAAGTGTAAGCGACAGGCAATCTTTATGCATGGATAAAGATTTCTCCCTGCGGTTTAAATAACAAAGGGGAATCGTTATTACTTTTTCGTCATCACAAACACGCCGTCCCAGGGTTCAGCCGGCGGATGTTCCTTTAGATTTTTGCACCGTTCGATATACATGGTCGCCGGGAAATCGCCGGGCCGGATGTCCAAAACGGTCTGGAATGCAGCAATCGCCTCATCCCATTTCCCTTCACGATACAGCACCAGACCTTTATCAAAGGCATCAATCATGGATTTAAAATCGGGTTCATCTTTCTTTTCCGCAAGCAACTCATAGATTCTTACCGGTTTGACTTTTCCTTTGACACGCACAAAGTCCAGCTCGCGACAGCACATGACATCTTTCACTTTTTCATACGTAAACTCACTGATGATGATATTGGTTCCGTATTCCTTGTTGGTGCCTTCAAGCCGGGAACCCAGGTTGACCATGTCTCCCATCACCGTATAATCAAAGCGCATCTCCGAACCCATATTGCCGACGTTCATATCGCCGGAATTGACGCCGATGCCGATGTTAAAGACGCGGCGCCCTTCCTCTTTCCATTTCTTCTGCAGCCTGTGCAGCTCCTGCATCATGGCCAGCGCGGTGAGGCAGGCGCGTTTGGCGTGATCCGGCTGATCGAGCGGCGCGCCAAACACGGCCATGATGGCGTCGCCCATATACTTGTCGAGCAGGCCTTCATACTCGAAAACCTTGTTGGTCATGGCGGTAAGGTATTCGTTAAGCAGCGCGACCAGTTCCTGCGGCGTCAGCCCTTCCGACATGGTGGTAAAGCCCCGGATATCCGAAAACAGGACGGTCAAGTCTTTCTTGTCGCCACCGAGTTTAAGCTTGGCGGGGTCTTTGAGTATTTCGTTGATCACCGAGGCGTTCAAATAATATTGAAATGCGCCGCGTATTTTTTTCTTTTCCCGTTCTTCTTTAAAATAATGGTAAATCGTGATGCCTAGATAAATCGTCGCCATGGTCAAAAGCGGATAGACCAGGTTCAACCAGATATTGAACTTGAAGAAAACAAAAAAATTGATGGCGGCAAAAGCGGCAATCATCAGAAAAGCGGCGATCATTCCGGCTATCGGCCGCAGGCGTGGAATCAAAAGACCCAGCACCAGTCCGAAAAAGATAATCGCGAAAACATCAATAAAGCGGGTTAAAGAGGAATGGGTGAGGAAATTCTGATGTAAAATATTATCAATGACGTTGGCGTGGATTTCGACACCGGAAAAGACGGCGGAAAAAGGCGTCACGCGCAGATCATAAATGCCAATGGCCGTCGCTCCGATCAGCACAATCTTATTGCGGAAAGTGTCCGGCGGAATTTTTTCGGAAAGAATTTCGGAAATGGAATAATGGGGAAATGTCCGGGGTGGTCCCATGTAATTAATCAGCAATCGGCCGGATTCATCCGTAGGAATTACCGTATTTCCGATGGCAATGCTCTTAGCGCCATATTCTTCAAGATTCAAAGCCAAACCCGGAAAATCCCAATAGGCATGGACTAATGAAACGGCCAGCGAAGAATAACAATTGTTTCCAAACGCGATGATCAGCGGCGACCAGCGGTTGGACCCGTCGCTGTCGGGCAGCATGTTGAAATAGCCGTTGTTTTGCGAGGCGCGGGCGATCTGTGGAATGTTGGTTTCCGGCGCATAAGCGTGCGGCAGATACGATTCATCGGGTTTATCCGTCGAGGAGTTGATCATCCCATAGCGTGAATTTTCTATAAGCGCGGTATTCTCGGCGATTTTCTTCTCTGTGAAGTGCGCCAGCTCCTTGTCGTTGCCCTTGCGCGGAAAATGAAAAAAGTAACCCAGTGTTACATTTTTTGCGTTTTTAATGGATTCGGCCAGAATCGCGTCCGTGTCGGCAACGGTTCTTTTCCTGCGCAGCAGACTGACGACGTTGGGATTGGAAATGCCGCTTTTTTTCATTTCGGCGGCAAGCGCGTCAATCATTTTAATATTGGCATTGGCATCCGGCTCCGCAAAAACGATATCAAAGCCGACGGCCTTCGCGCCGCCCTTTTTTAACTTGTTGACCAACTGGGCGATCACCGTCCGCGGCCAGGGCCAGCGCCCAAGTTCCGCCAGGCTTTTTTCATCGATGACGGCAATGACGGTTTCACCGCCGGTTGGCAGCTGGCCGCGAGACGCTATGCGCAAATCCAGCGTTTTGAGTTCCACTACCCGCAAAAACTGAAAATCGGACAGGAACAACACCAGCGCAATCAGCAGCACAAAGATGGTAATCTTGAGCGGCGTGACCTGTAAAATGGTTTTCAATTTTTGATTCATGCAGTATTCTTCCCTAAGTTCCGAAATCATACCAAAACGCCGGGTAAAGTCAAGCTGTCCTTTGTTTCCCCGGCAGATGTTTTGTCAATGATCCAGCCCGAGACGATGCATCATCGGATTTTGCTTAATATGTAAAAAAATGAATAAATAATCAATCAATGCTTGAAAGAAAAATAAATTTAAACTAAAATTAAGTAAATTTGAATAAATAGAGGGCGGAATTTAAGACCCATCAACAACGAGGAGGGAACACAAATGTCAAATGTAAAACCTGGTGATGTTCTGAGTTGTGAAGTATGCGGACTTGCTGTCATTGTGGATGAGGAATGCGGCTGCGCGATCGCCGAACTGATCTGTTGCGAGGAGCCGATGGAAAACAAAGGTCCCAAACCGCCCAAGAAAGTGGTCGCACCGCCGAAAAAGAAAGCTGTTGTGAAAAAGGCAAAACCGGCCGCAAAGAAACAGCCGGCTAAAAAAACAGCCGCCAAAAAACCGGTAGCAAAAAAGAAAGCCGCCAAAAAATAATTTAGATCATCCGGGTTATGGTTGCCCCCGTTCAGACCTCGGATTGGAGAGGCCTGCGGCTTTGTATTCTCTGTTTGCCGGCACCGATTTCGACAGTCGATAATATTTTCATGAAAAAAGTCGTTCATCAAAAAGATACGGAGACGGTCCGGTTTCCGTCGGCGCATAAAAACGGCAGGAATAACGTCTGGTGCGGCAAGTTCGGTTACTTCATTGATCTGGACGCCTGCCAGGCGCGCTCTTATCAGAAGAGCGTCTGCCGCCGCTGTTATGCGTCTTTGTTGCAGGTGCCTCTGCCCTTTGATTAAAATAAAGTTATTTTTCACTCCCTGATAAAGCGCAGGCGCGTTTTAGCGTCTGCACTTTGGCGGAAATATTTAACGGCGGCGTCCGCCGCCCAGCAATGACCCCAGCACACCACGTACAATTTCCCGTCCAACGGATGAACCGATGGTTCGCACGACGCTTTTAGCGGCGGTTTGCACCAAACCGTCGGTTTTCCCTCCGCGGGGTCCGGTGCGTCCAAATAATAAATCACCCACGGCGCCGCCCAATATTCCTCCGCCTTCCTGCGCGGGCGCCTCAGAACCCGTTTGCCCGCCCGGCTGCACGGGGGCAGGTTCGCCCTGAACGGAGGCGCGCAGTTTTTCATAGGCCGATTCGCGGTCCAGCGCCTTTTCATAGTGCCCGTAAATGGTGGAACGACTGATGGCCGCCTGCCGCTCGGCATCGCTTAAAACACCCAGACGCGAATCAGGCGCAATAACAAAAGACCTCTCCACCTGAGCCGGACGGCCTTTCTCATCCAAAAAAGAGATCAGCGCTTCGCCGACACCCAGCTCAGTAATCGCATCATACGTGCTGAAGGCGGGATTGGGACGCATGGTATCCGCCGCCGTTTTAACCGCTTTCTGATCGCGGGGCGTAAAGGCGCGCAGGGCATGCTGGACGCGGTTGCCCAGCTGGCCCAGAACGGTTTCCGGAATATCCAGCGGATTTTGCGTCACGAAATAAACACCCACGCCTTTAGAACGAATCAGACGCACCACCTGCTCGATTTTTTCCAGAAGCGCGGCCGGTGCGTCATTAAACAGCAGATGGGCTTCATCGAAGAAGAAAACCAGTTTAGGCGCTTCGACATCTCCCACTTCGGGCAGCTGCTCAAAAAGTTCAGACAGCATCCACAGGAGAAAGGTCGAGTAAAGTTTGGGATTATGATAGAGCCTGTCGGCGGCCAGCACATTGACTACGCCGCGCCCTTCGCCGTCGGTTTGCATCAGGTCGGCAATGTTCAGCATCGGCTCCCCGAAAAATTTGTCGCCGCCCTGTTCGTCAAGACCTAAAAGCCCGCGTTGAATCGCGCCCACGGATGCCGCCGAGACATTACCGTATTCCGTGGTGAACTGTTTGGCGTTGTCGCCCACGAACTGGATCATAGCCCGCAGATCCTTCAGATCTAGCAAAAGCAGTCCGTTGTCGTCGGCAATTTTAAAAACCAGCGTCAACACGCCGGACTGAGTTTCGTTAAGATTGAGCAGCCTCGAGAGCAAGAGCGGCCCCATGTCGGATATGGTGGCGCGCACCGGGTGTCCCTTTTCCCCGAACACATCCCAGAACACGGCTGTACTGGCGCGCGGCTGAAAATCCTTGATGCCGATCGATTCCAGCCTTTTCATCATTTTCTCCGAGGCAACGCCTGCCGCCCCGATGCCGGCAAGGTCTCCCTTAACGTCCGCCATAAAAACCGGGACGCCGATGGACGCGAAGGATTCGGCCATCTTTTGCAGTGTGACGGTTTTCCCCGTACCGGTGGCGCCCGTAATAAGTCCATGGCGGTTGGCCATATTCGGCAGCAGAACAATTTCTTTTCCCCGAGACATTGCGATTTTTAATGGTGTAGTCATCTTAATTTTTATCACCTCTCCTTATTCATCATCCATTATTACGGAACGCAGAAAAACCCTTTCCGGCAGGTCAGAATAATCCCGACCTGCTTTTCTCTCTCTTGTTACAACGTTTCATCCATCATTTGGCACCGGATATTGACCGGAATCCTGAATCGCCGCAAGGCATTTGCCGTCAATCGTTCGGCGCACGGCATAGGCCAGTTGAACCATTTCGAAGGGTTTCATGAGAAACTCCCGGATACCCAGTCTGGCAGCCTCCGCCCTCGATATATGTTCACTGTACCCTGTGCAGATGATAATGGGCAGATCCGGCCTCAGCTCCAGCATTTTATGCGCCAGCTTATCACCGGTTAACTGCGGCATGCTCATATCGGTAATGACGGCATCAACCCGCTCGGGGGCAGCGGCGAAGAAATGATAGGCCTCCATGCTGCTGGTCTTAACAATTACCTGATATCCCAGGCTCTCCAGCATTTCACCGGCTATCTCGCCCAGGGCCTGTTCGTCATCGACATACAGAATGGTTTCCGTTCCGGTGGGCATGACGTCCTCTTCCCGCGCGTCTTCCGGCTTTCTCCGGTCTTCAACCTCCGGGAAATAGACGTCAAAAGAGGTTCCTGTTCCCTGCGCGCTGCGGCAGACAATGGCGCCTCCGTGGCTTTTAACAATGCCGTGCACAACTGAAAGGCCCAGGCCCGTTCCGCGGCCAGCCTCTTTCGTGGTGAAATAAGGTTCAAAGACCCGCGCAGAAACCTCGGGTGTCATGCCGTGACCGCTGTCGCAGATCGTCATTTTAAGATAGGGGCCTGATGGAAGTTGCAGCTCGCGCGCCGCTCTTTGTTCATCCATGTACTCTCGTGTGAGGCGGACCTCCAGCACGCCGCCGTCCTTGTCCATGGCATGAACAGCGTTGTTTAATAGATTCATGATGATCTGATGGATATAGGTTGAACTGGACAGAATCAGGCCGGAGTCGGCGTAATATTCTTCAACTTTAATATTGGCCGGAATCAATGAACGCATCATCTTGAGCGCTTCCGAAACAGACTCGCTGAGTTTAAGAGGCGCCACGCTGATTTCAGACTTGCGGCTGAAGGTCAGAATCTGGTTGACCAGCGCTTTGCCGCGTTCACCCGCTTTCAGGATTTCGGCAACTTTCCTGCGGCTTTTATCATCCGCGCCGGGATCGGAAAGCGCCAGTTCCGAATAACCGATGATGGCGGATAAAATGTTGTTGAAATCATGAGCGATGCCGCCCGCCATTGTTCCGATGGCTTCCATTTTCTGGGCCTGATCCAGTTCGCCCTGAAGACGATCTTTTTCTTCCTCGATTTTCCGCCGTTCGGAAATCTCGGTGCGCAGCGCTTCATTAATGGCTTGTAATGCCTCTCTCTCCTGCTCGAGCTGTATGCGCAAATTATGTTCATGGAGGAGCAGCTCGCTCATCCGGTCCAGGAGCAGACCGACAGGCAAACCCGCAAACAGGGAAACAAGCGAGATGCTGACAATGAACATAACCCACAAGCTGAAAGGCTCCGTATAGATCGCCGCCCATGATGACAGATATAGACCGGCCTGCCAGTATAATACCATCAGCAAAATGAGATTGATCACCGTGGTCACAATGGCGGCGCGGACGCCGAATAGAAAAGCGGCGCTGACGACAGACATCACCAGCCAGCCCGGCCGGGCGTAAAGAGGCCCCAACGTAATAATAAAGGTCAGCATCAAACCATAAAGCAGGATAAAAAAAATTTTAATAAAATGGGGCGTATATCTTATCCACAGAAGCGCGGTGATAAACGCGATGATAAAGAGTTCTAAAATAATCAGGTCGTATTTCCCCTGCTTAATGTAGGTTGGAAGTGAAAATATCAGTCCGACGGGAAGGATGACTAAGGCAAAGAAAAGCATGAACCTGATATAGTATACGCGCCAGCCTTCGAGGTCTTGAAACTCCTTGAGTTCTTTGCCGGGCAATATTCTTTCGAAAAGCTGTTTTAACGTCATGATGATCTCCGGTCGTCAGCTTCTGACGCCATTTTAGTAACGTCAGTGTGCCCTGAAGAAGATTTTCAAATTTCAACCCATTAGCCGTTGTTCAATAATAACTGTGACATTTTCATATCATAACCGGCATAAGGGCCGTCACGAAAAGAATAGACAGGTAACCATTATTTCTTAACGCTCCCTGAGAACAGGCAAAAATCATGCTGCACAGCAGGCCCATATCGTTTTTACGTGATCTGAAGATCAAAGAGCGACGGGCTTGTGGATAAGACGCTGCCCTTGAATTAAACTATAAGAACAACCATCTGAGCTGTCAATAAAAAATAACGCAACGCGGCAGGCGCAAGAAGCAAAACCCCTTCAGGAGAGCCTTCTTCAATTACCAAAAAGCTTCTGACCTGAGCCCAGCTTTAAATTGGCATTGGTCTCCGTTTATGCTATATCCACACAGTATTCCGGCAGGGGCCGCAGCCAACCGCGCCCTGATGCACGGAATCGAGGAATGCAGTTATAGTGCTTCATTCCTTCATCCTTAATCAGAACCGGTGTCAGCATGTTTGAATACACCATAACTCATAAAGATTCCTGCCAGTGCGTGACGGCAAAAGGGCGCATTGATGCGCTTTCCGCGTCGGAAATTCAAAAAGTTTTTCAGCAATTGATTCTGGAAGGCGGGCGGGTATTGCTTGCCGATCTCTCGGGGGTTCATTACATCAGCAGCGCGGGACTACGGACGTTCATCAGCGCGCAAAAAGAGCTCAAAAAAGTGGGCGGTGAAATGCTGCTCGCGGGCCTTACGCCGCAGGTGCAGGACGTCTTTAAAGTCAGCGGCCTGGATCAACTTTTCCGCATCGTGCCTGGCGTTGATGCAATCGGAGCGCAATCCTCCGCCGGTTCGGAGGCCGCACCCGGCCATCAGGTGCGGACCGATCAGATTTCCCTTACGTACATCGAAAAGGACGTTCCCCCGGGTTCTCTTTTTCTGATTGGTTCAACCGCTAAAATGGAAAACGCCTCCTATTCTGAAACAGACGTGGTGGCCGTGCCGGCTTCCCTAATGCGCTCGGGCTGCGGACTGGCCGCGCTGGGCGACAGCTTTGCGGAATATCAGAATCTTTTCGGCGAGGCGATGGTGGTGAACGCCAACTTTTTTTACTACCCCGCCGTCCGCCATCCGTCCGTCGATTTTATGCTGGGGGCCCACGCGGACCCCGCCGCCGCCTACAAGTTTCTGCATGGCTTCGGCGTCAATGGCGAGCCGCGGTATCTCCTGTCTTTCAAAAGCGAAAACGGCGCGTTGGATCTCACGGCGCTGATCAATAGTTTCCTGACCATTTCCCGGGCGAATCTCATCAGCGTGACAATGCTTGCCGAAAGCAAAGGCATCTGGGGCATGAACATTAAAAGACCGCCGGTGGAAAACCCGCAAACCGCCCGGCGCGAAAATATTTTCAGCAGCGGATCCTTTTCCGACTGGTTTGACTTTCCCGTGGAACCTATGCATGCCGGAGCGGTTGTCGCCGCAACGGGCATCATCACACGCAATCCCGGGGAGCTGCCCGGGGCGATTCAGCCTCTTTTTTCCGGCGGCAATTTATTTCATCTGCACGGCGGCATCTTTGACAAAGCGCCCATCAGCAATAACCTTCAGGATTTCGACCGAGAACTGGCGCGCGTTTTCAATGAACTGGACGTGTTTAAAATTCAGCACCTCCTCGGACAATCCCGGTTTGCCGGCGGTTTGGCAAGCCTGACGGAAATCGGGGTATAACCGTGGAACTCTGGGTCGGCGCGATCAACCTCGGTTTTTTATACGCCTTTATGGCGATGGGCGTCTTCATCACATTCCGCATTCACGATTTCGCCGATATCACCGTGGATGGCAGTTTTGTCACCGGCGCAGCCATGACGGCCGTCCTCATCGTTACGGGCGTCAATCCCTGGATCGCGCTTTTGCTCTCCTTTCTTACGGCATCCGCCGCGGGTGCGATCACGGCGCTGATCCACACCCGCTTTCAAATCAACGGGCTTCTGGCCGGCATCATGGTCATGACCGGCCTGTATTCCATTAATCTGCACATCATGGGCCGATCCAATATTCCCCTGCTCAACGAACCGGGACTCATCGCGGGCATGAAAGACATCAACCCCGGCCTGCCCTATGAAATATGGCTCTGCCTGATCTTCGGCGCGGTCATCACCGCATTCTGGCTTATCATCTCATTGTTTTTCCGGACGGACTTCGGCATCTCCATGAGAGCCACCGGCAACAATCCCGCCATGGCGGCCGCTTCCGGCATCAACGTCAATGGCATGAAAATTTTCGGCATCGCGCTGGCCAACGGACTGGTCGGCATCTCCGGCAGTCTGGTCGCTCAGTATCAGGGCTTTGCCGACATCGGCATGGGCATCGGCTCCATCGTCTTCGGACTGGCGGCTGTCATCATCGGCGAAACGATCCTGCCTTTGAGGTCGATCTGGGCCAAGACCCTGAGCGTCATTGCCGGCTCCATCATTTTCCGCCTCATGGTGGCCCTCGCACTGTACGTCGGTTTGAATCCCATTGATTTGAAGCTGATCACCGCCGTCTTCGTCCTGGCGATCCTCGTCGCGCCGACAATCCTTCAGAAAAAACCGGCAAAAACCCCTGCTGCCGCATCGCGTTTATCTTCGTTTTTTTCCGGAAAGAAGCCGGTCATTGCCTTTGGCCTGCTGATCGTTCTGGCGCTGGGCGGGGTTTTCGCTTACACGATGTCCGGGAAAAAACTTTCCACCGATCAGCCGAAGCTGCGCATCGGCGTGGTGCAACTGAGCAATCATGATGTGCTCAATAGGACGCGGGACGGCTTCATCCGGGAGCTGGGCCGGCTGGGCTATGAAGACGGCCGGAACGTGACCCTCTATCTGGAAGATGCGAACGGCGACATGGCCACGGTCAACAGCATCCTGGACAAATTTCTGCAGGAACGCGTGGATGTGGTGGTGCCCATCTCCACCGGCTGCACGCAGGCGGCCATCAACAAGATCAAAGACAGACCCGTCGTTTTTGCGACCGTCGCGAATCCCTTTCTCATCGGCGCAGGCACATCCGATACGAATCATTTGCCCAACGTCACCGGTGTTTATGGAGCGGTGCCGATGGATAAAATGATTGAACTGACCACCGCGATCCTGCCGGGAAAAATCAAAGTCGGCTGTATCTGGGACCCGTCTCAGGTGAACGCGGTATTCAATGTCCGACAGCTACAGGCCCAGATCGCCAAGCACCCCGAAATTACCTTTGCCGGCGCCACCGTCACCGGATCGTCGGAAGTTCAGCAGGCCGCGCAGGCATTGACCGGGCAGGATATCGACGCGTTTGTGCTGGTCACGGATAATATCGTTTTTTCCGCCCTGGAATCCGTCATCAAAGCAGCCGATGCCCGCGGGATACCGGTCATTCTGAGCGATGTGGAACGCCTGGATGACGGTGCTCTGGCCGCCTGCGGATACGACTATACCCAGAGCGGCACGCAGGCGGCGCGTCTGGTTGCCCGCATCCTCAAAGGGGAAAGCCCGTCACGGATTCCTTTTGAACGCTACCGGAACCTGACCATCGGCTACAATCCCGATGTCGCCAAAAAGCTGGGGATTAATATACCACGGGCTATGCTGGCTAATGCCACACCGATCACGGGCGGCGCAAAAAAAGATGCAGGGTCCAAACGCCTCGCGCTCTTTGTCTTTTCCGACAGCACCCTTTTGGAACTGACTGCCAGGGGCATTCAAGATGAACTTAAAAAAAGCGGCGTTTTGCGGGAACACAATATGACCGTCGATGTGAAGAACGCTCAGAATGAATACAGCACCGGACAGGCGATTGTGCAGGACATTGTCCGGCAGAATTATGATTACATCATCACGGCTTCGACAATGTCATTGCAGATAACGGCCAACGGCAACAAAAAGATCCCCCACATTTTCGGCGCGGTGACCGATCCCTACCGGATGGGCGTCGCCAGAAACGCAGCCGATCACATTCCGAATATTACCGGTGTAGCCACGTTCCAGCCCGTAGAATCCACGATTCGCGCGATACGGGCCATTTTCCCGAAGGCAAAACGGATCGGATTGGTCTGGAATCCCTCGGAAGCCAATTCGGAAGCCTGCACGCTGAAAGCGCGGGCCGCGGCCCGCCAATATTCCTTTGAACTGGTGGAAAGAACCGTAACCCGTACGGATGAAGTCAAAGACGCGGCGATGGCCGTCATCAACGCTGGCGTCGACGTGTTTTTCACGTCCGGCGACAACACCGTGATTCTGGCATCAGCGACCGTCGCACAGGTCATGCAGGAGCACAAAATTCCCTATTTCACCAATGATCCTTCCGACATCGAACGCGGCGCGTTCTTTTCCATCGGGGCCGACTATTATCAGGTAGGTCGGGAAACGGCCAAAATGGCTGTTCGCGTGATCAACGGCGACAATCCCAAAAACATTCCCATCCGGGAGTACGTACCTGAAGCGGTGGGCGTTTCACTTGCGCTGGCCGCACGCTACGGCGTAACCATTCCGGCCGATCTCCTGAAAAAAGCAACCGTGGTAAAGAGGTAAATCATGATCACCCTCACCAACATCCATAAGAAATTCAATGCCGGCACGCAAAATGAAGTGTACGCCTTGCGGGGAATTGATCTCACCATCCGCGAGGGCGAGTTTGTCACCATCATCGGCACGAACGGTTCGGGAAAATCGACCCTGCTCAACGTGCTTTCCGGGACTATTTCCCCCGACATGGGAAGCGTGTTCATCAATGACCGGGACGTCACAAAACAGAAGGATTATCAACGGGCTCATACGATCTCACGGGTTTTCCAGAACCCTTTCATGGGAACCGCCCCGGATATGACCATTGCGGAAAATCTGTTGATTGCATCGCTTCGGGGCCGGAAGCACCTTCTGCGGATGGGGCTCACCGCCCCGCGCCTGGCCTCGTTCCGCACACATGTGGCCCGCCTGGAGATGCAGCTTGAAGACCGGCTGGACAATATCATCGGCTCGCTTTCCGGCGGGCAGCGTCAGGCTGTAAGCCTTTTGATGGCCGTCATCCTCAGGCCGGATGTGCTGCTCCTGGATGAACATACCGCCGCGCTGGACCCCAAATCGGCGGCCCAGATTATCGCCCTGACCAAAGCGTTTGTGGAAAGAGAAAACCTGACGACCTTCATGGTGACGCACAGCATGCAGCAGGCCCTCGAACTGGGCTCCCGGACGCTGATGATGCACAAAGGACGGATCATCGACGATATTTCCGAAAAGGAAAAAAATCAGATCACGGTGGATAACCTGCTGGACAAGTTCGCCCAGCTTCGCAAAACGGAGAAACTGACCGATGAGATGATTGAACAACTCAGAAGGGACTATCTGTAGCTGACCAAACACGCCGAGGGCGGATTCGCAAATGATATTGCTTTGTCGCTTCGACTATTTTGTCACTTCGAACCGAAGGGAGAAGTCCTAATCGACCTGACTGAAATAAAAAGATATCTCCCTGCGGTCGATATGACAATGACAGCCGTTACAACTTAACGGGCAGGACCACTTCGACGATGTGTTCTTTGTGATCATCCACCAGCGCAATCTCCGCACCGGGTATGGTTAAGCCGTCTGACGTCATGACGGCATGATCCGCTTCTCCTGCGGCCTGACGGATGACGATATGATAAAGTGTTTCCCCGTACCGGTAATGAATTTTAACGTCTTCCCAGGATTGTGGCAGACACGGCGCAAAACTCAGCCTGCCGTTTTTCAGAGTGAGTCCCATCAGCGATTCCACGATCAGCCGGTACATCCAGGCGGAAGAGCCGGTAAACCATGTCCACCCGCCGCGCCCGATATGCGGCGCGACCGCATAGACGTCTGAAGAAATCACATAGGGCTCGACTTTATAAATTTCCACCTCCTCAGGCGTCCGGGCATGATTGACCGGATTGATGATGTCCAGCACATCCCAGGCGCGTTTCCGGTCGCCGAGCCTGGCAAAAGCCATGGCCGTCCAGATGGCCGCATGCGTGTATTGTCCGCCGTTTTCCCGCACACCCGGCACATAACCTTTAATATAACCCGGCTCCATCTCCGACTTATCGAACGGCGGGTCCAGGAGCTGAACCAGTTTTTTATCCCGATGCACCAGAAATTCATCTACCGCGTTCATCGCAAGGCGGGCTCTGGCTTCATCTCCCGCTCCGGACAGCACGGACCAGCTCTGGGCCACCGAATCAATGCGGCATTCCGTATTGGTGCACGATCCCAATGATAATCCTTCATCGCTGTATGCGCGCCGGTACCAGCCGCCGTCCCAGCCTTCCCGCTCAACGTTGTGCCGAAGTTGCGCCGCTTCCTTCCCGCACAAATCGGCAAACGGTCCATCGTCTTTCAGGCGGGCAATTTCCGCAAACCTGACAAGCACGTCATACAGAAAGAAACCCATCCAGATACTTTCGCCCTTCCCCTCATCCCCGACTTTATTCATGCCGTCATTCCAGTCGCCGGACCCCATGAGAGGCAGCCCGTGACTGCCAAATCTCAAGCCTCTCCGGACAGCCCGCACACAATGGTCATATAAACTGCTTTTTTCATCTGACACACCCGGCAGATCGTAATAGGAATCTTCATCCGCCCGGACCTGGCGTCCTTCCAGGAAACGGATGCTTTCATTTAAAATTCCGGAATCACCGGTGCTGTCGATATAGCGGCTGACGGCCAGAGGCAGCCACAGGTAATCGTCCGAACATTGCGTGCGCACACCCCGGCCGGTAGGCGGATGCCACCAGTGCTGGGCGTCACCCTCTGTAAATTGGCGGCTGGCGCACAAAAGCAGGTGCCCGCGGACAAGGGCCGGTTCGGCATAAACCAGCACCATAACATCCTGCAACTGGTCGCGGAAGCCGAAAGCGCCGCCTGACTGGTAATAACCGCTCCTAGCCCAGAGCCGGGAAGACAGTGTCTGATATATGAGCCAGCCGTTCGTCAGAATATTGAGTGACGAATCGGGTGTCTCAATCTGCACGACGCTCAGCGTTTTTGCCCAATATCGATGCACGATTTCCAATTCCTTTTGCGCAACCGCCGATCCCCGGAAGCTCTCCACCGTTTTACTGGCATCGTCTGCGCCCCTTCTCCCGGTGACACCCAACCGGAAAATGGCCTCGTGCTCCTGCCCGTCCGCCAATCCAAAGGTCGTCTGGATGGCGCCGCAGGGATCAAGACCGGCGCCGACACGGCCCGACAGATGCTCCCGCGTCAACGCCTGCGGCCGGGACAGTTCTCCGTTGCGGCCGATAAATTCGTCCCGATCGCACGTGAGCGTCCGCGTCGGATCATCCCCGTCGAAAAAAGCCACCCGGTCGGCAAAATCCGTGTTGTAAGGATTTCTGGCAAAAAGCGCCCCGCTTCCCGCATCCACCTCCGTTGTGACGTGCATGGCTGTCTTCGGCTGCAAATCACCCAGCACCCACTCCAGATAACCGGTCACGGAAAGGGTGCGGTTACGCCCCGATTCATTCGTCACTTTTAAAACCATAAACTTGACCGGCGCGTTCAAGGATACATAGATCCATAATTCCGATTTGATGCCGTCTTCTCTGTGCGTAAAAACACTGTACCCGAAACCGTGGCGGCAGACATAAGGCGTTGCACCCGGGCAGGGGAGCGGCGTGGGAGACCAGACCTGCCCGGTTTCTTCATCGCGGATATAAAACGCTTCGCCGCTTGGGTCGCTCACCGGATCGTTATGCCACGGGGTAAGGCGGTATTCATGGGCATTTTCACTCCATGTCGATGCCGAACCGCTTTCGGAAATAATTGATCCGAAGCGGGCGTTCGCCAGAACATTCACCCAGGGCAGCGGCGTTTTCTCCCCGGGTTTTGTGATGATGACATATTCACGTCCGTCAGGAGTAAATCCCCCGAGCCCGTTTTTGAAAATCAACCCGGGATAAGAAACCGCCGCCTCGTCCTGGCTTTTCGCGCCGGGATTGCGGAGCGGTTTCAGAAGCGGCACAGGCGTATCCTTCTTTTTGCGGCGGCTGATCTGCTCCTCAAGCGTCCCCATATCATCCCTGATGATGACGCGGGCAACCGTTTGAAAAAGAAGCCGGTCTTCACTGGATATCTGATCACCCGGCCGCACAAAAATGCCGCCCGGCCGATCGGCGGCCCTGGTTTCCATGCTGGTGGCAATCAGTCCCGCAATCTGGTCGTGAAGCGCCTGCCGGTAAATGGCATTATCCTCGTTCCAGATGACCAGATCGACGGCCAGACCTTTTAAACGCCAGTAGGCATGCGCCTGCTGGAGCTGACGGACCAGTTCAATGTTGGCATGATCGCCGATCTGCAAAAGCACAATGGGTAGATCGCCGGAA
Organism: Deltaproteobacteria bacterium HGW-Deltaproteobacteria-6; assembly: GCA_002840435.1. Classification (NCBI taxonomy): domain Bacteria; class Deltaproteobacteria; species Deltaproteobacteria bacterium HGW-Deltaproteobacteria-6. Next base: position 268,239 of record PHAT01000004.1, read on the forward strand.
ATCGCATAGCCCCATAAGCCGGACTGTCCGCGGCGGTTTCTCACAATGATCTTCGGATCGGCCCGGAACGACGCATTGGCGTAAATAACGGAACCGGCCAGACGTCCGTAAAGCTGCGCGTCGTTGTGTGTCGCATTGATTTGCCTGAGCGTGATCTGGCTGTGCGTCCAGGCCAGAGTAAAGACGCGGTCGGCCAGGCGGTTGTCTGAATATTTTTCAACAAGGGCCAGCGCTCCGGCGCGGGTTTCGGCAATACCGGACACAATATCGATGGTTGCCGATTCCCCGGCGGCAAGTTTGACCGGACGGCGAATCGAAACAACCGGATCCAGAACGGAGCCTGCCGTGTTCGAGAGGGCCTGCACCCCGTCCGCCGACCTGTTCATCGCCACAGGACAGGACAGCGTGTTGCCGCGGCCGACAAACTGCAAACGATCCGTTTCATAAGAGACCTCGCGGCCATCCGTGCCGTGCACCACCATTAAATGAAACGTCCAGTAGGCGGGTTCATCCTTGGAGCGCGGTCTTCGCGTGCAGAGAATCGCCTGGCGATCACGGATAATTTCCGTCTGAACAAAAAGATTGGAAAACGCCGGATGGATCGCATCGGCCGCAGGCGTCGCGATGACCACTTCCGCGTAACTGGTGATATCCAGTTCACGGCGTTTTCTGGAACGGTTGGTAATGCGGATGCGCCTCAGTTCCATATCGTCTTCCGGCGACACGGCGATCTGAGTGTAGGTGTTGATTTCATCATCGCGCCTGCGAAACTCAACTTTCGCATCGGAAAAAATAGCCTCGTACCGGTCCGGCTTCTTCAGCGTCGGCTGATAGGCATTGGACCAGAATTCTCCCGTGACCACATCGCGGATATAGCAGAACATGCCCCATGGATCGCGGGTGGCGTCTTCACGCCAGCGCGTCACCGCCAGATCTTTCCAGCGGCTGTATCCGGAGCCGGCATTGGTAATCATGACATGGTATCTGCCGTTGGACAGAAGCTGCACCTCCGGCACGGATGTATCGGGAGTTTCGATAACGCGTGACGGAACTTTCTGCGGACCCGCCGCCTTCCGGATATTCGTATCGTCGGTGATTTGCCGGTAGAAGGAAAGGGCTTTGGGAATGCGTTCCTGAAGCAAAAGCATTGCCGATTGAAACATCGGCTCGGACTCAAAACGCTTCTGCATCGGGCGGTCCAGGAGGAGATGGGCCATCGACAGCAGGCTCATCCCCTGATGATGCGACATGAAAGACCGCACGGCAACGCTTTCAACGCCCGCGGGCAGACGTGAGGCGGTGAAATCCAGCGCTTCATAAAAGCCGTATGTCCCCAGCATGCCTTTCGCGGCCAGACGCTGGAGATTCACGCAGGCCTCCTGAGGCGCGATCATCAGCGCCAGCGCTGAAGCGTACGGTGCCACCACCAGATCGTCGCCGAGCCCCCGTTTAAGACCCAGACCGGGGACGCCGAAGGCGCGATACTGGTAGTTGAGATGGACATCGATGTTATTATAACCGGATTCTGAAATGCCCCAGGGCACGCCTCTTTTCTCCCCATACGCTATCTGCCTTTTCACCACCGCCTTGTAGGTTTGGTCCAAGAGCGTGTTTTCATAATTCGGCATGATCAGAAGCGGCATCAGGTACTCAAACATCGATCCGTCCCAGGAAAGGAGAACGGGATCACCTCCCGGATTGGTCAGCATGCGTCCCAGGGCAAACCAGTTTTCCTTCGGCAGCTGCCCCTCGGCAATGGCGACAAAACTGCAGAATCTGGCCTCGGACGCCAGCAGGTCATAGAAGCTCCGGTCCCTGCGGCGTTCGCCGACGCTGTACCCGATCGTCAACAGCTGACGTCCCTTGTCATAGAGGAAGCTGTAGTCCATGCCGGCCAGTTCCCCTGCTCTTTTAACCAGGCAATTGATGGCGGCCAGTCTTTCCTGCGCCTTCCGGTTTCCTTCCATGACCAGTTTCTGAAACTCCGCAAACCACGCCTGTTCTCGGCTGTCGGGAGCAGGCCCGATCATTTCAGAAGCGGCGGAAAGCCACCCCGCGGACCGGTCTGAAACATCCCGCAGAGTGGGGATGCCGATTTCCTCAAAAATACGGGCAGCCCTGCCGGGCGGACCACTCAGCGTCACCCAGGGACAGAATACAATCAGTTCATCCGCCGCATCACGGCATTGATGGACAAGGGACTGCGCCCAGCCATATGCCTGATCTTGCCGACCCGCCGTGAGCGATTCGGCAAGGATGGAGGCGGACTGCGCCAGCATATCGAGACGCAGCCACAAGTCGTTGAGGGTCGCCCCCTGGAAAGCCATGAGTGAATCGAGATGTTTTTTCAATTCAGCCAGCTCATTTCCGGATGCATTTCCGGCCATGTCTTTGAGGACCCTCCAGGTGTCAGCAAGTCCTTCCGCCAATCGACTGCCCGGCAAATTCCTGTCGGGAAGATCCAGAAGACCCTGCCTCAGCGTCAGCAGAGAACCCCCAAGATTACCACTGTCCACGGTCGATATATAATGCGGCGGCAGCGTTCTTAAACTTTGCGTGTCATACCAGTTATAAAAATGGCCCCGGTGGCGATCCAGTTTTTCCATGGTCCCAAAAGTGTTCGCGGTGCGGCTGATCAGTTCACCGGCTGTCATGTAACCGAAATCATAAGCGGATAAATTGGAAAGCAGCGCCAGTCCGATATTGGTGGGTGATGTGCGATGGGCAACCACGGCGCCGGGATGCTCCTGATAGTTGTCCGGAGGCAGCCAGTTGTCCGCCGATGCAACAAACGTTTCAAAAAACGCCCAGGTTCTGCGGGCGGCTTTTCTTAAGAAAACGATCTGCTCGTCTTTCAGGATGATCCCCTCTTTTACGGAAGGCCGGCTGACCCACCAGGTAATGACAGGAGACAAAAACCAGAGGGCCAGCACCGGCGCCGCCGCACATATCGCGGCGGGCGTCCCCGACCAGAGCAGATAAGTCCATACCGCGGCGGACAGGAAAGGCGCTATCCACATGGTCCTGCAGGATGCCGCCAGATCATTTCCGGCGCGATGCGCCTGGTTGCTGAACGGATTCCACTCCAGCAGTCGCTTGTGTGTCATAAGCATCCGAAAGCTGGTGCGCACGATCGCATCCAGACTGTACAGCGCTTCGTACGGCAGACAGACGATCGTAAATAAAATCTGCAGACCGTGCCTTCTGGCCTGACGCATCATATAGGTTAAGTGGTCACGCCACAACACGTCTCCCGGTTTACGCAATACATCCAGGATGACGGAGCCGGCGGAAGGAATCAGCAGAATCCCCGCCACCAGAAGCGTCCACAGCCAGGCAGGCTGCAGGATCGTCCAACCGGCGATCAGCAGAATGGTCAGGGCGGCGGGCACAAGGCTACGGCGGAGGTTATCGAATATTTTCCACTGGGAAAGCATCGAGAGGGCATTCTGTCGATATGCTCCGCCGAAAACGGGGACCTTTGATCTCAGCCAACCGGCAATTTGCCAGTCCCCGCGAATCCAGCGGTGTCTGCGGCTCACATCCGCCCGGTACTGGGCCGGATATTCTTCATACAATTCCACATCGGAGATAAACCCGCTCCTGGCATGGCACCCTTCGATCAGGTCATGACTGAGAATCCGGTTTTCGGGAAGACGGTCATGCAGCACCTTTTCAAACGCATCGACATCATAAATTCCCTTGCCGACATAAGACCCTTCACCGAAAACATCCTGATAAATATCGGAAACCATGCGCGTGTATGGGTCGATCCCCGTCTGGCCTCCCCACAATCGCGAATACCGGGTCTGCCTGACCCCGGATAAGCTCTCCGTCAGCCTGGGTTGAAGGATGCTGTAACCGTCGTAAATGATTTTTTTTGATTCGTCAAAACGGGGACGGTTCAGCGGATGGGCCATCGTCCCGATAAATTTCTCCGCGGCATCACGGGGAAGCTGCGTATCCGTATCCAGCGTAATGACATACTTGACATTGGATAATAATTCCGCGGCGCCGACAATCTTGGAAAAACAATCTTTCGCGCCGCCTCTGAGCAGGGCGTTCAAATCGGCCAGCTTGCCGCGTTTGCGTTCATAACCCATCCATATTTCTTCTTCCGGATTCCAGCGGCGCGGACGGTGAAACAGAAAAAACGATCCTTCTTTGGCGCCCCGGTATTTCTCGTGGAGCTCCTTGATCCCTCTCTCGGCCAGACGCAAAAGTTCGTCATCTTCGGGCATTTTTTCTGAAGCGGCGTCACAAAAATCAGTCAGCAAGCCGAAGTGCAGGTTATTTTTCCGGTTCGTCAGAAATCGAATTTCCAGCGCTTCGATCAAATCCTTCACGTTTTGAACATTGTTGAGCATGGTGGGAATGACCACCAGCGTGCTCGACTCCGGCGGAATTTCCATGGAAAAATCCAGGCGCGGCAGGGGCTGCGGACGTGCAAACTGCGTGGCCAGCCAGTTGGTCAACGCCACGCCCAGCGAGCTTGCGGAAAGAACCAGGACAAGCGCCAAAGGCAACAGTATCCAGCCGTGAATGCCCGCCTTCTGAATCCCGGCAAGCAGGTATCCCGCCAGTAATAAGGTCATCCCGATGATGCAACCCAGATAGAGCAATAGAGGCACCCGGCAGAGAACCCTCCTTGCGGCCTCGGTGAAAGAAAGGCGCATCTGCGCGCTTTTTTCCAGCTGCGGCAATCCTTTGTTAATCAGATAAAAACCGACATGAACCATCCGCTCATCACCGCTTTTTTGCGACAGGGCTTCTCTGGCTAAATCAACGGCTTTTTGCGCGACATCCCTTTCGAACATCGGAGAGTTTTTGGCGATTTTTTCCACGACATGACGATAATGGTCCCGTGTGACAAAATCCATCCGGGGATAAACATCGGCCGGATCTTCCCGCAGTATTTTTTCAACGACGCTCAGGGTCTCGACAAATTCACGCCAGTCCATCGTCGTCAGAAACCGGAGAGAGCCGATGCTGTTGCTGACCGACGCCTGGTCCGCGGCCAGTTGCTGATTCCCCGTCTGAATCATCTGTTCAATGGTCGAATGCGATTCGGAAAGCCGCTGTTCAATCCAACCCAGAGGCAGGGCCAGCGCCGGACTCTTTCCCTGCAAACGGCGCGCAAACTCCGCGACAAAAGTACTGGAAAGCGCCGGATCGGACTTCGCCATATCCGCAATAACGAGGACGAGATTTTTGGGGTCCCGCCTGGCAATTTCAACCATCCGGTCCGCCCAGTCATTGGCGCGCTCCCGGTCGGCGATATCGGCCATGATACGCGTTCCCATCCGCCGGAGATTTTCAATCAGAGCCAGACGCAGCATGATCGGGATGGCCCACAACTCACCGAGTTTCAAATGGGAAACCGTCTGGTAGTTCGTAACAAAGTTAACCAGATTTTCCAGATCCACCCGGCCGTCGCCATGGGAAATGATCTGACGCGCGATGTCATAAACCCGGGGCAGTCCGGCTGAAGGTCCGGAGGCAAGCCAGGGCAGGCTCCGGCTGAAGCTGCGGGATAAGTGCCGCTTGGCCGTACGGACATTTTCTTCAATTAAATAAAAGTTATCCAGCAGCCACTCCTCGGCCGGGGCGGCGGGGCGATTGGCCAAAACGGCGGCCGTCAACCGCCGGATGGTTTCCTCCAGAACTGCTTCATTCTCATGGAGCCGCTCCAGCAGTTTTTCGGTCGCTTTTTTACCGGTTAGTTGATGCAGGCCCGCCAGTTTTCTGGCATGCCGCTTCATTTGTTCTGAACTGAGCAATTCCGATCGCAGAGGAAATTCGTCGCGGGCATATTTCTTCCCGGAACGCCTTTTCGAAAAGCGCTTTTTTAAAAGTAAAAAAGTATCGGTCGCTGTCTTGTAGATCAAATTCAATTTTTGTCTCCTTGTTGGCGAACAGAGGCGGCCGTCATCTCCCGGAAAAACATCTTTCTTGCCGGGCACATTTTAGAGAATTGATCGTTTGCCGTTATAACGTTCAACATCATAATATTTATCCACATCGATGAGATTCAGGTGATCGGTCACATCTTTCATGGGCACCGATGTGATTTCCCCGTGGCGGTAGCTGACCATCCTGCCGAAATCCTCGTTGACGATCATGTCCACGGCCGCAATCCCGAACCACCGCGCCATCAGGCGGTCCCGGGCCGACGGCGCTCCGCCCCGCTGCAGGTGGCTTAAGACGACATAGCGGGTTTCCAAACCCGTTTTCTCCTCGATTTCCTTTGCGAGATGGGCGGCAATGCCTCCCAGCGACCGGTGCCCGAACTCATCCACCTTGTTGTCCTTGCAGAATTCCTGATGGACGGTCATGGTCGCACCCTCGGATACAACGAGAATACTGTATTGAATCTCCCGGCCGCGGCGTTCTTCAAGCAGCGTACAGACCCGTCCCATATCAAAAGGGTGCTCGGGAATCAGAATGATGTAAGCGCCGCTGCATTCACCGCCGTGCAGGGCGAGCCAGCCCGCGTGCCGGCCCATGGTCTCCACCACGAAGATCCGGTTATGCGAACCGGCGGTTGTCCGGAGACGATCAATCTCTTCCATGATGATATTCACCGCCGAATCGAAGCCCAGTGAATAATCGGTGCCCGCCAGATCACCGTCAATGGTCTTGGGAATACCGACCGTCTTGATGCCCAGATGGTAAAGCCTGGAGGCCACGCCGAGCGTATCCTCGCCGCCGATGGCCACAATGACGTCAATGCCCAGCCTGGCGATATTCGAAAGCACCTTTGCGGAGGTGTCCTTCACGGGATTAAACGGATTGGTCCGCGATGTCCCGAGATTGGTCCCCCCGTGACGGTCCCATGTCCGCACGATCTCTTCGTCGAGTTTCAGGGTATGCCGGGCGAGGCTTTCAGGACTTTCCGGATCAACCGCCACAAGCCCCCTCCATCCTTCGCGGATGCCGATCACATCAAACTTGATGCGATGCTTTTTCTCCAGAAGAGGATCGAGGGCCGTTTTGGTCACCCATTTAATCGCGCCGTTGAGCCCCGGGCAATCACCGCCACCCGTTAAAACAGCAATTCTCATAGCTATTTTCCTCAAAAGATTATTCGATTGTTTCGTTACAAATAAAAAATAGACGACGTTACAATTCTTCTTGATCAATCAGCAGAAAGGCAGTTGGATATTTAAATCGAGTGAAACGGCTGCTCCGTATATCACAGTTAACAATCTGTTTTTTCCTTCGCACCTTGAGGTTTCGGCAACGTAACAGGATGCCAACTGTTATTATTAATAATATTGCATATTTCTTAATTTTTTTCAACTGAAGAGTTTCAGGCAAACCAACTGAGACAGCGCCCTGTTATGTGCCGCCGGTCGATGAATGACCATTGAAATTTGCCTGCTTTCCGCCGCGCCCGCAAAGCGTGAACAGCAGGCTATAGACGAACCCGGGGATTACGAAATGAAACCGCTGTCATCTCCCGCACCGATCGGCCGTCAATCTTATTTTGCCTGTTATCTCACTTTTCCGATCGGGAATGCCTGCCCGCTTATTGATATGGTGGGATACTGGGCTTTCTTGAAGATCTTTTCGGCAAGGGACGGCACTTCATTGTCCACGTAATCCGCAAGCTCCGTCGTTTTTACATAGCCGGTATTGCCCTTGTCGGCTTTTCCTTTCAATCCTTCCGTCAGCACGTACGTAAACAAGCCATGGCCCTGATAACCTTCCAGAGCTTCCTGCATGGACGTCGAGGCCGAAAGAATGGTCGACCCGACCGCCCGACTGAGAATCTTCATGGCCGTATCTTCGCTCATGCCGCGCGTCAGCATTGCCACCTGGATGGCCTCGCCCAAAGCGCCCGCATTACAGGTGTCGATGATAATCATTTTTTTTGTGGCCGGGATATTACCGATCAGCTCCTTGAATACCGACTGGCCGATGGCGTCGGTTTTGAGCCTCTCTGTCCTCGTTGATCCGACATTCGAGGTCACCAGAAAGTATTCTCCATCATCGACTGTTCCGTGGCTGGCGACATATAAGACAAACAGGTCGTCAGGGTTTAAAGACTGCATGGCTTTGAGTTCTTTCAGGATGTTTTCTCTTGTCGTCTCTTCTCTGGAAGAAAGCATCTTTACTTCCACCTTCTCAAAAAGAGGCGAAGCGCCTTTCTTCAGCGTACTGGCAAAAAGCGTCGCATCGGCAACGGCATAATTCAGCTGGAGCCTGGGATTTTTATATTCGTTAATACCGATGACCAGAGCATGAAGAGAAGGCCTGCCGGTTGTTTTAAATGATGCTGTTATCGTTTGAGTGGCGTCCGTGCTTTGCATGGTATTGTCGGCGTTAAAGGCGATGGCCCGTATGGAGTTCGAGCCACTGGTGAGCTTCAACTGATATGTCTTATGGATTTCGTTCCGACTGGATGTGACAATATTGACACCTCTGGCACTGTCCAGCATGACCGCCGAGCCATTGAGGTATAGTCTGATATCGCCGATTCCCCCGCCGGCATCGGTAATCTTTAATTTAATGGAAGCGTCGCTTTTATCCGTAGCGGCCGGTGTATCAACTATCGCTACAATCGGCGGAGGTTTTATATCGGCCATCTTCCTGTACTCTTTGATGGAACCGCCGGCAAGCGCATACTGCACTAAATCCGGCCGGTAAAAAGACTCGCGCAGTTGGGCAATCGAGTATGCCCTGCCGCCCACCGTGACGTCCATGTACTGGTCGCCTTTTTCCGAGGAATTATAATATCCGTTCGGTGTTATCACCAGCCATTCGCCGTCCTCAAAGGCGATCATGGCGGCAAGCTCCTCGCCGGTTGCGGTGTCGCACAGTCTTGTCGAGGCCAGGGATTCAACGACGGCCGTCCTGCCATCGGGGGAAAATGCCGCAGATGGAATGATATTATAGAGATTGCCCTCGAGCTCGTCGGCAATTTTCAATTGCCTGACCATCACGCCGGTGGAAAGATCCCAGATTTTGTATCGCCCTCCCAGATCGCCGGTCAAAGCAAATCGGTTGTCCGGGGAAAAAGCGACGGCCCAAATCTTATTCCATGTGGCACTCAAATCCAGAGCGCCTGATGCGATAACACTTGAGCCAAATTCCCGGATTGGATTGCCTGTTGCCGCGTCCATGATGATAAATTTCATCATTCTGCCGCCCAGCCCCTGAACATCCTGGCATAACGCACATATCTGCCGCCCATCCGGCGTAAAATAAGGCAGACAACTGCTTTTGCCGGTTGTTGTCTTCCATATTTCTCTTTCTGTCGCTAGCTCTTTCAAAGAAATAGAATGTCTGTCCCGTATCAGAATATTTTTCCCGTCCGGTGAAATCCGGCCCTTTTTTCCAAGCCATAAAGCAGCCGGTTTATCACCGGCGAATTCTTTCACGACTTGAGACGATGCAAGGTCGTATAACACAATGATTTCCGATCCGGACCAGGTGTCAGCCTTGAAACCCAAAAGATATTTGCCATCCTGTGAATGGACAACCTTCCCGCTCGTCCCCCTCAGGCCGGATATTTTTTTTATTTCATTGCCTGTGGCCATGTCCCATATTCTGATCGTATCGTCATTACTGATGGATGCGATGGTCTTCCCGTCAGGCGCATAGTCTACACCGGTGATACCGCCCGTGTGTCCTTTAAACTTTCTGATCTCTTTTCCTGAAATGACATCCCATAGTCTTGCCGTATTATCCCATGAGCCTGAAACAACACTTTTTCCATCCGGAGAGTAATCTACGGTAAATACAGGAGGCACCTGCTTTTTCACGTCGATAGTCATGCCGCCTGTTTTCACGTTTACCCTGGGCGTTACGGCGCAGGCGGCAATCAGTATCATTAAGAGTACGGGCAGAACCCGAGGCAGGATTGTCCCGGCATATGTTTTTATCACACATGTCTTTTTCATGGGTTTACTCCTTAAATGCCCTTAAAAAATCATATCATTCGACTCATCGCGGTCCGCCCCTCAGTTAGTGTGAACACACAAATCAGACGGCCGGAAAACCGGGCTCACTGTTTCAGGAAGTCCGCAAACAACAAAACCCCGCCTCTTTTCAGAAACAGGGTTTCAATAATTTCGCCATGGCATCCCCCTTTTAAAAAGGGTTCAAATGGTCTGTTAACCGGTTGACAATGCCTTATTTACGTTCGTATTTATGTGCTCCCAACTGATAAAATAGTCAAGAGTTTGTTTAATGGCCTCAAGACTACCGATGGATTTTAGAGTTAAATGCCGTGGACGCCGCAGAACCGCCGGCTTTTTTCACCGCTCTTCATGCGCCTTTTCATAAAACTTTTTTGCGCAATCGGGACAAAAACTATGGCTGAATTCGGCTCTGGAGTGATCACTGATGTAATTTTCCAATTGCTCCCAATACCCTTCATCGTTGCGAATTTTCTTGCAGGATGAACAAATGGGAAGCATACCGCTCAGCACCTTGATTTCCGAAAGCGCGTTCTGGCGCTCCGTCATCAAGCGCTCCCGCTCGCAGGCGTCCTTTTTACGTTCGGAAATATCGCGCGTTATTCCCAGCATTCCGATAAATTTATGATCCTGATCGCGCATGGCGTTGAAAACAGTCTCCGTCCAGATGGTCGATCCGTCCTTGCAGATTTCTTCCAGTTCAAGAGTCCTTATTCTATTCCGATTAGGATTTCCACAGGCTTCAATCGCCATCTCCTCGGCAAAAGCTTTCGCTGCGGTTTCCAGCGATGCCGGGGTTAAAATATCCTCAATCGACTGCGTCATAACCTCTTGTGCCGTGTACCCGCGAAGCCTAGCAACCGAGGGGCTTACATAGAGAAACCGCCAGTTTTTATCCATGGTGAAAATGACATCCGGAAGGGTTTCCGTCAACAGACGGTATTTCTCTTCGGATTGGCCAAGCGCCTCCTGCGCGCGCTTGAGGTCGTCAATATCCGTCACCATCGTCAGGAAAAAATCTTCACCTCCAATGCTGATTTTTGACGAATTGAACAAACCCTGTCGCAATTCACCATCCTTGACGCGCATCCGCAGTTCGAGATTTTTTACGAATCCGTTGCGGTGATATTCCTCCAGAAACAATGTCCGTTGTTCCGCCGTAATATAGCCGATCTCCGTCGAGGTTTTTCCGATCATTTCTAAACGCTCAAGATCCATGACTTTGGCAAATGCCTCGTTGACATCCACATACCGGCCGTCTTTCATAGCCGTTATGGCCAGCGGAATCGGACTTTTCAAAAAAGATTCGGCAAATTTCTTCTCGCTTTCTATGAGGGTCTTCTCCACCCGCTTACGGTCGGTGATATCGGTTACCGATATGATTCCGGCGGGGCGCCCCCCGATCATGGTGGATGATCCGGCCAGATCCGCCCATTTTTCCAAACCATCTTTTGTGATGATCTTGAATTCGTAACGATTGATCGTTTTTTCACCCTGCTGACGCTTCCGGCCGCGCTCCCGGACGAGCGCCAAGTAATCGGGATGAACGATGTCCCAGATGTTCATGTTGAGGAATTCTTCTGCGGAAAAACCGGTCATCTGCTCGGCAGCCCTGTTCACGTATATCCAGCGGCTGTTCTGATACAGCATGACCGCGGCAGGCGTCGATTCGGCAAGAGACCGGAATTTTTCCTCACTCTCCTTCAGTTCCTCCTGGAACCTGCCGGCTTCCGCGACTGCCGCCTCCAGGATTTTAATCCTCTGTTCCAATTCCTCATAGGCGGGTTTTTTATTCACGAAAAAAGAAACCTCCAGTTGCCGGGACAGCAGTTTTCCATAAAACCGTGTCTTTCAGTTATTTATCTTGCTAAAATTGTACGCCTTTATTGCCATTGGATTGCTTTTTTTGACGGGCCAGTATAAGCAGATTGACAAACCAAGTCAATAATTTTCACAAGCGCAAACACCATTTACCAAACTTGACCCCCCTGTCTTTCGGTGATAAATGAGACCTCAGTTCTATTGCGAGGATCATATTGAAGAAAAACAAACAGGATTCTTTCTGGGGTGGTGTTGTCCGTTCTATGGGGATTGTGTTCGGCGACATCGGTACAAGCCCCATCTATACCCTGACCGTTGTGTTTGCCCTGACCCCGAGAAACCAGGACAGCGTCCTGGGAATTCTTTCCCTCGTTGTCTGGACATTGCTGATCCTGGTCACCGCCGAATATGCCTGGCTGGCCATGAGCCTCGCCTATAAGGGACAAGGCGGAGAAATCATGCTGCGGGAAATTCTGTCGAAAACGCTTAAACCCGGCCGCAAACTGGCCTTCGCGGGATTGCTGGCGTTCATCGGCGTCTCGCTTTTGCTGGGCGACGGCGTCATCACACCGGCCATCACCATCATGTCCGCCGTGGAAGGCATCCTGCTTGTTCCGGGTCTGGGAAATTTGCAAATGGAAATCCTGATTCTGATTGCGCTTGTGATTGCCGTGGGACTTTTTACCGTTCAATCCCGGGGCGTTGATAAAGTCGCCGGGGTCTTCGGACCGGTCATGGCCGTCTGGTTTATTTGTCTGGCGGTGACGGGTCTGGTTTCCGTCGCCACCATGCCGGGAATCCTGAAGGCCGTCAGCCCCTACTATGCCTTTAAATTTCTCTCGGAAAACGGACTGGCGGGATTTTTTGTCCTTTCCGAGGTTATTTTGTGCGCCACGGGCGGCGAAGCCCTGTATGCCGACATGGGCCATTTGGGCAAGAAACCGATTCTGCATGCCTGGTATTTCGTGTTTGTTGCGGTTCTGCTCAACTATATGGGTCAGGGCGTCTTTGCCATCCAGCATCCTGAAGTCAAATCCCTGCTTTTCGGCATGGTCCAGCACCAGGCTTCTTATCTTTACATTCCTTTTCTCCTGCTCACCGTTGTGGCAACCATTATCGCGTCGCAGGCGATCATCAGCGGAACTTTTTCCGTGGTCTACCAGGGCATTACCACAAGGCTCATGCCGCTCATGAGAGTCGCCTACACCTCCAGCGAGATGAAATCACAGATCTACATTCCCGTCGTCAACGGAACATTGATGTGCGCCGTCATCTGCATGATCCTGATCTTCCAGAGATCGGAAAACCTGGCCGCGGCATACGGCATGGCGGTAACCGGATCAATGACCATTACCGGTCTGATGATGATTCTGGTATTTTCAAACATGAAAAGCAAAAGGATGAAATGGAAACTGCCCGTCGCCATCATTGTGACCGGCATTGCTTTTATGTATTTTGTGGCCACCCTGAGCAAGCTGCCCCACGGCGCTTATTGGTCGCTGATCCTGGCCGCCGTCCCCTTAACCCTGATTCTCATCTGGACAAAGGGCCAGAAACACCTGTACGAATCTTTGCGGCCGCTGGATTTTGACACCTTCCGGATCAGTTATGAACAAATCTACGCCAAGGGAAGAAACATTGCCGGCACAGCCCTTTATTTCTGCCGGGGCTACCAGATGATCTCACCCTATATTGTCCACAGCATCTTTCGCAGCAACATTATTTACGAACGGAATGTGCTCATTTCCATCAGCCGTACCGATGAACCCTTCGGCCTGAACATCCAGATGAAACAGGATCTGGCGCCGGGTCTGGAGGCTCTCGAAGTGGAAGCCGGATACCGGGAAATTCTTGATATCGAGGGTCTGATTAAAGAACAGGGCATTCAGGAAAAGGTCATCTTTTACGGGGTGGAGGATATCGTCACGCGCAATCCCATCTGGCGGGTCTTCAGCCTGATCAAACGGGTCACGCCCAATTTCGTGCAGTTCAGCAAGCTGCCGCCCAGCCGGCTGCAGGGGATTGTCACGCGGGTGGAAATGTGATTCCATTCCCAAATCAAGCGCTCCCTTTGTTGGCGTCGTCTGTCGGCTTCCTCAGCGTATATACAATACGCCTCGTCACCTCCTCCTAGCCGCCGCGGTATCATCTTGATTTGGGAATGGAATCAGGACTCTAGCGGCAACGATCCATTTCTCTTTTCCGTGGTCTTCAGCGATTCAAAAACGTCATGGTCAGGACATTGCTGTCGCCTTCACGCCGATAGGCCACCTTGTCGGTCATCTTGCGGATAAAAAACACACCCATGCCGCCGATTCTGCGTTTTGTCAGATCGGATTCCACATCCGGGGCGGCAAGGGACAGCGGATCGAAAGAAACGCCCGCATCGCGGATTTCAATGGTCAGCGACGGATCATCTGAAACCAGACAGCGTATTTCGACCTCTCCCTGATCCCGGGCATAGCCATGCACGAACACATTGACCAGCGCCTCTTCCACAACCAGTTCGATCCGATTCAGAGCGCTCTCGGAAAATCCTCTTTTTTCAGCCTCGGTCCTGATAAAAGTCAGCAACTCGTGCAGGCTTTCCACCCGGGCGGGCATTTGTTTGATCAGCATAGACCATCACTGCGGCTGGACGTTATCGCACGGCGTCTTGTGCCGCTCCGAGGTTGTCGAAGGAGGGGATCAGAGCGATGAATCCCGAAATGGTGAACACGTCTTTCACGTTATCCCGAAGCCTGGCCATACAAAGCTTTCCGTCACGCGCTTTCATTTTCTTAGCGGTGGTAAGAAATACTCTCAGGCCGGCGCTGCTGATGTACTCGAGCCCGTCCAGATCAAAAATCAGCTTTTTTCCCGGTTGTTCAAACCACGAATTGAGCTGCTCTTCCAGTTGAGGAACGGATACGGCGTCCAGTCTGCCTTTAATCGCAAAAACAGAGATATCTGACTCATTGGTGACAACAATTTCCATAAATATACTCCTTTTGTTATGGTTCGAGCTTAAAATACATTCTGATTGTTTAGTATAGAAAGAACATGCTTAGCTGTCAATGAATTTTACTGCGGACGATCAGGTGAAAAATTCCCCTCTCTTTTCGTCCAGCTTTAATTTGGATTTGCAGTGAGTTTATGCTATAGGAATTCAAATATTTTTTAACCTGAGGAGAACCGTAACCCATGATCTATAATGAAGAATTTGAAACACTCCCCCGGGAAGCCCTGGAAGCGCTGCAACTCAAAAGACTGCAACAGGTCGCCTCGCGGCTTTATCATAATGTTGGTTTTTATAAAAAGTCTTTTGACAAAGCGGGCGTCTCGCCGGACCATCTGAAAACGCTTGGCGACCTGAAACGATTCCCTTTTACCACCAAGCAGGATTTGCGGGATAATTATCCTTTCGGATTGTTCGCCACGCCGATGAGCAACGTCGTGCGCCTGCACGCCTCTTCGGGCACCACAGGCGCGTCCACGGTGGTCGGCTATACGAAGCGCGACATTGACACCTGGGCGGAATTGATGGGGCGGTGCTTTGTTGCCGCTGGCCTCACCAAAAACGACATCATCCATAATGCATACGGGTACGGACTGTTCACCGGGGGTTTGGGCGCTCATTACGGAGCGGAGAAAATCGGCGCCAGCGTCATCCCGATGTCCGGGGGCAACACCAAACGGCAGATCACGATTTTGCAGGACTTCGGACCTACGGCCATCTGCTGCACACCTTCTTATGCTTTGAATCTGGCCGAACAGGGACGAGCCATGGGCGTGGATATGCGGGCGCTTAAACTGCGCGTGGGCGTCTTCGGCGCAGAACCCTGGAGTGAACAGATGCGCCAGGAAATTGAAAAAGTGCTGAACCTCACCGCGATGAATATTTACGGCCTGTCCGAAATCATGGGCCCCGGCGTGGCCATGGAGTGCACCGAAGCACGCGACGGCATGCATATCTTTGAAGATCATTTTCTGGTGGAAACCATTAATCCGGAAACGGGCGACGTATTGCCTCCGGGCGAGGAAGGCGAGCTGGTCTTCACAACACTGACCAAGGAAGCCTTTCCGCTGATCCGGTACCGGACTCGCGACATATCCCGTTTGAACCCCGCGCCCTGCCGCTGCGGACGGACGCATTACCGCATGGGCCGCGTCATGGGCCGAAGCGACGACATGCTGATCATCCGCGGCGTCAATGTCTACCCCTCGCAGATCGAAGCCGTGCTGGTGGGCATTGAAGGCCTCGAACCGCATTACCAGCTCATCGTGAACCGGGAAGGCACGCTGGATACGCTGGAGGTTCAGGTGGAGCTTTCGGAAAAACAAGCCGCCAATTTTGACGAGGTCAAGGTGCTGCAAAAGCTGGAGGGGCAGCTGAAGAAAGACATGAAAGACTACCTGGGCATCACCGCCAAAATCAAACTGGTCGAGCCCAAAACCATTCAGCGCTTTGAAGGCAAGGCCAGCCGGGTGATTGATAAGAGAAAGTTGTAGACGGGATTTATGATTTCGATGCCGGATCGGCGATGATAATTCCGGATCCCTGGCTCCAGATCAGCCAGACCTGTTCTTTCAGTTCATAAGGCATGACCATCCCGTCGATAAAAAGGTAATTGAGCAGTTGCACATCCAGAAGCCTGCCATCCGGCAGGCGGATGGCATAACGTGTCACATCGCCGAGAAACGTGCTCTGCTCGATAATGCCGTTGAGACCGTTCTCATGGCTTTCCGGTTCCAGAAGGCTGACCCGGATCTGTTCCGGGCGGACTCCATAAAGAACCCGCTGTCCCGGTTGAAACGGATATAACCCGCGCCGGTGCACCAGCCGCTGCCCGACGATTTCTATTGCGCATTGCTTCCCGGTAGAAACCTTTACCTGCCCTTCAAAAAAATTGATATCGCCCACAAAGTCGGCTGTAAACTGTGTTGACGGACTGTAATACACGTCACTGGGAAGCCCGTATTGTTCGATATGTCCTTCATTGACAATGGCAATCCGGTCGGCCAGTTCGAAGGCCTCCTCCTGATCGTGGGTGACCATCATGGTGGTGATACCCGTCTCCCGGACAATCTTCTTTAATAACTGACGGAGCGCTATCCGGGTCTTGGCGTCCACCGCTCCGAAAGGCTCATCCAGCAAAAGCACCCGGGGTTCATACGCCAGGGCCCGCGCCAGGGCCACCCGCTGCTGCTGCCCACCCGACAACTGCCCGGAGTACCGCAAACCCAGTCCCGGCAATCCCACCAGATCCAGAAGCCTGTCGCTGCGACCCTGCCGTTCCGACAGGGACATGTTTCTGATTTTCAATCCGAACTCGATGTTCTGCGCAATGGTCATATTAGGAAAGATCGAATAATTCTGAAAGACAAATCCGAGGCCGCGCTGCTGCGGGGGCAAATGGGTAATGTCTTTGCCGTTCAACAATACCTGTCCCTCATCGGGTTCGATGAGGCCGGCCACGATGCGCAGGATGGTGCTTTTTCCGCTGCCGCTTGATCCAAGCAGCACCGCCAGTTCACCGTCTTCCACATTGAGCGACACATGATCCACCACGGCATGGCTGCCATATCGTTTACTAATGCTTTCAATAGCAATGGACATTATTCACCTCGACGATTGCAACAAAACAGAAAAGACCCCCCGGCATGGGATTCATCAGGGCGTCCCTTTCCTGCCCGTATGTGCGGCAAAATAAAGGATCACGGAAAAAAGAATGAAGGAAAGAATCGCCAGAACGGTGGCCACGGCATTTGCGGCCTGGATATTGCCGGCTTCAAACTGAGAAAAAATATACAGAGGCGCTGTTTGTGTCCGCAGTCTCAGGTTTCCCGAGACCATAACCGTTGCACCGAATTCTCCCAGCGAGTGGGCAAAGGTCAGCAAAGCGCCGGTGATCAGCCCCCCCTTCAGCGCCGGGAAAACGATATGCCGGAACGCCTGCAAACGGCTGGCGCCCATCGTATAGGCCGCTTCTTCATAGGTTGTTTCCAGCCCGTCCAGCACGGGTTTGAGCGTTCCCAGCATGTAGGGGAAGGTCACGAAGATGTGCGCCAGAAGGACCGCCACGGGCGTGAACATGGGCTGCATCCCCAAGGGTTCCAAAGCCTTCCCGAAAAGACCGATGGGCCCCCACAATAAAAGCAGGGATGTGCCGACCACCACATTGGGAATGGCCACCGGCAGGTTCAGGATAATGCCCAGCTGCTCACGCCCCGGGAAACGGGTTTTGCTGAGGACATAAGCCGCGTAGGTGCCGAGAATGGTGTTGATGACAGCCGTGGCAAAGGCGATGATCAAGCTGAAGCGGATGGCAAAAAGGACATCCACGGTAACCAGCGAGGCGGCAAAATTACCAAGACCTTCCCGCAAAGCAAAGATGAAGACCGAGGTCAATGGCAGGAGCAGAAGCGGCAGCATCACCAGGACCAGAAACCCGGCCGGAAGAATGGCTGCGATCCTTTTATACATGTTGCCCTGTTTCATGGCTTTAACTCCTTGAGGACGCCGTTTTTCCATATTTTATCAATGATCAAATCCCTGGCTTTCTGCCAGCCGCCGAAATCCTCGATCAGGAACGGATCATGAATATGTCCGAATTGCCGATTCACTGCATTCAAACGCTGGTCAACACTGCGAAACCCGTTTTTAACAAAAATACGCTGGGCTTCCTCGCTCCAGAGAAAGTCGGTAAACGCGTCAATGAGCTTCCTTTCCTCATGGGAAACATGGGATTCGATAACGACCACGGTGTGCTCACTGAGAATAGTGCTCCGGGGATAAACGATTTCAAAGGGAGGTGAACCGTTCCCACGGCTCCAGAGCGCATCCTGCTCGTAAGTGACCAGAGCATCGCCAAAGCCGTTGTCAAACTGGGTTTTCGCGGCCCTGCCGCTGCTGGCCTGAATCTTCACGTTGCGCCAGACGCCTTGCAGCATGGACTTGCCGGCATCGGGACCTGCGCCGGCCTGTCTGACGGCCGCCCCGTATTCGGCAACAATGGCCCAGTTGGCCGCCCCCGAGGTGAGCGGGTCCGGATGGACAATGCGGATTCCGGGACGGGCCAGGTCAGCAAAACTCCGTATATTTTTGGGATTGCCGGGCCGGACAACAATCACGAATGGGGTGCGGTTCAGGATACCCTGATGGGGCAATGCTTTCCAGGTTTCGCCGCGGATCACGCCGGCCTTCATGAGCCTCTGGACATCCAGCTCCGTGGAAAGGATGGCAAGCTCCGCAGGGGCGCCCATGATCAACTGGTTCGTGACAGTTCCCGATCCGGCAAATGAGCCGATCAGTTCCACGTCCTGCCCGGTCTGGGCCTTCCATTTTTTTTGAAAGGCGGGAAATACATTTTTGGCGATCACGGATTCGAGAATGGCGAATCCATAGAGAACGATCGTCTGCGGAGGTTTGTTTCCGTGGAACGGCAGCCAGGGATAGATGGTCCAGACAAACAGCGCCAGCACCAGGCAGACCATTACCGTTTTTCGCAGCCGTTGATGATTAGTGTATGTTGCGGGATGAATCGCCATAAGAAAGCTTTATCGTTTTTTCCATTCTCTTAGAATTTCACCCTGCGTTCGCACGCATAAAGTTCATGGATGGCAATCTTGTATTTCATTTCCTGCAGGCACCTCTCCCGTCATTGATCATCATGAAACGATCTCAGCGCGAAGATGAGTGCCGAGGATATATTCTTTGCTGGATGAAACATTGTTTCCCGGGCGGGAAGTATACGAAGAACAATATGGAGTGTCAATAAGATAATGGCCTTCCGTGTTGATTACCGATTGAACGGAAACAGGCCGGCCGCAACCGCTGATGCT
The DNA here is from genome assembly GCA_002840435.1 of Deltaproteobacteria bacterium HGW-Deltaproteobacteria-6. Classification (NCBI taxonomy): domain Bacteria; class Deltaproteobacteria; species Deltaproteobacteria bacterium HGW-Deltaproteobacteria-6. Next base: position 287,810 of record PHAT01000004.1, read on the forward strand.
TTATTAAAAGTCCCGGTATTGTGAATTACGATTTGAAAGGTGTAACGCGGCAATCAGCCGGAACTGAGCGACCGGCTGCCTTGTTTTGAAAAAACAGATAAGACAGCCCGTGGCTGAAGTGAGCAAATCAGAAAAGATGATTCACGCCGTATGCATCAATACCGCCAGATCATTGATAATCGCCTGGTAGTCCTGATATCTCTCCCCGGGAATTTTTGCCATCATTTTCCCGATCAGATCAGACAGCCCGCGGGAAAGGCCGGGATTTTTTTTCTTCAGCGGAACCAACTCATCGTTTAAGTGTTTAGAGAAAATGGCTTCAACAGAATCTCCTTCAAAGGGAGGCACTCCCGCCAAAACATGGTAAAATGTGGCGGCCAATGAATAGATATCGCTTCGGCAGTCCTGCTGCTGACCCTTAATGCATTCGGGAGACACATAAAGCGGCGATCCAAACCCTTCTGTTTTTTTGTTTGTTCCGTCATTGACGGTGGCAACCCCGAAGTCCAGGACCTTCAATATGCCCTGATCATCGATCATGATATTTTCGGGCTTAATATCCCGATGGACAATCCTTTGCCGGCTGACAAAATCGAGTGTCTGGCACGTGGTCAGGAAGTGTTCCAGGACTTTTGCCGTGTTGAGTTTATCTCGATTCTTGATCATATCCACGAGCGTTCCCCCGCTGATGAACTCCATGGCAAAGTAGAGGACATCGCCCATTTGGTCAATGTGGTATATTTGCGCGATATTGGGATGAGTCAGGCGGGACACCAATCGCGCTTCTTTGACAAACATATCCCGGTAGGACGCGATCGTCGAAAGATTATAAGAGATAATCTTCATGGCCACATTGCGCTCAAGAACGACATCCCATCCTTTAAAAACACCCCCCATGCTGCCGGCGCCGATAAAGGACATCGCCTTATAGTTGCCCAGCTGCTTTCCAATAAGACTATGATAGAATTTAATTTCCAGCGCCTTATCAACTTGCTGCTTTTTGTCCCCCATGCGGGCGGTGATGGCTGCATCATTTGTTTTTTCGATGGACGTTTTATCCGCTTCAGAAGACCTGGCCTGCGTGTCGTTGCGGGTTTTAATGTAATGACAGGCTTCGATCCATTCCCCGGAGGGTTCTACTTTTACGCCAATTTCCGCCGAAAGCTGATGCCCGCTTATTGAAATATGCCTGATGTGACTTTCAATAACGCATGTTCCGCCGGGCAGCGGCATTCTCAGGTAAAGCAGCATGCCGAGTTTGCCGAGGAGGGACGTTTCCATCAGAAGTCCTTCTGCGCTGATATTGGTTATCCGGCCGGGCATCCATAAAACGGCATCGCGGGATATTTCAATGCTGATCATCTGCTTAGGTATTGTTCTTTCGCTGTCCCGCCGCTCTTTTGGCGCCGGAGGGAACTCAGCCTGCCCGGCAAAGGATTCCTGATGCGCTTCCTGGGGTGGCGCAGATATGCTTTCATTGCCGGCCAGGGGCGGCAGCAATTTGCCCATGCGTTTTATTAAAACCATGGAGACCTCTTCATCCGGAGCGTAGGCGATGAAATCCGCAGCTCCCATGTCAAAAGCCTCCAGAACCGTTGAGACCTCCACTTCCAGAGTAACAAAATTAGACGGGACGAAAAATACAAAAGGGATCTTCTTCAAGAGGGAACTGTTCTTGAGAATTCTGAGGAATTGATAGCCGCTGGCATCCGCAAGCTCACTATCGCAGATAATCAGTGCCACTGCATTTTTGGACAGCAAATCCAGGGCATCGCTCATCGTGGTTGCCGTGAGCACCGGGTACCCGGTGCCGAGAAGAGACTGGCAAACCGCAGCCAGAATTTTCTTTTCGCGGTTTACCAAAAGGATGTAGCTTCTAACGTTCATAAATCCCGGTCCGAAAAAATATCCAGTCATATTTTAAATGCATTCCGCAAGCGGTCATCCTGTATATCATATATTTACAAACCTACGGCATGGTCGTTTTCGGTTTGATAAAAACATGCAGGGCAAACGACTGATTTCCCGCTTGAAATATGAGCACGGCGACGGAGGTATGCTGAAAATAACCAATCTGGTGGCCGGGACCGACAACGACCGAAGGCAGCGTAATTTCAAAATGGTAAGGTTTGCCGACAAACTCTTTTTTCGTGGAGCCGCTGATCATGTTGATAATTTCACTGACACCGTCGTGAATCAATTCAGCGTCGATGGAACTCTCATCCGTTCCCATCATTTTTGCGACGATCATTTTTGCCAGATCCCAATAAAAAGTGACGACAAGCGTGCCTTCGGCATTTCCGGAAAGGCCCATGATACCGGAAACATCACCGAATATTCTGATGGCATTGGAGAAATAAACTTTTTTGAAATCCACCTCCAGCGCGGCCATCGTTCTGAGGATATGGCAGGTGTTCTTGATAAAAGGACGCAGATACTCCAGTTCTTCTTCCAGAGGCTCCCGGTTGGGGATTAAATAACCTTTGATAATATGCTTGAAGGCGGGTGACGGGTCCGCCACAGACAGCACTTCCGTTGCGCCTGCGATCATATAGGGTTGCGACGTGATATCCTGCTTCTGACCATGAATAAGAATAATGGGTATATTCTGGAAGTTGCAGGCATACCGCAATTTGCAGATTTGCCGTACAACCTGCTCCTGATTTTTGTCCATCCAGAGAATAATCATGTCACAATCGCTGATGACCATTTCGAGATGAAATTTTTCATATTGAATATTGCAATCTTCGCCTAGCAGGCCCGAAAGTACTTTTTCGATTTTTGGGCTGCAACCAATTCCCAGTATTTTTTTCATAGAAACAACCTCCATTTTCTTTTCATGGTCAATAATTGGGATTGCCTGATGGAAGTCTGAGGCAGGCAGTTATCGATATCGCTTTGCCCGCGCGGCACCCGGTTCCCGATACCGGCGGACAGCGATTTTTATTTTCTTCCCAACACCTGATGAATTGCGTCTATCAGTTGATCCGCGGTAAAGGGTTTGGTGAGATAGTTCTGAGCGCCTGCGCTGATGGCTTCGTTAATTCTGTCGTCTTCAGACTCCGTTGAGACCATCAATACGGGAATCTTCTTAAAACGATCATCAGCCCGCATGCTTTTTATAACATCAATGCCGTTCATGACAGGCATATTCCAGTCGAGAAGCACCAAATTTATATTTTCGTCACCGGCTTCCAGGATATTCAACGCTTCCCTGCCGTTCGCCGCCGGGACAGCCTCAAAACCAATCGATGCGACCGCTTTTACGACAATACCGCGCACTAAACGTGAATCGTCTGCAACGATCAATTTCATGTCTGTTTCCTCCTCGTTTCCGTGAACTGGAATTATATGGATTCCAGATCATACGTACGTGTTAAATCGATCTCGATGCCCCACCTTTCGCCATCCGGCATGGACCTGGTGCGAACAACTTTGCCTATTAAGTTTATTTTCCCCTTGTCTTTCAGGTTAAATGAAACTTTCACCGCCTTACCCTCAGAAAATAATTTTTCCGAAAGAATATAGAAAATGTCCAAAGAGAAATACAATAAATGCACCGGTTCACCTTCAACCTTAACTTCAATCTTGTTTTTTTCATCATCGGGAAGATTGCCTGTATTGAGTTCATATTTGTGTTCTCTGTTCACTTGGAAAACTCTATTATGATTATGGTTATGCGTTGATTCTTTATGAAATATTACCATTTTCCCCGGGCAGCATATGGAAGTCGGCGTATGTGTTCATTGAATATGCCGCCGGTTACTGATTGAAATATTCGATCAACGATGAAGTTTAAGTGGGGTACAAGGCAGCAGAGGCTTACCTGCATTGAAAACATACCTCACACAGTACTCTCCCCTTTCGTCCCGTTCGTGCCATCCGCCAAAGCAAGGCACACGCGGGAAACAGTATTGAGTATCAGAAGAATTGTCAGTGATATGCATCACAGTTAATAAAACTTATTTTGAAAAAAGTCCGACGGGATTATTTTATATCGGCAGGGACCGGGTGAATATGGTTCTGCCTTTTTTAATTTATGCATTGATTGATTATTACCTGAAGTTAATTTTTTATTATCTCAGCAGGAATCGTCCGGCCAGTTTTTCCGGTGCGGGATGAAGACTGGGGCTTTGCTGGACGTTGATCTGCCTCGCCTCGTCCTCGACCTGTGGTTTAACTGTTTCGTAAATTTCGGACAGGCTCTTTTTCCCTTCCTTCAGCGCCAAAAGAAAATAATAGGTAAAAACACCGTGGCCTTTTTCGGGCGACGAGGTGGATATCTGAACGCCCTCTGTCGCTGAGAGCACTGCTAAATTATTTGCCTTGACCGGCGCTTCAGCCATCATCACCAGCGGCCTTGCGCCCTGCGCCAGGACGCTTCTTCCTCCGGAACCGGAAAAGCACGAATCCAGTAAAACGACAATTTGAGCCGCCTTCAATTTGCCAAGTTTCTCATAAAGTCTTTTCAATGAATAGCCCGTGTCATCAAGATAACCCGGGTCGCCGTCAAACGGCACAATATACGCGTCTCCCGTTTTAGGTTCGGGAGCGCCGTGACCTGAATAATAAATAACGACCTGGCTGCCCTTTTTTATTCTGTTCGGGAGCCATGTTTCCACTGTTTTCTTGATATCGGAAAGGCTTGCTTTATCATCAATAAGAAGAGCAATATTCCTCTCCTGATATCCCAGAGCTTTCAGGTAATCCTTCACGATGCCGGCATCGCTTTTGGAATACTCGGATTTGGGTAATCCGCGATAGTTTTCTATTCCGATGACAACGGCAATATCATTTTGTCTCGGCGCCGATTTGAAATCGGGTATTTCGTGGATGTTTACAAACAATTTTTCCTTAACAGCTGATTTCGGGCTATACGAAGGCGTTGCGGTTTTTTTTGCGGCATATTTATTTTTTGCGTCGCGCAGCGCCTGTTTGGCCTTATCCATGCCGTATTTCTTTGCCGTCTCCACCGGCGTATCGCCCTTGTTGTCCTCCTTACCTGCATCCGCGCCATTTTCGATGAGAAGATGGATCATCTCAACATTGCCGTAGCGAGCCGCTTTATGCAAAGGCGTCTCACCATCGTTGTTTTTTGCATTGACATCGGCTCCCTTCTTAATTAGAAATCGTGCCATATCCGTCTTGCCTTCGGCCACCTGATGCAGAAGCGTTTCTCCATATCTGTACCGATCGTTTACATTTGCGCCCCTTTCAATAAAAAAACCGGCTAAATTGGTCTTCTTATGGTAAACTGCATCTTTCAGAGCCTCTTTCTCGTCAACAATCGCACCCTTTTCCATCAAGACTTGCACAACCTCAAGATAACCGTCCATTATTGCAAAACTCACGGGTGTTGAACCCAAGTTGTTTTTCGCACTCACATCTGCGCCTTTTTCGATGAGAAGGCGGACAATATCAGTCTGCCCTTCGCTCGCCGCCTTATGCAAAGGGGTCCAGCCAGTTTTGTCTTTCGCATTGACATCTGCGCCTTTTTCCAGGAGAAAGCGGACAAGATCGATCTTTTTGCTTGAGACCGCGCTGTGCAAAGGCGTTGCGCCGTATTCATTTTTTGCGTCCACCTTGGCGCCCTTTTCAACGAGAAGGCGGGCGATATCAGTCATCCCGGAGAGAGCCGCCGAATGCAAAAGTGTCGAGCGGTCTCCCTCATTCACATTAGCGCCCTTCTCAATCAAGACTCTCATGGTGTTTATATTTTTATGAATAAGCGCCAAATAGAGAGGGGAATGGCCACCTTTCGAATTTACATTTGCACCATTTTCAATGAGGAAACGGGCAATCTCAGCATTATTGTTTTTTGCGGCGTAATCTAAAGGTGTCATGCCGTTCTTGTCTCTCGTGTTAACATCAGCACCTTTTTGAATGAGGAGGCGGGCAACATCGTTCCCCCTCGAGTCTACTGCCAAAATCAGAGGGGTCTTACCATACTTGTCTTTTACGTTTAAATCTGCGCCTTTCTCCGTCAAAATGTTCACGATATCAGTTTTTTTTGTAAATGCCGCCACACGATGCAACGGAGTCCAACCGATATTTTCTTTCGTATTGACATCCGCTCCTTTTTCAATGAGAAAGCGGGCAATGTCTGCTTTTTCATAGACGGTTGCCCAGCATAAAAGACTACAACCAGCCTTGTCTTTTAAGTTTACATCCGCTCCTTTTTCAATGAAGTCGCGCACGTAATTAATATCTCCGCGCTTTACGGCGGATATGGCATCTTCAAGACTCTGTGCACCGGCCTCAATCGTACAGACCGTAATGATTATCAGTAAAAAAGCTGCGAAAACGGATGTGAGTAGTTTCTTCATAAAATACTCCCTTGTTTTTAAATCGCGCCCCCTTCCGGCTTCTTGATCAGTTTCCGGTCTTCTCTCTGATCACTGACATGCCCCAGGGATACTTTTATCATAGGTCGAATCAGAGTTCAGCCATATTTTGATTGCTTCTGATTGAAAGGTCGGATGAATCAGCAAAATAAGAACAACAGCCTTACAGGACGGACGATCCAGTCTTTTATGAAACGCGATGCCAAAGCTTGTCCGAGGCCCCTTTAAGCAGCCGGAGCGGAATTTTGTTCCGCTCCGGCCTTTCATACTTCCGGTCTTCTTGCCCTTAAGCCAAGGTTTGTTTGAACTACATGAAACTTTCTTCGGGGATGTCGATCGCGCTGCGGTCGCCGCACTTCATCGCCTTCTCGTATCCGAAAATATCCGGAACATGATTCATGACATAGAATCTGGCAGTGGCGATTTTGCCCTTGTAGAAATCGGCATCGACGCTGCCATTTTCTTTGAGCTTGGCTGCCGCCATGAGCGCCTGGTCGAGCAGCAGCATGCCGCAATAAACTCTGGCGCCGGCATGCATGGTCCGGGTGGCGTAGAGCTGCTTCATCTGCTTATCGCCTTTCGTCCAGGCGGCATTCATATCCACGATATCCTTGAAAGCCGCCATGGCATCCGCCATCATCGCGAACTCCGCAGCAAATTCATCGGTTTTCTTGCCGGCCACGAAGTCGTCGATTTCTCTCACCCACTTCGCAAACGGTTCGCCGTTTTGCATGGTAAATTTGCGGCCGGTGTAGTCCTGCGCCTGGATGAAGTTGGTGCCTTCCCAGATCCCGTAGATCACGACATCCCGGTAAAGTTCCGCCGGAGCATACTCTTCCGTAAAGCCGTAGCCGCCGTGGCACTGGATGGCATCCCCGGTGGTCAGCCTCGCCATATCGGATGTATAGGCCTTGCACAGCGGGTTGTTGATTGCAAACATGTCATCATAATAGCATCGCTCTTCTTTCGTGGCGGCATCGACGGCCAGATCACGATAGAGATAAGACTTGTAAATCAAAGCCCGGCAGGCTTCCAGAATGGATTTCTGGGACAACAACATGCGGCGGACATCTTCGTGCTCGATGATGCGGACGCTGGGGCCCTTGGGGTTGGTGGAATGTTTGCTCTGCACACGGATTTTGGTGTAATCCAGAGCGGAGTAATAAGCGGAGCCAATGCATCCCAGGGAAAATAAGCCGGTGTTCAGACGTTCTTCGTTCATATAGGCAAACATCTGCTTCATGCCGATGCCGCGGCCGTCCACCACTTCCGCCTCGCCGACCATCCAGCCGTAGCAGTTATCGTTTTCACCCATGGACAGGGTGGCGGTCGTCGATCCGTGAATGCCCAGTTTGTGCTCAATCCCCATGGTGGTGACGTCGTTCCAGGCGCCTAAGGAGCCATCGTCGTTGACCCAGAACTTGGGAACGATAAACAGGGAGATGCCGGCGGTGCCTTCTTTGGCGTCCGGGGTCTTGGCCAGCATCAGGTGGATGATGTTTTCCGCCAGGTCATGGTCGCCCGAAGAAATGAAGCATTTTGTGCCGGTGAGCTTATACTTGCCGGGAACATCCGTGGGAACGGCCCGGCTCTTAACCGCACCGACCTCGGAGCCTGCGCCCGGTTCGGTAAGCCCCATGGTGCCGCCCCATTCACCTGTCCGCAGTTTGGGCATAAACAGGTCCTGCTGTTTTTGGGTGGCGAATTCATGAAGCACGGTGATCGCGCCCTGGGTCAGACACCAGAACATGACGATCGACGGCGACGCCGCGGACTGCATCTCCAGGATCGGAGCATACCAGCACAGCGGTATTTTGCCTTCGCCGCGGTAGCCGAACTGGGGTCCCAGTTCCGCCTCCATAACGGTTTTATAAACATTCTTGAACGAGTCGGGGGTAACAACCGCATGTTCATTGCCGCCAACAAATTTTGCGCCGGGCTCATCGGCATCTTTATTGGCAGGACACATCACGTCGCGGCAGACTTTGAAGTTCACATCGAGGAAACTGTCGATGTCGTCCATCCCGTAGTAATCCTTGTAAGCGTCAAGGCCCAGGAGCTTTTCCACGCCGAGCCATTCTTTGATCTGGAACATGATGTCCCGCGTCTGATACAACCAGTTACTGTGTGCCATGTTCAATTCCTCCTGTTGAAAATTAAAGGCGTAGAATGAAACGAATCATCTTCCCTGTAAGATTCAAAACCCTCTTACCCGATCCGCATACATGCCCCCTGCCAGAGCATTGATTCATGCAAAGCCGTTGTTCATTTACTGCCGTTTAAAAAATATCAACACGTCCACCCTCTTTGCCGTCCGTGCCCCTGCGGTTATTTCCCCTTAAATACCGCGGCGCGCCGTTCGATAAACGATTGCAGACCCTCCCTCATATCTTCACTTTTCATGACCTGGGCCACATCCTGAAACATGACCGCCTTGGCCGCTTCATCCCCCTCCAGAGCGGCTTTACGGCATGACGCCAGCGCTCCCCGAACTCCCAGGGGTGCGGCGCGCGCCACGCTGCGGGCAAGCTCCAGCGCTTTCGTCAGTTGTTGGCCCGGCTCTGTCACTTGCTGCACCAGGCCCAGACGATAAGCTTCCGCCGCGCTCATTTCATCTCCCGTCAGCATGTAACGCTGGGCGTTGGCCCAGCCGATCTCTTTGGGCAGTCGGAGCGTTGCGCCGGCTGCCGGAAAAAACCCGCGTTTGACCTCCAACATGGCAAAACGGGTATCGGCGGCCGCCACCCGGATATCCGTGCTGAGCATCATCTCAAATCCCCAGGTGTAGCAATACCCCTGGGTTGCCATGACAATCGGCTTCGCGCAGCGCCTGTTGCTCATGACGTAAAACGGATCAATTTCGTCATCCCCAATGAAAGGAAACCCTTTGCCTGCGTCAAATGTACCGCCCCAGTCGGTCAGATCCAGGCCGGATGTAAAGTGCGGACCGGCCGCATGGACCAGTCCCACGCGCGCCTCGTCATCCTGATCCAGGCGGAAGTAAGCCCGGCCGATCTCGTGATACATGGCCTGCGTCATGGCATTGTATTTTTCCGGCCGGTTAATTTCAATGAACAGGATGTGATCTTCAATTTTAACGTCGACAGTCATAAAAGCTTCGTTACCTTCAGATACTTTACTGACCGGGAGTATAAGGAAAGGGCCCGCGCGTGTCAACGCAATATTGCTGTCGTTTTCAACATCTCTCCGGCGTATTCGGTAATTCTATTGATTACGATTATTTACAACGGATTAAGGGGCAGGATACGCTGCTTATTCTTGCTTCCAAACCACCCGCCTGTTCTGATGACGCGGTTTACTATTTCAACAATACGTTTTCCCGCAGGGTTTGCCGCTAAAAGTCCGTCTGCTCCATAACGGTCATGGCTGCCGGTTTTTGAAAAGATGAACCGACCGTGCCCGCTTTCATGGAAAAGCCGGATGTTCTTCCCGCATCGTTCTGCTCCGTCTTGAAAATGGTCATGACACAGGCGAGATTTTCCGCATTGCCGGCGGTCTGCTGCGTGGTGACATTCATTTCGGCAATAGCCCGGTTGACCTGATCAATACCCTGGGATTGTTCTTTCGAAGCGGCGGCGATCTCGCTCATCAGATCGACTACTTTATTGGCGCTGCCGGTGACCTGACTGAAGGCTGTGCTCGTCGCCGTGACCAGATTTTCACCATTTTTCACTTTGCGGACAATATCGCCGATCAGATCGGAGGATCCTTTTGCCGATTGCGTGGCTCGCATGGCCAGATTCCGCACTTCATCGGCCACGACGGCAAAGCCCGCTCCGGCTTCTCCGGCGCGCGCCGCTTCCACGGAGGCATTGAGCGCCAGCAGATTGGTCTGAAACGCAATCTCGTCAATGCTTTTGACAATCTTCTGGGTCTGTTCGCTGGCCTTGGCGATTTCGATCATGGACTGCTTCAGTCCCCCCATGGATTCATTCGCCTTATTAATGGCGTCGCGCGCGGAAAGCATCAGCTGGTTGGCCGCTTCCGTATTTGCCGCATTCTGGCGGGTCATCGAGGCGATTTCATCCAGAGACGCGGAGGTTTCTTCAATGGCCGCGGCTTCCTGGGAGGCCGAATCCGACAGCCCGCCGGATATTTGCATCGCCTGCCCCACGGCATGATTCATTTTACTGCGCATGGTGTTGACGGACTCAACAAGAGCGCCAATTTCATCGTTTTGTTTCAATTCAATTTTCTGAGTAAGATCACCGTCGGCTAATTGTTTTACAACATGGATCGTCCGATTGATCGGTTTTAAAACGATGCGGGTTACTAAAATACTGACGGCAAAAGACAGAACGACCGCAATGGCTACAACCACCAGAAAAATCATCACGGTTATATTAAAAGACGCAACTGCGGCGTCATATTTTTTCTTGCTGGATTTATCTTCGAATATCAGCAGGTCTTTAAGAAACTTATTCAAGTCCTTATACAGGTTATCGGTCGCGGTCATAATCTGAATGGCCATGTCCGGACTAACGGCAGCCGCATTAAAAATGCCCAAAACGCTTTTCTGATATTCGATCAGATGATCGGAAGCGGATTGAAAATATTTTTTCTCCTCCGGAGTGAGCGAACCGGATCCAAGCTGCTTCTTGATAAGCTCAACATCTTCCGTCAAAAGATCTTTCTGTTGTTTGATTTCCCGGGCAATCTCTTCCGCGCTGTAATTGGTTTTCATCCAGTTGAGAATCCGGGAAAGGTTCCCGTGAACACTGGACACATCGTTTTGGATCCTGGCGCTGTTCTGATATTGTTTAAATCTGTTGTTGTAAATATCATCCAGCGCGTCCCTTTGCAGGGCAAGGCTGAAATAAGTGCCGATGGACAGGAGAATTAGAAAAAAAAGAACAACAACCGGCGCCACCAGCATTTTCTTTGCCAGCTTTAAATTATTAAAATAATCGCTCATGCAGGCCCCTCATGATTCAGGATAAATGTGATGAAAAAGGAGAAATCACCGGCAGGAAAAAAGATTCAACAGCCTTCGGACGGGAAAATTGCTTCCTGCCGGTGAAAGAAAAGGTCATACTATTTAATTCCAGCCCCGCGCTCCCTGCTTTCGCAAGGCGTTGACAAACCGCAATTTATTCTCATCATTGCAGCCCGGCCGGAAACGACAAACCATGTTATTGGGTTCCTTCATAAAACGTTATCATGTCGACCTTGCCGAATTTCGAACCACAGTCCACAACCGTGGCAATCAAGGTGCGCGCTTCGGCTTTTTTCAGTTTCGGATTGAACCACCGGTAGCCGACCTCCGCATATCCGCTCTTCTGGCACTTCTCAATACACTCTTTGATGAAGGTTTTGCCGTCCGCGTCTTTAACAGCCATGGTATTCGTTCCGGTCATGACAGGCACCCTGCCGTGAGCCAGGGTTGTGCCTTTCCAGTCTCCGGCCGCCGAGAAGGCGTTGGCGTAAGTCGTGTTCCAGATACTCTTAACATTGTTTATTTCCGCAAAAGATTTTTCACAGCCGGCCTCGCCTGCGTAAGCAACCAGTTTCTTGTTGAACTCCTTCGCCTGGGCCAGCGTGGCCTTTTTCTCCTGTGCTGAAGCATTGCCGGCGGGCAGCATGAAAACCAGCGCCATGACCATCAAAAAAAACACCGTACCCCTCGTTGTTGTTTTCATTTTGAATCTCCTTTTCTTTGAAATCCTCTATTTCATTATTTTAAACTGAAAGGCATCCATTTTGTCTTTCAGCCTCACCTTCATCTCCCCGGAATCCCGCTGAACAGCCATCTTCGTTTGCGGCAGACCGGAGCATTCACCTCTGCCTTATTGGCAGGCTAAAGAAAGCATCTTCACCCTCCGCCTG